>JAIOYV010000033.1 GCA_021740905.1 Bacteroidales bacterium
AATACCCGCTTTTTCAGGAACGACAGGAAGCCATGTATCCGACTTGTATTATTGTACCTACGATGGAGCAGGCGATATTTATCCTGAAGTTTACTACGGACGTTTTTCTGCCACCAATACCGAACAGCTGCAATCGCAGATCAACAAAACACTGGAATACGAACAATACTTGATGCCAAACCCCGCTTTCCTTGGCGAAGTGGTTATGATTGCCGGGGTTGATGCAGGTATGGCGCCAACCTACGGAAATGGACAGATAAATTATGGCACAAGCAATTATTTTAACCTGGCACATGGCCTTACTTCACACACGTATTTGTATGGCAGTGGCAGTCCTATTACCTCGAACAGTGCGGGGGCATCAGCTGCAATTATTGGAAATATCAGCAATGGGGTTGGTTTTGCCAATTACACAGCGCATTGCAGTTCATCAGGCTGGGGCGATCCGAGTTTTACTACATCGAATATTTCCAGCCTGAACAATAGCCACAAATATCCATTGATGATCGGGAATTGTTGTCTGTCGGTTAAATTTGAAGAGAGCGAATGTTTTGGAGAGGCCATTCTCCGTGCCGAAGACAAAGGCGCAATGGGCTATATTGGAGGTTCTAATTCAACCTATTGGAATGAGGATTATTGGTGGGGCGTTGGAACTGGCTCCATTTCGGCCAACCCGACTTACGCTGCTACAGGATTAGGTGCTTACGATGGCCTTTTTCATGAGAATGGCGAAGCCCTAACCAACTGGTATGTGACCAACGGACAGATTGTGCAAGCCGGAAACCTGGCGGTTACAGCAGCCAATGGCGCGGAAGATTATTACTGGGAGATTTACCACTTGATGGGCGATCCTTCGGTCTCTACATACATGGGAGTTCCTACTGCCCTTTCATGTACTCATTATGCAGCCGTTCCTGTAGGAACAACCACCCTATCGGTAACTACGGAAGAACATGCTTATGTTGCCCTCAGCCAGGATGGAGTTTTGCTCGATGCTGGAATAGCCGATGCAACCGGTACAGTGGCATTGGATTTCGACCCGATCATGATGGTTGGCACTGTTGACATTGTGGCTACCAAACAAGATAGGCAACCCTATATCAGCACCATTGATATTATTGTCAACAATGCACCTTTTGTTGTTTATGCCGATCATACTATTGATGATACCCAGGCCAACAACAATGGCTCCGCCGATTTTATGGAGACGGTAAGCTTGAACGTGACCTTGAATAACCTGGGAACGGTTGATGCCAGTAACGTTGCTGCGACCTTGTCGACTACCGATACATGCATTAGCATTGTTCAGAATACAGCCCTTTACGGGACTATTGTAGCCAGTTCGAATATGGCACTGAATGCCGCATTCCAGTTATCCGTTGCCCCTTATTTTGAAGATCAACACACAGTACCCTTTACGATTGATGTAACCGATGGCACCGATACCTGGTCCTCTACACTAAGCATAACAATCAATGCTCCTAAAATGGAAGTTGAATTTGTTGGGTTCAACGACTCCATTGGTGGAAACAACAACCACCGATTCGATGCGGGCGAGGTCATATTCATGACCCATCATGTACAAAACACCGGGCATGTTGAATCCCTGGACGCTTTTTCCTACCTTTCGTCAACAAGCCCCTACCTCGAAATACTGACAGATTCATTTGCCATGGGTCAGCTTGATCCAATGATACCCGTGCCTGTTGTTTCGACTCTCGTGATTGATCCTACAACTACCCTTACCACGTTGGTTGACCTGAATTTCGATTTAGAGTCGGGCATGTTTACAGGTTCCGATGTTCAGGAAAATAAAGTTGGTTTGATTGCAGAAGATTGGGAATCGAATACGTTCACATCATATAGCTGGGAAAATAGCTCTAATATACCTTGGACTCTTACTTCGAGCGAATTGTACGAAGGCAGTTTTGCAGCCCGTTCGGGTGCAATTGGCAACAGTGCTTCCACTGTGTTGCAAATTTCGATTGATGTGGCCGTAGCCGATTTTGTGAAGTTTTATAAGAAAGTTAGCTGCGAAGAAGGGGGCTCATTTGGATTGTACGACTATCTCGAATTCTTTATCGATGGCAATTCCCAGGATCAGTGGGGCGGAGAAGTCGCCTGGTCGCAGGAAAGTTACCCATTGACAGTTGGCACACACACCTTGAAGTGGGTTTATAAAAAAGACAGCTATGCCACTGGTGGCAGCGATTGCGCCTGGGTCGACCTTATCGAGTTCCCATTGTTGAATGGTTCGACAAACAATACTGCACCTGAATTTACATCGACCGATAATATTGAGGCTATTAAAGGTTCGCTATACACTTACACCTTGCTTACATACGATGCCGATGGCGACAATGTAAGTGTCAATCCTGTCACCATTCCGGGCTGGTTAACATTTACCGACAATGGTAACGGAACAGGCACGCTCATGGGTACGCCTACCGGGTTCGATATTTACACACATCAGGTAATTATTTCAGCCAACGATGGGATTGCATTTACCCCTCATGTTTTTGAGATCACAGTAGCTCCTTTGGTGGGCATTGATAAAGTAGCTGGTGATATTGACCTAACGATCTATCCAAATCCAAGCAAGGGCTTTACCACGATCAATTATCAATTAACTAAATTGGAAACTGTGAGCCTTCACATTTATAATTCCTTGGGCGAGCTTGTCAATAGCCCAGTCGATTCGAAAGCTCAATCATCGGGCGTGTATTCAATCGACCTGGACTTGAAGGATTACGATTCCGGGATTTATTATTGCAGGTTCGCGACGACCTCGCAGATTAGCACACATAAAATTATCATTACAAAATAAAATTTCATCCCCGGCCCAAAAACCGGGGATGTTTGTTATTCAATTCGATTAAATGGGATTTAAAATGAAGCAAATTATTACTTTTTTAGTAGCTGTTATTTTGATGCCGGTATTGGCATTATCGAACGGGCAATGGAATATTATTCAGAAAAACAAGCAAACCGAAAATCAGGTTAAATTGATTAGCTCGAAGGATTCTGAAATGATCCTTCATGTGGATGTAAACGCCTATCGTTTTAAGGAAGTGCGAACAGGGCAAGGTGTTGCTTCGGTTGTTATAACACCTGACGGGACACCGTTATTAGAAGCTGGCGCACCAGATCTTCCTAAATTTACCCATTCGTTAATAATCCCTGATAATGCGAATATGGGCATTGAGATTCTTTCTTCAAACTATATTGAGTTGGAGAATATTGAGGTGGCACCTTCCAAGGGCGATTTTACTCGTGATATCGATCCTGCCACAGTTCCTTATACGTATGGGAACGTGTATCAGCAAAATGGTTTTTACCCCGAAAACATAGCGTCCTTGCACGAACCCTATATTCTACGCGATTTCCGGGGGCAGACTGTTGTTTTTACACCATTTCAATACAATCCGGCAACAAAGGTGCTTCGCATTTATACTGATTTTACCGTTCGTGTTTTTCCTGAGGTTGGTCAGGTCGTCAATCCACTTGTGAGAACGAATAATATGAATCGTTATGTGGAAGAATTTGAACATATTTATAAGAAGCAATTTTTGAATTTTCAATCGCTCAAATATACTCCGGTAAGTGAAGAGGGCGAAATGCTGATTATTTGCCATCCTAATTTTATCGAAACCATGGAACCATTTGTTGCCTGGAAAATCCAACGGGGCATGCAAACCACCCTTGAAAATTCGGCGAATTATGCCAACGCCACAGCAATCAAAGCCTACATTACTTCTTTCTATAATACCCATAACCTTGCTTATGTGCTGTTGGTTGGGGATGCTGCTTTTGTCCCAACCATGAGTTCATCTTCGGGCGATTCGGACAATTCCTATGGCTATATCCTGGGTAGCGATTCGTATTCCGAAGTTTTTGTTGGAAGGTTCTCCTGTGAAACTGCCGGAGATTGTGAGACGATGGTTGAGCGTTCGGTTGAATATGAATTATCTCCTCAGGTATCCGGTTTTTATGGCCGCACTATGGGGCTGGGGTCAGCACAAGGCCCAGGCGATGACGGCGAAATGGACTATGAGCATGTGCGAAATATGCAATTAGACCAGATGGCTTTCACCTATACCGCAAAGACCGAATTTTTTGATGGATCGCAGGGTGGCCTCGATGCTTCGGGCGACCCTTCCGCATCTTCGGTTGCCTCCGAATTGAATGGCAGCGGTGCAGGGGTAATCGTGTATACCGGTCATGGCAGCAACACTGCTTTCAGTACCTCAGGTTTCAGCAATACAAATGTAAATGCGCTGACCAACTCGAATATGTTACCCTTTATTTGGGCCGTTGCCTGTGTAAATGGAAATTTTGTCAACAATACTTGTTTTGCCGAAGCCTGGACACGTGCTACCTATAATGGGGAACCAACCGGTGCAATTGCGACTTTAATGTCCACCATCAACCAAAGCTGGAACCCACCTATGTGTGGCCAGGACGAAATGGTGGATATTCTGGTTGAAAGCTACTCCAATAATATTCAAAGAAGTTTTGGTGGGATCAGCATGAATGGAATTAGTCAAATGCTCGACGAATACCTGACAACGGGTGGGCCTGCAATGGCCGACACCTGGAATCTGTTTGGCGATCCTTCGGTGATGTGCCGCACGGCTGCGCCCATTACTTATACCGTTAGCCACCTCCCAACCACATTTATCGGCAGCAACCAGTTTACCGTAAATTGCAGTCTCGAAAATGCAACTGTGGCCCTAACCATGGGAAGTACTATCCTGGGAACTGCCAAAGTAATAAGTGGTGCAGCTCTGGTCAATTTTACACCTCTTGCTTCGGTAGGAAATATTACGGTAACTGTAACCGGTTTCAATATGATGACTTATGTGGGCACTGTGGAGATCATCCCCAACAACGGGCCTTTTGTCACCTATATTTCTTCTATTGTTCAAGACCCCATAGGCAACAACAACAACATGCCCGATTTCTCAGAAGATATCCTTTTAGATATTTCCCTTACCAACGTAGGTATCGAAATGGCCAATAACGTGACAGGAACTCTTTCAACCACCGATGCAAACGTGACCCTTACCGGAAATACTCATAATTTTGGGGATATCGATTCGAGCGCAATTGTTCAAGCCCTTGGTGCTTATGCCCTTTCAATTGCTGATTCGATAGAAGACCAGCATATCGTTCATTTCGATCTTTTATTGGGCGACAATTTGTCCAATAGCTGGATTTCTACTTTTAGTTTGACATTGAATGCACCCGTACTTGATATTGACTTTTTGAATATCACTGATCAAGGCACAATGCAAAATGGCCGTCTCGATGCAGGCGAAAGTGCAGCATTAAACCTTGCAGGCAACAATGTTGGACATGCTATTTCGCCCGATGCAGTTTGTACTATATCATCGACAAGCCCTTTTGTGACCATACTCGATTCAACCATTAATATGGGGGCGCTTACCATCTCTAATCTAGTTCCCTTTGCCGCGAATGTTCAGATTTCGCCCTATACACCAATGGGAACTATGGTTGATTTTACTTTTGAATTAAATGCCGGGTCCTATTCAGCCAGTATTACGATCAATGAAAAAGTAGGCTTGATTGTAGAAGATTGGGAAGCCAATTCATTTGGCAGTTTCGATTGGACCAACGACAATATATTCCCGTGGATTATTACCGGCAACAGCCCTTACGAGGGATTGTACATGGCCCAATCGGCAAACATCTCCAACAGCCAAAGTTCGACCTTAACACTGACCATTGAAACTACTGCCGCTGATAGCTTATCGTTTTATAAAAAAGTATCCTGCGAACCTGCCGGATGGTCCATTTACGACTACCTCGAATTCTTTATCGATGGTGCTTCGCAAGATCAATGGGCGGGCGAAATCGACTGGTCGAAAGAATCCTATTGGCTTACTGCCGGTACACACACCTTGAAATGGGTTTATAAAAAAGACGGATATGTTTCGGAAGGCCAGGATTGTGCCTGGATCGATTATATTGTGCTGCCGCCGTTGAACATCAATTACCAACCCTTGTTTACAACCTCTATTGCAGATACCATTGGTGTTGAATATGGAACCAATATGGAATTGATCATCGAAGGATTTGATTTGAACAGTTCGGATATCTTATACATGGGTGGGGATATTTTCCCTTCATGGATTACCATCACCGATAATGGCAACTGGACCTGCACCCTGAGCGGAAACCCCGATTTTGCCCAGGTAGGTTTCCACAATGTGGAATTATGGTTGACCGATGCCCTATCGGATACCGTTTACAAGTCGTTTGTGATCAAGGTGTGCGACCTGGTTGGAATCGATGGAGTATTAAATGAATCAATGGTAGAGGTTTCACCGAATCCGGCAAGTGACTTTATGCTTCTGTCTGCTGAGCTTGTCGAAGCACAAAAAGCTGATGTGAGCATTTATAATATCCTGGGCGAAATGATTGCTCAACCCTATTTGAGCCATCAATTCATCCAGGGGATCAATCGTTTGACTATTCCAGTGGGCGGACTCAATTCAGGTATTTATTTTATTGAGGTATCGGGCAGCCGTGTGAAATGGCAACAAAAAATCGTGATCACGAAATAAAATTTAGAAGAAATACTTTTGAAGAGAGGGGCTGATGTCCCTCTTTTTTTTGTCCTGCTTACTGGTTTTCAATTGATTTGTGGCTTGATAACCTTTCTGTTTTTTAACCCATTATTTGCATGACAAGCAATAGATTAGAGATATTAATTTTGGGTTGCCTTCTTTGGTTTTAACCACTTAACATAAAATTAATATATGACAATAATTTAGAATGACAGCTTTATAGCTCTCATGAAATCTCTCAAAATATCAGTAATTATTAAACTTTAAAAAGTTGGCAGGTCGAAATTATTATTTAGAATAAGCCTTATTCAAAAAAAATCATTTAAACAATTATATTTCCAAATGGGTTATTAATACAGAATTGAAAGGCCGCTTGTAACTATAAAATAAGCAGAACAAATGACTGAAAAATTAGTGGAGGTTAATGGATTGAAAATTCATAACTATACACAGGGCAATGGAAATAAGACCATTCATTTCCTGCATGGGAATTCCTTATCGTCCGAAACTTTCCTGAATCAATTTGAAGATAAACAATTCGAGGACTTCAATTTAATCTCAATTGATTTTCCCGGTCATGGTAAATCGGAATGGTCGGTAAACCGCAGTGCGGATTATAGCTTATGGGGGCTACGCGATATTATCTCAAGTTTTGTGGAGCAACAACAAATTGGCGATTTTATTTTTGCCGGCCATTCGCTGGGCGGCCATGTGGCCATCGAATGTTTACCTTATGTGAAAAATTGTAAAGGTCTTATGGTCTGGGGCACACCTCCCATCTCATTACCTTTAAATATAAATGAGCTATTTTACCCGCACCCCGACCTGCCCTTGTTTTACAAAGAGAACCTATTGGAGGATGAAGTTCAGAAACTGGGCAAACTGGTTTCGGGTGAAATACAACAAGAAATGATCCATTCGCTTTTAGCGTCGACCGATCCAACATTCCGGGTTCATCTTTCCCAATCGCTTTCCGAAGGAAAATTTTCTGACGAGGTGAAGATTTTAGAATCATCGGGTATTCCAATTGCCATAAGTCATGGTAGCATGGACCCATTCGTAAGAAGAGAATACCTCGAAAACCTCAAACTTGAAAATATTTATAAACACAAAATTTTCACAATAGAAGGAGCTGGGCATAGCAGTCAAATAGAGTGCCCCACAGAATTTAATCCCATTTTGGTCGAATTTGCTAATTCCATATTTAACCCATAAAATGTCTGAAATGACTGAACATGCCAGGTCCTTTAAAACTTTTTTTGAAAATTATTCTGATCAATTCAAGGATTGTGATTGTACTAATAAGTCCTTCACCGCTCTGGATCAGTACCCACTACTTCCCAGTCAGGCAATTTACGTGGTTAACTGGAAAGACATGGAAATTTCCTACCAAAGAGGAATATCTGAACTATTAGGGTATTCGGAACAGGAATTTAACCATGACCTCTTATCCAGATTTTATCATCCCGATGATTTTAAAAGATACTTTTATCTTCTAAAATTATCGAATAAGTGGGCCAGAAAACTAAGTCCTGACCCTTTCAGCGTTGAAACTTCCATTGATTATAGAATACGAAAAAAAGACGGGTCTTACGTAAAAGTATTAAGGCAAAGCACTGTATTTCAAAACTGTGTAAACAATAAAATAATGAGTGCTTTTTCAATTCTTACAGATATTTCCAGGATCAAAACCAATACCAGTATAAACCTGTCAGTAATCCACCGTGAATCGGGTAGGGTAATTTTAGAAGAAATAGAAAATAGCCCTGATACAATTGAATTCTCCAAACGCGAAAAAGAGATACTCCTAAAACTTAAATCGGGGCTTGGCAGCAAAGCTATTGCCGACGAACTATTCATTAGCCGTCACACTGTTGATACACACCGCCGTAAAATGCTGGCCAAAGCCAAATGCAAAAATGTAATGGAACTGATTAGCTGTGCCACTATGATTGGGGTAATTTGAAAATAGAAAAGCCCACCCCATAATGGGCAGGCTTTTCACTTGCATTTTCTCACTAATCTACTTCATAATCACCATTTTTTTGGTGTGTATCGCTTTAGGGGTTTCAAGCCTATAATAATACGTACCTGACTGAAGGCTATTTATCGCATACTTCAAGGTATGATCTCCTTGTTCCAATTCCTTATCGATTAAGATATCTACTCTTTCGCCCAACAAGTTGAAAATGGAAAACCTTACCAATGTTTTTTCCGGAAGATAAAAACTGAATTCGGTTTCAACTGAAAAAGGATTCGGAATATTTTGATTAAGAAGTATCCTTGTTGAATTGTAATCCTCAGAAAGCTGTGCAATAGCAATTTTATCTTTCGAATAGCTGATGTTCCCTTCAATCCAGGATTTTAATTCCACGATTCTCACATCTTTATTCCAAAGCTTTAGTATAAATTCTTCCCCTTCAATTAGTCCATCAATTTCGGGTGTGGTTTCATCATCGCCCCAAAGGGTTATGGCAGTGAAATCACTATTAACTACAGCAGAACCTACCAGTAAACCAGCAGGGCTGAAAACCCCAATTTCTGCCTCTGCCTCAAAGTTCGATGCAATAATGCCCAGGCTCATATTGTTGCCTGTGTTTTTTGCCTTTGCAAAATGAACCGGTTGCAGATGAATCGGCGCTGATTTTGAAAATGCACTCGTATTGGCCGGATAAGTAAGGGTTTGGCTTGAGGTCATTTTTATCTGGTAGCCTTCGCCAGGGTTCATGTTGCCAATTACATTAATTCCGTACTGAGGCCAATAAGTTAGTCCAATTCCATTTTTTGCGATAATGACTTCACTTACAATTGGACTTAATAATACATTAATTGGGGCAGGTGTTTGCCGTAAATAACCAAGGTAACTCCATCCTTGAGGAATTGTGATAGGTGTATTTTCTGGTACAACCGATATTCCTGCCACTGTCATAGTCTGGGCCGAGGAAAGATTTATCTGATAACCTTCACCAATAAGGATATTGCCAATCACATTAATTCCATATTGCGGCCAGTAAGTCAAGCCTAAGCCATCCTTAGCAATAATTACCTCTGTAACAAAAGATGCGCAAAGACTGTCAAGATTTGGCTCAAAAGGATCAATGTAACTTGAGAAATAACTCCATCCCTGTGGCAAACTAATATATTGATATTCAACAGTGATAGCTTCAATGGAAGATAGACTACTCATCCCATTGGTAATATATGTATTTGTATTTGGCATGGAAGGAGGTTGGATATAGGTAGCTTCTGCCTCAAACACGGTTTCATCGCTTGACCTCCATATTTTCCATTTAAAGGTTTCCCCTGAACTAAAGCCATCAAATTCGGGAGTTTGAGAATCGTTTCCCCAAGCAATAAATGTAAGGGGTTGCCCTGACCATTCTGCATAACCGGCACAAGCTAATATTCCTAATGAATCATAAAATACACCAAGGTAATCGCCATTTGATATTTGGACACCATCAATAGTAACAGGAGTTGTATTTTGAATTAAAATGGTGTGGAAATTACCTGTATTTAGATAGCCCCATGCTGGCGCAAATCCATTTAACTGGCCATTTACGGTAAAAACACCAGATTGTTGGCATTGGTTCGCATCACTTACTGTAACAGCGTAAACACCAGTAATAAGATTGTAAATGGTTAAAGATGTTGCAGCGTTTGACCATAAATATGTATATGGAGATATACCACCGGAAATAGAAAGTTGGATAGAACCATCCGAACCTCCAATGTTTGAAACATCAGTAACAGTTGCATTTATTGCTATCTCATTCGGCTGGGTAACTTGTGCACTATCATGAAGAACACTCCCAGCATCATCAGTAATTGTAATGAAGTACCATCCCGAAGAAAGGCTACTTATGGTTTCTACTGTATCACCAGTCGACCACAAATAATTGTATGGAGTCGTACCACCAGTTGCAATTGCGGATAAGCTCCCGTCATTTGATCCAAAACAGGACACGGATTGTGAGTAATAATCTACACTAAGGTTAGATTCTGTAATATCGATGATAGCAAATCCTTGTGTCACAGTTAAGGTTGAAAAATCTCCAACATAGTTAAAACTGCCTGATGCAGTATCAATCTGAATTAATCCACTGGAAGCTGTACTATAATCATAATAAGTAGAATAAAGTGTGCCACTGTATTTATCAAATTCTAACCCAGTATAGTTTGCCTCACCATAGAAATATCCTAAAATATTGGAAGTGTCTGTTTGTATATTAAAGGTATAGTATCTATTTAATGAAATATTCACAGTATAGAGTAACCCATCCGGGCTACAAGCAAGACCGCGAAACCCATAGGAAACACTCATGTTTCCAATGATTGAATCATTTCCTGATTCTACATCAATCAAATAAATATCTCCGAATTGTGTAATTCCATAAAGCATACTATCAACTTCATTATAAGCAATTCCATCGAGACCATCCACAATTTGAGCAACGGTGTCAACAGTACCATCAAAAATACCAATGGTAACTAAGTAATCGGATAAATAAGAGTCGAGAACAGCATACCACTTGTTATTAGCCCATGTACCTGTGCTGAAAGATACACCTGAAGCAAACGGATATTCAATAGCAGGATTATCTAGGTCAAACAACCTATACTCTCCATAAACATTGACTACGGCAGGTCTGTCTATATCCAATACTTCAATTGTAAAACTGGCAGTATCATTAATAAAATTTGCATCATTTTGCAAAGAAAGGTTAACTGTAAGTTGAGAACTTCCTACAGAACCTAACTGCAATGGATGATTTAATTGATGGAAATATTCTTCAAATGTTGGTAAGCTAACCAATATGGTATCAATATATGTTATTCCACCACTAAAACTGTAGGAGACAAACACCTGTTGATTTGTAAAATCTAAGCCAAAGTTTTTAATACCGATGCTTGCATTTTGACCCAACTCACCAATAGCAGGTACCGTAATTTCACTTGTGTGTATGGTCGTAACTCCTATATCATTATCTGGTATGGCAATGCAATCTTTTTCTGTCCATCCACTCAAAGAATCTGAAAAGTTGAAATTAATCAGTTCTCCATTTTGATAATTAGTGGAATAATCATGTAAAGTTGTACTACTACTGTTTTCATCAAAAGGCCAATAACCCACAAGATTGGTTTGGCTATTTATTCCACAAAATTGCTCCTGTATTTCAGATTGAGATAATACTGTATTCCAAATCTTGACCTCATCAATTTCACCATGATAGGGTCTTTGTAGATCTGAACGATTTCCAAGAAGCAATGAATCACCAACATTATTATTAACATTGCCTATAGGAATATCCACAAAAGGATAATTAATCTGAGCTTCTGAACCATTAATATATATATGAGGATCTCCAGTAGAATATGTGAATGCCACATGTTGCCAACTATTAAGTGAGACAGAATTCTCCGGGGTATTCATGTAGATACTTTGTCCATTTTCCATTTGCATCATAATGAGAAGGCTATGAGTATTATATGCACTATATCCATTATTATGTAAGAAAACTATGATTTTTTCTTTTGTGAATAGGTATCCATAACCAGCACCTGAGACTGAACCCCAATTCCTAGGGTTTATCCATGAAGCAATTGTAAATGAATCCTGAAGGTTTAAGCTTGGTGAAGCAGGTATTTCAACATAATCATTTGCACCATCAAAGGATAAATCCATTGATATTCCATAGGGGATGAGATATGAGCCTATTTTTTCACAATTACTTGCATCAATTATAGTAATTGTATAGTTTCCCGATGATACATTAATTAAGTCTTCGGTGACGTTTCCATTGCTCCATGAATAGGTGTAGGGAGCAGTGCCCCCGGATATTGTAATATCAATGCTACCATCAGAATTTCCATTATCAGGACTTATTATTTCTGATATACTTATTTCAGGAACAAAACTTACCGTATAGTTTTCTGTTTGGGTACACCCATTAGCATCAGTAACAATAACAGAATAATTACCTATAGACACATTGTACAAATCTTCTGTGGCGGCTCCATTGCTCCAATCAAATGAATAATTCCCTGCTCCTCCATTAATACTTATGTTGATGCTCCCATCGACTGCACCTGCACAACTTACATTGCTTACTGAAGTAGATATTGTAATAGCTAAATTTGAATTAATGTTATAACTAGCAGTCTTGGAGCAGGCATTATCATCGGTTACTGTAACTGAATAAAGACCACCGGAAAGATTTGAAATATCCTCTGAAGCAGATCCGCTATTCCAAAGAAAACTATATGGAGATATTCCTCCACTTACATTCAGATCAATAGCACCATCCTGCGAATTGAAACAATTTTCGTCTGTCAAAGTCCCTCCAATCTCAATATCAGTGGGAGCAGTTACAGTAAATTCGGCTGTCCCAACACATACATTGCTGCCTGATACAGTTATCGAATAATTTCCTGCCTGTAAACTTGATATATTCTGAGAGACAGCCCCATTACTCCAAACTATAGAATAGGGTAAAGTTCCCCCAACAATGGATGTCGTAATACTTCCATCGTTTCCTGAATAACAACTTACATTGGTCTCTAACCCTGAAATCCCAATATTACCTCCTGTGCCCACAAAGAAGCTTTCTATTACACCACAACCCGCAATATCGTTTACAGTTACTGAATAGTTCCCTGTACCTAAACTTGAAATAGCAGCACTTGTCGATCCTGTATCCCATATATAAGAATACGGAGCATATCCACCGCTTACAGAAAGTGTAATACTACCTGTTTGTCCATTATTACACGAAGCATCGACAAGGTTCTCGTTAAGCAAAATGGGCGTTGCAGTGGCAATCTGTGTAGTTTCAGTTTGGAGACAATTATTCGCATCGCTTACAGTAACCGAATAAATTCCAACTGACAAAGTGCTTAGATCCTCTATCATTGATCCATTGCTCCATACGTATGAATATGGCAAAGTCCCACCAGAAACGGTAAGGTCAATTGATCCATTAGAAAATCCAAAACACGCTATATCGTAATTGATGGACGATAATGTTAAGGGCCCCGGTTCCGAAATATTGAAAGATAGATTGGATTCTATAAATCCTGAATCGGTAATAGTAACCTGGTAGCTTCCAGGTCCCAGGTTAGAAATTGAAGAAACTGACACCCCTGTTGACCACGAATAAGTATAGGGTGAAATCCCATCGGAAACGTTTAGCTCAATTGCTCCATTATTTAATCCAAAACAGGAGACATTCGCAACTATTGGATCAATATTCATCACTTGTGTACTGACAACTATTAAATCCTGTGCAATTAGGGAATCACTGTTTCCTCCATCTGATATTATAAGGCTTACAGAATAAATACCAGGATTTGTATAGAAATGCAAAGGATTTTGATCCATTGATGTTACTCCATCTCCAAAATCCCAAAACAAAGAATCTACGCAACCAGAACTTAAATCTGTAAATTGAATTGATCCGCCAGGCTCAATTAAAGTATCTGAAAAAGTAAAATTAGCAGCGAGATCACTTACATGAATTATTTTGGTATAGGATACTGTGTCTGAAGTAATAGAATCAGAGACGATTAAAGAAACACTATAAATGCCTGTATCAAGGTAAGTATGAAGTGGGTTTTGAATGGTATCGTTAAATCCATCCCCATAATCCCAGTACCAAGTCAATATGTTTCCAGTGCTTGAATCAGCAAACTGAACTTGTGTACCTGGCGAGACACATGTATCGCTTATTGCAAAATCGGCAACTAATCCCACTATAATATAATTTGGTTTAACAATTGTGTCGGAAACAACCCCGTCCGATACAATTAATGAAACTGTATATGCCCCGGGATTCTGATAAGTATGTACTGGGTTTTGAACATTACTTGTTAAACTATCTCCAAAATCCCAATGCCATGCATTTGGATATCCTTCTGATAGATCATTAAAATGAACATCAAAAGGATTAGAACCGATAGTTGTGTCAGCTTCAAAATCAGCTAACAATGTATCCGGGTTATACGGGATTGCAAATCCAAGGTATTGTGCATCTAGTAAAAAGCTATCAATATAGGTTGATTGGCCAGTATTTATATTCACTGAACGAAGCTGTCCTCCAGATAGTGATCCATTTGCTAATGCGACCCAATTATATGCAGCCATATATAAATTACCCGTATAATGATCAAATTGCATACTCTGACCCGAGATATAATTAGGCCAAAAACCAAGATTACCAATTAGATTTTTCGAACCAGTAACTTGATTTACTGAGTATAATTGATTATCCCACAAAAGCGTATCCCACTTTGCACCGTAAAAATTTCCAGATAAGTCACAAGCTATTGCATAAAATCCATTATCACTATCTTGACTAATTAAATTGCCAACTCCTGTAAGCCAATTTATGTTATATAGTGATCCATCCCATTGAATTCCCAATAATATATCGTTGAGATAATCAAAAGTAATGCCTACAAGTCCAGGCACTGTTGATCCAACTGTATCAATAGAACCGTCGTATATGTTGATTTTAACTAATAAATCAGTATTTGTATTACAATACCATTGATTGTATATCCATGTACCAGCTATAGGCCATCCCGAGCTTAGTTGAGGACTTATTGGATAATCAACACTAGGATTATCTAGGTCGAAGATTACTAAATCACTAAAATAAGAATTAAACGCATATGCAGGTCGATTTATCGTTGTAGTTACGTTTGACAAACTTTTAGTATTGTTCCTATTATGTGAACTATTTCCAGAATATGGTGAAGTATTAAATGGCATTTTGTTTATATCTGGATTATTATATTGAGCCTGCATATTAATGATTGAACCAACATTTACAGAAGAGGGACTGTTTTTTTTTGACTTCTCTTTTACAAGAATTTGTGAATTAGCTATTCCTGCTATCATAAGAAATACGGCTTGCACTAAAGCTAATCTAATTAGGATTGTTTTCATCGTTTATTTATTATTTGTTGTTATTGATATAGAATAGAATACCTGTTTGGAATTGATGGTAATTATTATAAATGTTATGTACCTGATTGTGGAATCGCCATCTTACAAAAATCTTGTTCGAGGAATCTTTTGTTTGCCAGAAACCCATTATTTCAAATGTGTTGCTTTTATTTTCATAATCCCGATATGGTTTCCCATTTTTCCATTCACTAATTAGTTCAGGGTTGTTGAATGCGGAAATTAGGAAGTTCAACCGGTACGATAGCACCATCCCAAACCTCTCATCAGGGTAGAACTGGATTTTTGCTTCTGGAGACAGGGTAAAATAGTTAATCCCAAAATCGTTCACAATTCCTGAATTCACAATGTTCGTGTCGATACTTAAATGATGAATTGAATCGCGTATTAGAGTGCTTCCGAATCGTGCACCTGCATTTATCTGTGCATGAAATTTTCCTTCGGGACTATCAAAGAATAAAACATTTAAGTCAATGCCTAGCGATAACCTCTGGTATCTGTGAATATCTAATGGGTTCGTTCTTAAAGATGTCCTTAATTTTGGTCCGGATACCGGATTAATATATAAGTCCTCCTCTCTTAATGGTATTAAATATCGGTTATTGTCCTCTAGCTTAGACAGAGTGAATGAAGGTTCGATAAATTGCAGCCAACCATATCCCTGGAACAGTTTATTCAACCAAAACTTATTTGTTGTCTGGTGTCTTCTTGTATTTATTTGGATATCTTTCGAAAACTCAGTTTGGACTAGGCCGTTTGGATTATCACCGTTAACACCCATAAGGTCAGTAAACACAATAAAATCAAATAGTCGGTTTGAATCCATTTTTCTTAACTCAACCTTTTCGCCACCGTAAGTGTAAATCGTATTATTCTGTGGACTATAATCTTTGGTTCTTTGCCGAATTTTGTAGTCGTATTTAAGGACATCACCTAATACAACATATATGTTTGTATCAATTCTATTAGAATAGAGTTTTGTTTCGTAAAGTGCTTTATAGTTGATTCTACTTGAAAAACCAATTCCATATTTATTTTCAAAGACTAGGCCATTGAATAATGGTGTATTATCTCCGGAAGCATTAATTTTTATAGTCTCAATAAATCCATCGAAAAATTCAATCTCAACATCTTTTACTATCAATGTATCAATAGTTACCAGTCGATTATACAGAACCGCATTCTTTTCATTGTTTGGCACTATAGTCGAATCAATCTCAATATTTTTATTCTTTTTCTTATCACTTTTACAACTTAGGCATTTTTTAAGTTTTGCCAATCTTGTCTCATCCGGATAATAATATTTAAGTTCAACTAAAGTATCAATTGTAAGCTCCCCAATAATTGGTACATTCTCTTCCTTTTCTAATAGTACTTCGAGGGCTAGCAAAGTAAATAATTCTCTTGCCTGACTACTTAAATCCTCTTTATCAAATTTAGTTTCAGAATCAAATAAAGATTTTAATTTCTCACTAAATATTAATTCAAAATTTTTCATTTTGAGCTTGTTTATAATGAATGAAACGGTTTGTGCATCATCATTATAATTGGTTATGGTTATTGATAAATCACCATTGTCATGCTGCTTTGTTATAAATGTAAAGAGCTTATCATTCAAAGTAAATACCTCTTCAATATTCTGTGCTATTATGCTACTGTTTAGAAGCAAGAGGAATAACACCAATAAATTATAAATAATTTTTTTCATAGTTCAATTTCCTTTTTATGGTTAATACTTAAAAACATTTCGGTAATCACATGCTTAATTATCGATTGTAAAAATATATGTGACAGGGCTTCTGAACATCACCGGAAACAACCAAAAGAAAAATTAGTGGTTTTCAGCTACTGGGAATTTTATTTTTGGCATTATTAAAGATCTTTTCATAGTCGCTTTCTTATTTAGAATAATTACAGATAGCAAATAAAAGGAATCTAATTAGGTAAGTCAATACTCAATATTGAGTATTTTTTACAAAAAGTAAAAGAAGGTTAAAATAATGATTCTGCTTGTTATGTTATTGAATTTTAATGATATAAACAAAATTAGCTAAAATTTTGGTCAATTTTAAGTTCCTGAAGTCGTAAAATGAGAAAGGTAGTTTTTGTTTCGCTTCTTTTATAGAAACACAAGGTTGTTTCTGCATTTTATCATTAGAAACACCTGGGTGTTTCTAAAATAGATTCCCAAATTGGATTTTAGCTTATGAGAATTCTACCTTTTAGGGAATTTGAAATTCTTCCACTCCCTGTTAAATTTATACCTCATAAACCTGTTTTTCCAACATAAAATAATACAAGTTCAATCATTTCTATCATTCAGATTTAACTATTTTTGCCATTCAAATTTTAAAAATTAAACCTACGAAAATGGGAATGACACTGATTGAAAAGATCCTCGCAAATCACTCGAAACACGATACAGTTAAGCCGGGCGAAATTATCGACATTATTATTGATATTCGGGCAGCTCGCGATTTTGGCGGCGCTAATGTGGTGAAAAACATGCGCGACAATAATTTGAATGTGGAAAATCCTTCAAAAACATTCTTTACTTTCGATTGCAACCCTACGGGTTCCGATCAGAAATATGCCGTCAACCAACATATCTGTCGTTTGTATGCCCGTGAAAATAATATTAAGGTGTATGATATTGACAAGGGCATCGGCACCCATATTTTAATACACGAAGGATTGGCCCACTCGGGATCAACCGCTGTCACCACCGATTCCCATGCGAATATTCTTGGTGCAGTTGGGGCTTTTGGACAGGGTATGGGCGACCAGGATATAGCTGCTGCCTGGGCCAATGGCCGGACATGGTTTAAAGTGCCCGAATCGGTAAAAATAACTTTGGAAGGCAAACGCCCCGAAGGATTATTTGCCAAGGACATTGTGCTGAACCTATTGCGTGAATTTGGTGCGAATTCGCTGCTTGGTTATTCTATTGAAATTTATGGTGAAGAAGTGGATAAACTCAGCCTCGATGAGCGCATTACCATTTCGTCGATGGCTACAGAAATGGGAGCAATCATTTTGATGTTCGCCCCCAACGATGAAATATTGAAATACAGCGAGGAAAAGCTGGGCCGAAAAATAGCCCTTGTCAAAGCCGATGCTGATGCCAAATACACAAAAGTATTCACCCTCGACCTGAGCAAATTTGTTCCGCTCGTTTCACGTCCGGGGAAGCCACACGACACAGTGCCCATTACCGATGTTAAAAAGACAAAAATCGATTCGGGTTTTATTGGATCGTGCACCAATGGCCGGATCGAAGATATGCGCGAAGCTGCCTCTGTTTTAGAAGGCCGTAAATTGGCACCGGGCGTTGTGCTAAAAATAGTCCCCTCCACAAACGAAGTCTGGGAACAATGCCTCGACGAGGGGTTGATCGATATTTTTAAAGATGCCGGGGCTTTGGTATCGAATGCCGGTTGTGCCGGTTGTGCCGCAGGACAGGTGGGACAAAACGGGCCTGGCGAAATTACCATCAGTACCGGAAACCGCAATTTCCCGGGCAAACAGGGCAAGGGCGAAGTTTATCTTGCATCGCCAGCTTCGGTAGCAGCATCGGCGGTGGCTGGTTATATTACTACGTATGATGATATTCCAGACGAAGCTGTTGACTTTAATTTTGGAAACCATATTGAAAAGTTGGAAACTGCGCATAAAACAAAACCATCTGCCGTTGACAAGCCTACTGTCATTGAAGGAAAAGTGTGGTACATAAAAGAAGACAATATCGACACCGACATGATTTTCCACAACCGATACCTGGCCATTACCAATATCGAGGAAATGGGCCAATACACCTTCGACAACCTTGCTGGTTACGAAGATTTTGCCAAGAAAGCCAAGGCAGGCGACATAGTGGCTGTGCAGAAAAATTTTGGGAGCGGAAGTTCACGCCAGCAAGCCGTAGATTGTTTCAAGGCATTGGGTATCCAGGCTATATTGGCCGAATCGTTTGGGGCAATTTACGAGCGCAACGCAATCAATGCAGCCTTCCCTATCGTGACCTATAATTCGCTTGACGCTATTGATTTGGAAGATGGTAATACTATCCGCGTTGATTTTGAAACAGGGAAAATCACAAACCTGAAAAACAACAAGGAAATGATGGCCGACAAATTCTCCGAAGTGCAAATGGAGATTTATCAGAACGGGGGGTTGTTTTAAAAGTTTTCATACAGTCATAGTGCGACTCAAAGTCGCGCTCCGACTTGAATCAATGTTGGACCAATCCGTGCCACCGCAAAAAAAGGGGTGGCACGGTTTCCCCACTCAATCTGCCTATTTTTTTACATGAGCCAAAATATTTTTCATTTTTAAAGGAGGATCAATTGCGTATAATATTGGCAGGAAATAGTTTGCCTCTAATAACTATATGCTGCACAACATACAACCTTTGGAGTAAAGTATAAAACCTAATCTTAAATTTACCAAAAAATATTTATGCCCAAATCAACCTACATACTACTATGCAAAGCCCACAACCCAGAGTTTGTAGAGAGAGAGAGAGAGAGAGAGAGAGAGAGTAAAAACTACCCACTCTTTTTCCATCCCGATAATTTCATCTTTGTAATTGGTAAGAATAAGTTTGACTATTAGCGGGCATTCAGTGGTTTTGCTGCCGGATGTCCTTAGCCCATGTCGTTCAACTGAAAATCGAGTTATAACTTGGAATACTTCAAACCTAAAAAGCTTACCTAAAAGAAAGAAATATGAAAATAAACAAAGTACTTAAGACAATAGGTGTAATACTGCTTTCGGCCATAATATCAAGTGCTGCCTGTGGGCAAACTTATTATATTGATTTCCAAAATTCAAATCCAGGGAGTGGACTTACCAAACAATCACCACTCGATGCCTTCCCTGCAACATTTGCTTCAAATGCAACATATTTGTTAAAACGGAATTCAAACTACGTAATATCATCATCTTTATTAATAGATGCTTCCGGGGTAACAATAGGAGCTTATGACGACCCTGAACCTATTCAGACAGGGGTACAAGAAAAACCAATAATTACCTCTTCATCTACAACATCAATAATCTCAACAAGCAATGGCATATCCCTAACAATTAAGGAACTTCACTTGATCGGTACATCAAGTACAACTTCGTGTCTGGAAATCGGTGCAGGGACATTCTACATTTACAATAATTGGATAGAAGGAATCCAAACTGGAATACTTGGAGGCACGTCATTGGCAACTAATGCCGAAATACACCACAACATTATTAGCGGCTGCTCTGCATGTGGGATTAATGTTTCATCAACTGGCACGGTAGATATTTACCATAATACAGTTTACAATCAGAGCAATAGTTCGAGCTACACCGCATTAGCTTTAAACGGGACTGGATGTACAGCAATAGTTAAAAACAATATTTTCTATTTGGGCTATGAAACTGGAAAGGTTTTTAATTTTGGGCCAAATTTAAGTTCTGTTTCTGCTAGTTATAATGCAATGCGAGTTTTCACCGACTTTATTACATGTGGAGGAAATTCCTATAGCACAATTAGTTCTTATGAAAGTACAGATTTTGGAGATCCTCCAACCATTTTGCATGATGGCTTTAGCCTAACAGATGAAACCAATCCATTTGTATCTGTTCTTCCTGTTACCGTAGAGGATTACAACTTATATCCCACATCAAATTGTATTGATGCAGGTACAAGTTTAACTGGTTACGAAAGTGATTATTTTGGCAACATTATACCGTCCGCTATACCTCACAATGGTAATTATGGGATAGACCTTGGTGCAATTGAATATACATTGCCAGTTGGACAAACACAAACAAACATCTTTATTAATATAGATGCACCAATAAATGGATATGGACTTAAAGAAAGTGAACCCAGAAATGAATTTCCTTCACCCTTATTTGGTAATATTGCATACCTATTCAAAAAAGGAACAATTATCGACTTTACGGAAACTTTAAATATTGATAATTCCAATATGACTATTGGTGCTTATGGAAGTGGCGTTGTTATCCCAGTTTTCAGGTCTTCTGTTACTCCTCCTACAGATCCTCCAGGTCCAGCAATATTACTTAAAATAGAGAACATGGAGGACGTTACTATTAAGGATATAGAATTTAAAAGACATAGTTCAATTAATTTTATTGACTATGGAATTCAAATAACTGGTGGTAGTACAAATGGGATTATTATAGACGGCTGCACTTTGTGGACTATAAGAACTTCAATCAAGGTTGACGGTGGTGTTAACTCTACGGGACATAATCTCAAAATTCTTAATTGTGTTTGTAACGCCAATCAAAATGCTCATGGTATTGATTTACTAAACTTTATGGACATTGAAATTGATAACACAACTGTTTGGAATGGGACTCCGGCAATCTATGCAAACAATATTACAGCACAGTCAACTGGACAGAATTCATTACTTATCTCTAACTGTAAACTGAGAAGTGATTATGATCTATTTTATGGTATAGAACTGCAAGAATGTATAGATGCTAAAATAGAAAGTTGTAAAGTTTGGGGTTGTGCTGGATCGATAGTTCCCGGGTACCCGGCATTAAATGGTATTATTGTGGACGCAAGTAACAATATGACAATTTTTGATTGTGATATCTATGACGTAAAGGATACCAGGGTTTTGATTACATCATCAGACGGAGCAAGAATTACTCAATGCAGGTTTTATGACGAAATAATGACGGGAATAACAACTTCTGAAGGCTATATTAAAATAGACGATTGTGCTAATTTTTTGATCGACAATAATACTTTTGAATCCGAAGCAACCAATTCATTTTATCAATATTTATATATCGATAACTACGATGCTATTACATCTAATTATAAAAGTGGCAAAATTTATTGCAATAAAATGTTTGATGGGTCGGTTCAAGTTGCTAGTATAAGGGTGGCTAGGGGTAACATTGAAATATATAACAATTTGATAGAAAACGCGGTTAAAGGAATTTCTACCGATTTTGATTTCTCTTGGACTGTTGCCCCTTATGTTAATATTCATCATAATATTATTAAGAATAGCAGTCAACGCGGAATTGTAATAAGTTTTAGTTCAAGAGCAGATATTTATCATAATGATATTTATAATGGAAACACTACATCAAGTTATTGTGCTTTATGGATTGATTTATCTCTTTCAAATGACACTACATACGTAGAAAACAACATCTTTTACGTTTCAAATAATGAGGGAAGGATTTTTGATATTCCTAATGACATATATGTGCGCACAAAATACAATGCGTTTTCACGTGAATATGATGGTTTTATCAAGTGCGGAACAACAGTCTACAGGACATTATTCACCCCGACTACCAATCCTGAGGATTTAAACTATACAAAAACTCAAAATGGGACAAACTCTCTTATTGTTGCAGATCCCCTTTTTGAAGATATAGCCTCTGGAGATTTTAGGCTAAGCTCAGGATCACTTTGTATTGATGCAGGGGAAACAATTGCAGCCTATACAAAAGACTTTTACGGGAATACCATACCTTCGTCTAATACAGTAGCCGATATTGGTGCCTACGAATATCTTGAGCCAACAGAAATTGATTGGTCTATCAGTTCACCAACAGGTTGGTATTATGCTACCGGGGAAATTGCAAGCAATTATCCAAGTCACAAGGAAGGAAATGTATACCACAATGGGGAGCTTGTAAATATTCGAGGTGTAAATTGGTGGAAATTAGGCTATGGAGAGGATTGTGATATGGGATTGTCTTCAGTTGATTGTGATGTTCTGTTACAAAAAATTGTTGACCTGGGATTTAATACAATACGAATAGTAATGGATGGGAATATAATTTCTGCACCGCGTACTAATCCAACCACTTATGCACAAGTTGAAGAGGATCGTATGGATTGTGTAAATTCTTGGTTTCCGGGCAATGACGATTTTTTCTTCGATCTTACAAACGAAATAACTATTAATGAATATGATGCCCTTAAACTAATAATCCAAAAGTGTTCGATCGCAGGATTAAATGTCTTGCCCCTTATCGAAGGAATGGGATTTCCACAAGGACTTTGGTACACACCTTACGATATTGACTCGAAGGAAGAATACATCTTGAACCTGGCATTTTTGGCAAGCGACTTAAGTTCGTACGACAATGTTATTGGCATTGATATTAAAAACGAACCCTATGGGGCCAGGTGGAACAATTCAAATGCAACGAACAATTTTAAATCCTTTGTTGAAGAGGCCAGTGTGGCAATCCTAAATGCAAACCCAAGTCTATTGATTTTTGCAGAAGGAATTCGAGATCATGAAATAGCATCACTTATCGATGATGAGCTTGATATTCCTTGCAGTGATCCTACAGCTTATGGAGCAGCTGAGAGTCTTAGTGCGATAAGCCTTTACCCTTTACAGGCCAATAGAGCACCAAAGCACAAAATAATTTACAGCCCACATTGCTATCAATGGAAGTATGAATATATAAAGATTATTACCGACTCTTTAATAGATAAGGATATTACCCGACATGATTATAAAGCTTACCTTGAAGCTTTCAACGATTTCAGGTGGGGCATAGGCTATGCCGAACATGCACTTATTCTTACTGATTATGGTGCTATATTTTACGATGCCGGATCCCAATTCATACATAGTGAATATTGGCTTGGTCCTTTTATCGAATACATGGCCGAAAGCAAACTTCCCGGCTCTTTTTATTTTAGTATAAATGGCAATGACTATAGGGATTGGGACATGGATGGAATTCCCATTCCCTCGAAAGCTCATTTAGGTTTATTAGAATTAGACTGGAGTACAGTAATTCAGGATAAAATGGATACTGTGTCTATTTTATTTGGAAAAGTAAAAACAATAGTAAATCCTACTGCATCTGTAGGGCTATACTCACCGCGTGATGGTACCACATATACTTTCCCACAAAATTGCTTCACATCTTATACTTATATTGAACACAATTCCCATTGGACTGGCAAGGTAGATATTCCTAAAATGGGAATGGAAACTATCTTGCACGAATTTGAAGTACTAGCTAATTTTGGTAATCTTACAACAGCAAACAGCAGTTTTAATATTGAAGTACATTATACAGAAAATGAATTAGGCACTGTGGATGAAAATGATTTAGAATTCTTCATATTTGATAATACTCTTAATAGATGGAAAATTGCTGGAATTAGTACAAAATATCCGAATGATAATAAAATAGAAATAAATACCACTGAATTTGGTATTTATGCTGTAGCAGGCACTAGAAGTCAGACTATACAACTTAATGAAAGCTGGAATTTAATGTCAACATATATAATCCCCAATAATCCAGATGTTGCAGTTGTATTTTCAGAGGTAGCAAGTAATGTAGATATTGTCAAAGATGAAGTGGGGAGTGTATATTGGCCAGAATTTCTATTAAATGGTATAGGTGATATTACACTTGGAGCAGGATACCAAGTTAAAATGAAAACTACTAGCGATTTAAATGTCAAAGGAATACAATGCCAACCAGAGTACTCTCCAATATCACTACATTCTGAAATAGACAACTACTGGAATATGATTGGCTATTTAAGGAATAATCCACTAAGTGTAGTTACTGCTTTAAGCAGTATTGAATATTGTTTTGATATGATAAAAGATGAAACCGGCTCTAAAATATATTGGCCAATTTTTAACTATAATACATTAGGGAACATGCTACCTGGTGAAGGCTATCAAATTTATATGACAAGTGCCCAAACATTAACCTATCCAAGTAATTTAACAGGCACAAAAAGTGGATCAGAAAATCCAAAGATACAAGACTTAGTATTTAAAAATTACACACAAGAATTGTATATCAATACAGACAACTTCATGATCGTTGGGATACCCTTTGAAAGCTGGGTAACAAACCCACAAATTGGAGATGAAATAGCTGCTTTAGGTGAGAATGGCCAGATAGTTGGGAAAACCGTCTTTTCTGGTAGTTTCACAGCCTTAACCATTTATGGTGATGATTACTATACAACAAATGTTGTAGAAAACCTTAGTGAAGGAGAAACTTTTACTATTGAAGTTTGGAGTGCAAAAAAAAATATAAAAACACAATACAAGTTTAAAAATTGGGCACGCGGGGATAAATACTACTCTAACAAAAAGATTGCTATAGTTGGATTAGACAATCCCGAAGAAGATGAAAAAATATCCGATCTTTTATGCGATGTTTATCCAAATCCAGGACAGGGTCATTTTTATATGGAACTGACATCGGTTAAGGATGCCTTAGCTAAAATAAAGGTTCTTGATATTAATGGAAAATCGGTTTTCAATTCTGAGATCAATATTTATAAAGGGAAACAGGTACATAGCTTAAATCTTTCTCATCTTTCCAATGGTAGTTACTCTCTTGTCCTATCGTCAGGAATTTTAAAAAGGGAAACAAATTTAATAATTAGTAAGTAAAAGCTTTCATATTCCATCCGGGACTTAAAGCCCGGATGGATTTTGATAATTATTTTTGTACATATGAAAAAATTGAAACTTATTGTTCATCTCCTTTTATTGATGCCAGCTATGGGATATACACAGCTCCACTTCGAGCAACACACTATCTACGAACCGGTATTAGAAAATCCATCAAAGGTATTTGTTATTGACCTTGATGGGGACAACGATTTGGATATTATTTCTACTTCGACCCAGGGAAATACAATAGTATGGTTCCAGAATAGAAGCGATGGTAGTTTCGATAAGCATTTTATTATCACCACTGAAGTGGATGGCTCATGGTCAGTTTTTGCAATTGACCTCGATGGAGATGGCGACAATGATGTGTTATCTGCTTCCACCAACGATAATAAAATTGCCTGGTACGAAAATGACGGCCTTGGTAATTTTGGGCCACAACAATTAATTTCTACCAACGCAAATCATGCAACTGCCGTTTATTCTGTAGATTTAGATAATGATGGCGATAATGATGTTTTGTCTGCTTCGATGTCGGACAACAAAATTGCCTGGTACGAGAATGACAGTACAGGAAATTTTAGTACCGAACAAATTATTGATACCCTGTCATTCTGGGCAACTGATGTGCTTGCGTCCGATTTGGATGGCGATGGGGATTTTGATGTAATTTCGGCTTCCTACAATGATAATACAATTGCCTGGTATGAAAATTTTGGAAACGGTAATTTTGGGATAAAACAAGAAATATCTATTTATGCAATGGGAGTATCGTCTGTTTGTGCAAGTGATGTAGATGGCGATGGCGATATGGACATCATTGCTTCAACTGCTTTAGACAATAGGGTTACCTGTTTTAAAAACAACGGACAAGGCACATTCGCTTATCCATTATTTATATCAACAACTTTTATTTACCCAAGTAGTGTTATTGCTGTTGACATTGATAATGACAACGATATTGATGTGCTGACAATTTCCTATTTGAATGGAGGGATTGTATGGTTTGCCAATAATGGTTCAGGGAATTTTGGTCCGATGCAAACTATAGCTACGTTAATAAATGGAGGCAAATCAATTTTTACAGGAGATCTGGATGCAGATGGAGATAAGGACTTAGTTTCCGCCTCATGGGAAGATGAAAAAATTGCTGTCTATTTTAATAATGGCTTGGGTGTTTTTGGGCCTCAACAAGTTATTTCCACTTCATTGACAAATTTCATGGATATTTTTGCGATTGATTTGGATGGAGATGGCGACAATGATGTACTTTCTGCCTCTTACGATGATAAAATTGCCTGGTATAAAAATCATGGATCTGGTTTTATAAATATAGAGCAGGTTATCACCACAGAAGTTGAAAATCCAGAATGTGTTTTTTCTATTGATCTGGACGGGGACGGGGACAATGATGTGACTTCAGGCTCAAATGATAAAATAGCCTGGTATGCAAACAACGGAGCTGGTATTTTTGGCCCTCAACAAATTATTAGTATTCAGTCTGCCCATATATCATCCGTTTATTCCTGTGACCTGGATGGGGATGGAGATAATGATGTTGTTTCTACAGACCCTGTTTCGAATAAAATTGCCTGGTATAAAAACAATGGGGTTGGCAATATCTGGAGCCAATATACTATAAGCAACTCAGCAACTTATGCCAAAGATGTTTTTGCTGTAGATTTAGATGGAGATGGGGACATGGATGTGTTAAGCACTTCAAATACTCAGGTTATTTGGTTTAAAAACAATGGATCTGGCAGTTTTGGGCCAATGCAATTGATCTCAAATTCGGTAAATGATCTTCACTATATTGCAGCTGACGACCTGGATGGAGATGGGGACAAAGATGTGATTTCAGTTTCGATTGGTGATAGCAAAATTGCCTGGTACGAAAATGACGGAAGTGGTATTTTTGGAGCACAACAAATAATTGCCACAATCAATAATCCAAATGAAGTATTTACTGCCGATATGGATGGTGATAATGATAAGGATATTATAATGGTAAAAAATTATTTTGGTAAAATTCTGTGGTTTGAAAACAATGGGATGGGAGTTTTCAGTAGTGCTTTTATCATTTGTGACTCATTAGACAATCCTGGCGCACTATACGCGATTGATCTTGACAACGATATGGATATAGATGTAGTGTACAATACTACTAATATAGACAAGATATTATGGAGTGAGAATAAAGGCTATTTAACTCAAGAAACTATAAGTGTTTGTGAAAACGAAACTTTCCAATTCGGCAATCAATTGCTTACTGTCCCTGGCACTTACACTGATAACCTGCTGACAGTTTTTGGCTTGGACAGTATTGTTGAATTAGATTTCACTCATATTCCTCTTCCATCAGTTTCTATCTCACCCTTTCCACAGGATACCTTTTGCATCCAAACCGGAATAATCGATTTCCCATTGGCATCTCCGGCAGGGGGATACTTTGCGGGACCAGGTATTACAGCATCTAATATTAACCTCTATCAGGCCGATACTGGCCTACATGAAATTAGCTACCATTTTACCGATACTACAACCGGTTGTTTTAACAGCGATACAACCTTGCTATTAATCATTAGTTGTTTAAATGTAGAAGAAAAGGAAAGAATAGATGTTTCGGTATATCCAAACCCTGCTGAAAATATAATCATTATCAATTGTCCCACCATACCGAAGGCAATCGAACTTTTTGATATTTCGGGTAAGGAAATTATCATAGAAACAACCGGGGATTATCCATTCCAACTAAACCTAAGTACAATAAAACCCGGGATGTATTTCTTGCGTATTGTGGTTAATGAAAAAACAATATTTTGGAAAATCATAAAAAAATAGCCATTTAATATTGACGAAATTAAATTTCACTATGAAAATTTTTTATACAAAAACATTCGCATTCCTATTTTTCTTTTTTTCTCTATGCTTGTGTGCTTATAGCCAACCAGACTCATGGAGTTATAATAATACTGGAATAAATCATACAATATTGCTTCCTGGTAACATACAGTTTACTATTAATGGACAACCTGTTTTAAACAACGACTTTTGGATAGGAGTGTTTTATACCGAAAGTGATGGAGGGTTGACATGTGGAGGTTATAGATATTGGCTTGGAAACTCAACCACAATTGCGGCGTTTGGTGAAAATTATCTCGCACAAACCTTTAGAACTGAAGAGGAATTCATTTTTAAAATTTTTATTCTCAACGGTCAGGATAGTTTGTTTTATGATGTTATGGCTACTTTTATTACTACAATGCCACAATATAACACCTATTTACCCAATGGCATGTCAGGCTTAGAATTATTATCTGCAACTTCTCCGGCTTCATATAAAACGCAGAGGATTTCCCTTCCAATAAATTGGAGCATTTTTTCAACTTATTTGATCCCAACCGAAAGTGATATTTCTGTTCTACTAAATCCCATAATCAACAACCTTATTATTGTTAAAGATGGGGATGGTCAAACCTTTTGGCCAGCATTTGGATTGAATATGATTGGAGACATCGAGCCTGGCAGAGGCTACCAAATCAAAATATTGAATGCCGATTCTTTGTTTATCAAGGGAGCAATGATAAACCTAAACACTTTTGAGCTTGAATTGCCTGCGGGATGGAGCATTATGGGGTATATACTTACCCAGCCAAAATCAGCAGAAGATGTTCTCCAGCCTATTGTCGAAAATATAATTATTGCAAAGGATTACAATGGCAATGTGTATTGGCCAGCCTTTGGTTTGAATATGATGGGAAACATGAACCCGGGTCAGGGATACTTAATAAAAACTACTTTGTCCGATACATTGATATTCAGCCCGGGTCAAAATCCTGCCGCACTTTGCCCGACTTCAATCAGCGACTTTGACGGAAACCAATACAGTACTGTATTGATTGGACATCAATGTTGGATGGCAGAAAACCTGATAACAAGCCATTATTCCAATGGAACTATAATACCCTATATTACCAGTAATTCTGATTGGAATAACTTGTCTGAGACAGACAAAGCTTATTGTTATTATAACAATTCGTTGTCAAATGGGGAAAGCTATGGCGCTTTATACTCTTGGCCAGCAGCTATGAACGGGGAACCAGCTTCAATTAGCAATCTAAACAGGGTACAAGGTGTTTGTCCTGCCGGATGGTATCTTCCGGCAGAATCGGACTGGGAGGAACTGGCCGATTTTATCAACCTTCAAAATGGATATTACGAGCGCAATATGTGGTTTTGGAAAGGGGTAGGTGGCCACTTAAAATCTACGACCAACTGGTATTATTACGGAATAGGATCAGATGATTATGGATTTTCCGGACATGCCGGTGGAAAAAGAGACTACGATGGGCAATTCTCACTTTTATCAGAAAGTGGTTATTGGTGGACAGCAAGCGAAACAAATTCCGATCTGGCACGGGTAAGAAAACTATTTTACCGGAACAATAATTTGTTCAATTTTGATCACAAAAAAGAAAATGGCTTTAGTGTCCGATGCCTGTTGGATACCTGTACTGTTTATCCATTTCCGGCAGCCGATGCTGGCTCCGATACTCTCAGCCTTCTCGACACTTTTGTAGTATTACAAGGCAATACTCCAATTATTGGCACCGGCCAATGGTCTATTATCAGTGGGGCGGGAGGAATATTATCCGATGGTTCTAATCCAGGCTCTATATTTAATGGTTTGGAAAATCATCATTATTCACTTGTTTGGTCAATCAATAATGCGTGTGGGTACACGGGCGATACACTTCATGTCTATTTCCAATGCCAAACTTTGCCAACACAAGCCGATGCAGGCACCGATCAAATAAACCTGTTCGATACAATTACATACCTTCAGGCAAATATCCCTGTTATCGGAAATGGCAACTGGTCGATTGTTAGTGGTACAGGAGGCTTTTTATTAAGTCCTGCAAACCCTTACACGCAATTTAGTGGAATGCCCGCACAAACTTATGTCCTTGTTTGGACAATTGCTAATTACTGCAGCGAATCAAGCGATACTGTCGTTATCAGTTTTATTTGTGAACCAACACCAACACAAGCCCTCGCAGGTCCCGACCAAATGAACCTTAGCGATACTTTCACCAACCTACAAGCCAATACGCCATTATCAGGAACAGGTACATGGTACATCATAAGTGGAATAGGAGGGGTGATAGCCGAAACAACAAATCCGTATTCATTGTTCACCGGACTTGTAAACCAAGTCTATACCCTCGTTTGGTCGATATGTACCCCCTGTGCTACTGCGTCCGATACGGTTTCAATAAGTTTTCAATGCCTTACACCTCCAAGCCAGGCTTATGCAGGGCCGGACCAAATTAATTTACCCGATACTTTTACTACACTTCAGGCTGATACACCAAATATAGGTCAAGGTCATTGGGAAATTATTAGTGGGATTGGAGGGCAAATTTCAAATGATTTGAACCCGTCCGCATCCTTTTCAGGTCTACAGGGCCATGAATACATTCTTACATGGTCGGTAGAAAACAATAGTCTTTGTGAAATTTCCGTCGATACGGCAGTTATCAGCTTTTTATGTTTTGCACCACCAAACCAGGCCAATGCAGGAACCAATCAACTTAACCTGATAGATACATTTACAATTCTTCAGGCAAACCTTCCGGTTAGCGGACTTGGAACCTGGTCACTGATTAGTGGGACAGGCGGAGAGATTATGGATGTAAATAATCCCTTAACACAGTTTAACGGATTGGCATTGCACGAATATCACTTGGTATGGAAAATTGAAAATGTATGTTGGTCAACTTTTGATACGGTTACTATAAATTTTTCATGTGGGCCTCCTCCAACTCCTGCAAATGCAGGCCAGGATCAAATAAACCTTGTTGATACCTTTACAAGCTTATCGGCAAATTCACCAATTTTTGGTACAGAAACATGGTCGATTTTATTGGGGATAGGAGGATATTTTCAAAATGCAGGAAATCCTACATCACAATTTTATGGTTTTGCGGGGAATCAGTACCACCTGGTTTGGACTATTGCTAATTTTTGCGGTCAAACAAGCGATACAGTAATTGTAAGTTTTGCCCCTGACACTACAAGTTTTTATTGTGGATTGTCGTCAGTAAGCGACATTGATGGAAACTATTATACAACCACACAGATAGGCAACCAGTGCTGGATGGCCAAAAACCTAAATACCGGTAACTTTGTTACAACATCGACAAGTCAGAGCAATAATTCGGTTTCCGAAAAATATTGTTACGGCAATATTCCGGCAAAATGCGGTACTCTTGGTGGTCTTTATCAATGGGAGGAGCTGATGGATTATAGCAACATTGAAGGCACACAGGGAATCTGCCCCCCATCCTGGCATGTGCCCTCCGACCTCGAATGGTACATACTTGAAAACTTTGTCGATTCCACAGTAAACAATCCAAATGCCACTGGATACCGTGGAACTACTGTGGACGCAATATTGTTAGAGGGTGGTTACAGTGGCTTGGATATTATTTTTAGTGGTTTATATTATCAACCAAACGGAGCATTTTATGGGGCTGGTTCTGCAAATAAGTTTGGAAACTATGCAACATCTTCTGAAAATGGGATAAATAGCTGGATTCGTCATTTCAATGAAAATAATGTGGGAGTAAACCGTGATAGTTATTCCAAATTACTTGGAAATTCTGTAAGGTGCATAAAGGATTGACTGCAAATTTCGATGTTCCCTAATCCTAAAAGTAGCATTATAAAATAGTTTTTAAAATTTACTGCCATCAGGCTTGGTCACTTGCACACTTTTCTACAGCACAGGAAAAGAAATCCTAGTTGACAAACCAATAGAGTTTCCTTATCAAATTGGCATAAGCCAACTGAAAGCGGGTTTGTATTACCTGAAAGTTGTGGTGGGAGAATAGGTTGTAAGGTATAAAATTTTGAAGCAATAATGCTGATCACGAATTTGGTATAAAATGAATGGCATGAGGTACGGGTCGTCGAAAAGTGTCGGCGTGGCTTGAAGCCACACCGACACTCGTCGCGCACCAGTAGAGACGCGATTTATCGCGTCTAAAAAGGATTTATCCATACCCAGGGTATCAGCGAGGGCTTCGCTTTGAGCGAAACTCTCGCTTTCCTCTTTGCCCCAGTAGAGACGCAAGGTTTATCTACCGAAGTTTTAGCGAAGGCAGGCTTGAGTCTCAATCGCGTCCACTAATCCGGTCTGGTTCGGAATAGCCGTGCCACAGAAAAAGAATCGGTGGCACGGAAAAGGGTGGCACGAAACCAAACAAAAATATCGACTCTTATTATATTCGTTGCTCAGAAATCCATACATTTGTGCAAAAGAAATAAACCATCAAAAAAAATATTGAAATGGAAGAATCTAAAACAATGGAAATCCTCAAAACAGCCATATTGTTGGAGAGGAAAGGAAAAGCATTTTATTCGAGCGTGGCCGACAAAGCCGACGACCCCGATGTAAAAGAATTTTTTCAGCACATGGCCGACGAAGAAGACGATCATATCCGATTTCTGACCGAGCAGTTTGCACACTATACACAAAACCAGAAATTCAAGGAAACCCACCCGCCAAAAGACGACAACTCGACCGATGAGGCCATCTTGAGCGAACAGGTAAAAAAGAAAATAAATGCGGCAAGCTTTGAGGCCGCAGCAATTTCGGCTGCCATCGACTTCGAAACCCGCGCCGTTAAAGTTTATTCCGACAGGGCCGAAATTGCAACCGATCCCGAAGAAAAAAAATTCTACCAATTCCTGGCCGATTGGGAAAAAGGACACCACAAATTGCTCAACGAGATTGACAAAGAATTAAAAGAAAAAGTGTGGTTCGACAATAATTTCTGGCCATTTTAATTTCATTGTCATTTGCTTCGCGTCAGTTGGCTTCGCCGTCATTTGCTTCACGTCATTCGATAGTCATTCGCTTTGCGTCATTCATTGTCAAAGACAATCGAATGACAATTGAATGACAATTGAATGACAATTGAATGACAACCAAATGACCAAAAAAAGAGGTTTCCAAAATGGAAGCCTCTTTTTTTTTTGCCCTTTGGTTACCTTTTTTGGCAACCGGACACCTATCTCCCGAAGTTAAATGATTATGAACAAGTTTTTAGATAAAGTCAATTGATTGTGAGTCTGGAAAGGCTTTATCCTAAAAACATAATAAATAGAGATATGTTAAACCTCTGGAGTTTTATATGCTTTTTGCCCCGGTCCAATTCGTGTAAAGGTGGGTTTTCTTTCCTAATAATGAATTTTATAAAATTTGTCTCTCCCCCCAAACCAAAACTGCAAAATGAAATGAAAGTCGAAATTGATATGATAAACTATTTATTCCACAGGGTAACAAGTTCTGCAAATCATCCCTTTATTCAATCCCAAAGGCCTATTCCAAAAAAACAAAATTATCTATCACTTTACTTGACTTTCAATAATAGTTCCCGTAAATTTGCTCAAAAAGCTCATTATAAGGAATATTTATATGGATAATAAAAAGATTTCCTAACCTAAATTATATATTATGAAAAAAATTATTCTATTCCTATTTGCATGTATAGCCTCATTGGGGCTATTTGCACAGTCGGCCAACCCAACAGTAATTACGTTGGATGGTCTTTCTAATTTGGGTCCTTGTGGAACACCTTTCTACGAGTCCGGAATTGAGATGAAAATCATACCTCAATCTGGGCAGGATCCTTGTGTGTCTGTGCCTCCAGGTTGTGATTATACAACTGGTCCCTTTGCCCTCAGTCTTTATCCTGGAAAACTCGAAGTTAACCTAAGTGGTTTTCTGCCTCCTCAACTTATTACCTCCATCGAGGTAGATATTGTGAACTGGGCTTCACCCGGATATGCGGTTGCATATATGTTAGATGCCGCGGGAGGGCAGGTAGCTTATGCTTCGAGTACTTTACCTGGCCTACCGGAAACTCTAACACTAATCAATCCTGTTCCGTCTCCCTTATCCTATCTTTATGTAGCAATGTGCGAAGGTCAGATATTGGAGATTCGAATTTACACAGGAGGTTCAACCCTGCCTCTTAGCATTACGGGTGTTGTGACCAATAGCACCCAAACCTCACCCTGTAATGGGGGTATCGATATTACCGTTTCAGATGGAGTTACTCCCTATACCTATCTATGGTCGAATGGCCAAACTACCGAGGATTTAACTAATTTATGTGCGGGTCAATACTCTGTAACAACAACTGATGCAACTGGCTTTTGGATTGATTCTTTCTTCGATGTATTTCTTGAACTGCCTATGAGCGTTTCAGGAACGGTTACCCATTCCACAACCCAAATTTCCTGCAATGGTGCAATTGACATCACAGTTGCAGGAGGAAATCCACCCTACACATATTCGTGGTCGAATGGTATGTCAAGTGAGGACATTTCAAACTTATGTCCGGGCACTTATTATGTAACCGCTTATGGAAGTCAGGGCGGATGGGTTGAATCTTTCTTTGATGTCTATGTGAATACAGGTCCGGTTACAAATGGCTTCAATATCACATTAAATGAAAATGGTTTCCCTGTTGCCGGTGGAGGTACCAACAATTATACGAGTGCTATCTATACCGATAACTACAATGGTTGGTACAACTACACTATCACCAATTGGTGGAATATATGGTTTTATAATGGCTATGATCCCTATAAGTATAAAACCATCACAATCGAATTCGATTTAGCAGTGTACAATAGTCTCTTACCTTCCTATCTAAATTTTGCAGTAAACTGGTCAACAGATGTGTGGTATAACCAGGGTATTGCCGGGACACCTCCACTTCCGTCCTTAGTAGGAGCCAACGAGGCTGCCTATATTATGAGGCCAACCTTACAATTGTGGGATCAGGGAGTTTCTTCTGGTCATTACGAATATTGTTATGTAATCCCAGATTATTGCCCCGGATGGGTATCCATCGATGTACAGGGGTATAATTTTGAAATTACAAATGGTGTAATCACCCATGAATGTATAAGTGGGAACCCTCCTCCAACAGGAAGATGTTGTTACACCGATCCAAATGGAAATATGGCTTGTGCCGATAATTACGAGTGCGAATGTGATCTCCTAAACGGTAGTTGGGATGCTACAAAAGATTGTACCAACGATCCTTGCTTACCAACTGGTGTAGGTACTTTCTGGATAGGTATGACAGGAAATCAGTATGCCGACCCGACCCTAACCGGCGGTACAAATAATTTCCCCGGTGGAATAAATGGATGGTACGATTATCCAAGTGGTTGGTGGAATATCTGGTTCAACAACTTACCCTATACTGTAAATGCCTATAAAGAGATTTATGTTAGTTTCGAAATCGAAAAATTAGCTCCAGGACTTCCTTTTTATGTAGAATTTGCAGTTAATTATTCGACTCCTACCTGGGATGCAAACCAATTGTTAGTTGCACCACCTATTCCTTCGAATATGGGGAATTATTCCGAGGCCGATGTAATTGTCAGGGATATGGTTTTAATGACCGACAATGCTAGTGATCTGGGCACAATAAATTATTGTTTGGTAATACCCGATCATTGCCCTGGATGGGTCTCAATTGATGTTCAAGGATTTAATTTTAAGGTTACAAATGGGGTCATTGACCATCAATGTTATTCTGGCATACCTGATTTAGGCCGATGCTGTTATACCGATGTAACCGGGGCAACAGCTTGCGCGGATAATTATGAGTGCGAATGTGACTTATTAGGTGGTACCTGGGATGGCACAAAAGATTGCACAAACGATCCTTGTATCACAACCAACCTGGGTGCATGTTGTATTCCTGCAAGTGCCTTAGCCGGTTATACCTGTACCAATACAACAGAATCAAATTGTCTGGCTAATGGTGGAACCTTTATGGGCATAGGTACCTCTTGCAGTACAAATCCATGTCCGGTCGAAAATAATTTCCAGATCAAAATGCCTCCGACAGGAATCCCGAGCACTGACCCAACAGAAACCGGTGGTACGGATCCTTTCCCGGGTGGAATTAACGGATGGTTCGATTACCCAAGCGGCTGGTGGAATATCTGGTTCTACGATCATCCCTTCGATACGGCTAGGTACAAAGAAATCCATGTTACCTTTACTGTATCACCTACTGTTCCTAACCTACCAACCTCACTTGATTTTGCTGTAAATTGGTCAACACCTGATTGGAGCCTGTCGCCCTTGGCATTATTTGGGCCTCCCGTACCACAAACTATGCCTGTTGGGACAAGTGAAGATTTATTTATTGAACGACCAATTATTTATGAAATCAACAACACAATACTATCTAGTACATATCAAACAATTAGTTTATGTTTGTTTGTGACCCAATACAATCCCGAATGGGTATCGATAGATGTAATGGGATCGAACTTTACTATAACCAATGGCTACATCTGGCACGCCTGCTTGCCCGGGCCACCTCCCAACGAAGTAAATGCTGGCCCCGATGTTGAAATCTGCGCTGGCGATTGTACTACACTTACAGCTACAGGTGGAGCTACCTATCAATGGAGCAATGGCTCTACCGGCTCTACCATATCAGTTTGTCCTTCGACAACTTCAACCTACAGGGTCACTGCTACCGATAATAATGGTTGTTTTATGTTCGACCGGGTCACTGTGATAGTCAACCCAAGCCCATCTGTCAACTTAACATGTACAAATATTACTTGTTATGGAGATAACGACGGAAGTATTGTAGCATACGCTTATGGTGGAACTCCTCCTTATACATATTCCTGGTCGAATGGTATTAATGCAACCAGTCTGACAGGATTAGGCCCCGGAACGTATTCTGTAACCGTGACCGATTCGAATGGATGTACAGGAACAGCATCGTGTACCATAAGCGAGCCTCCCGAATTGAATGTTTACTATGTTAGCTTAGTCGGCTTGCTCTGTCATGGCGATCAGAATGGGGCCATCTCACTTGGTGTTACCGGAGGTGTTCCCCCCTATTCGTATGCCTGGTCGAATGGACAAACCGGACAAACTGCAACAGGTTTGGGCGCCGGCACATATTACTACACAGTAACCGATGCCAATGGTTGCCCTGCCACAGGATCTGCAACCATTCTTGATCCTCCAGCTATTTCAATTTCAATTTCCAGTACCAATGTAAGTTGTTACGGTGGGAGCAATGGAAGTGCATCGGCCACTGTTTCGGGTGGAACCCCAGGCTATACCTATCAATGGTCGATGGGAGCCATGTCCCCTAACGTATCGGGGTTGCCAGCCGGCACCTATACGTTGACGGTTTATGATGCCAACCAGTGTATGGCCACGGCAACGGTAACCATTACTCAGCCTCCTGCATTGACCATTGCAATGAATTGTGTGAACATTACCTGCCATGGTTATAATAATGGTTACATTTCAGTTTCAGTATCAGGTGGGACACCTGGGTACTCTTATGCCTGGTACCCCAATGTATCCACCGGGACAAATGCAATTAATTTAGGCCCTGGTTTGTATAAAGTGACAGTAACTGATACGAAAGGATGCACTGCTACTGCACAATGTACAATTACAGAACCCCCTTTGCTTACAGTAGCTATGACAAAAACCAACGTTATCTGTAATGGTGATGCGAATGGTACAGCAACTGCAACACCTGGAGGTGGGACACCCCCATATTCATATAACTGGTCGACTGTACCTCCTTCAACAACACAAACTATATCGAATCTTGCTCCAGGGATATACACAGTTACAGTTACCGATGCAAAAGGATGCACCACTACTGGAAGTGTTACGATTACCCAACCACCTGCTCTGGGAGGAACAGTTACGGTAATAAATGTTACCTGTCCAGGAGGAAACGATGGACAGGCAACTGCCAATATCGTTGGAGGAACTCCTCCATATACATACACCTGGGATGGTGTTGCCGGTGGGATGGTTAAAATGGGATTAAGTGCAGGATTGCATACCCTTGTGGTGAAAGATGCCAACAATTGCACCCATACTATTAATTTTGTTGTTACTGCTCCACCAGCAATATTTATTAATTCGACTATTGTTGATGTTGATTGCTTTGGAAATTCAACAGGATCGGCAACTGTCGTTGCTGGAGGTGGTACTGGCCCTTATGTGTATGCCTGGGTAGGTATCGGGCCTGGAAACACAATTACCAACATGCCTGCTGGGATATACACGGTTGTGGTAACTGATTCGAAAGGTTGCACCGCCACCTTCAACATAACTATTATCGAGCCACCCGCCCTTGTATTAACTGAAACTCATGTTAACCCAAGTGCACCAGGTGCTTCCGATGGTTCAATCAATTTAACAGTGAATGGAGGTACGGCACCTTCTGCTTATTCGTGGAGCAATGGAGCACTTACTCAAGACCTCAACAGTCTTTTGGCAGGAACATACTGTGTTACAGTTACTGATTCGAAAAATTGTGCGGCTACCTTATGTGTGACTCTTGTGGATCCGGCTTGTCCATCCACTAATCAGTTCTGGGTTGCCATGAGCTCTAACTGGGCTCCGATTCCATCGCTGACAGGTGGTACAAACTACTACCCAGGCGGCACAAACGGATGGTTCGAATATGCAAGCGAGTGGTGGAACATTTGGTTCTGCAATTTGCCATTCGATACCACAGCATATAAAACTATTCATGTTGAATTTAATGTTTCTGTGTATCAACCCGGATTACCATTCTATTTAAAATTTGCTTTGAATTATACGAAGCCGGCCTGGGACATGGTGAATACTATCATGCCTCCATTGCCTTCGAATCCTACTGTGGTGGTGAACGAAAATCAATATATTTATAGAGAGGTCTTGGTAAATTCCAATTCCGCCTCTGCTCTCGGATTCCATAGTTATGATATCGTAATTCCGAACTATTGCCCGGGATGGGTATCGATTGATGTACAGGGATTCAATTACAAAATTGAAAATGGAATAATCAACCATGTATGCCTACAGGAACAATTAGGCCAATGCTGTTATTTCGAAAACTGTACAGTTGCCTGCGATTATATCTCAGAAAGTGCTTGTCAGCAACTAAACGGACAATGGAATCCAAACCTGACCTGCAACGATTCTTGTGCATTACAAGAACTAAGTATTGTTGCAGTGGGTACTAATCCAATATGTAATGGTTCGTGCAATGGAACAATTTTGGCCAATGTAACTGGTGGGATTGCACCATATACAGTTACATGGCCAAGTAACTCGGCTGTATTACTGGATGCACTTACTCCTCTTTCAATAGGAAACCTCTGCGCCGGAACATACATTCTTACAGTTACCGATGCCATTGGATGTACTTCCACTGTAACCGTTGTTCTTGTTGATCCACCCCTTCTGTTGGCTAACATTACGGGGATCAACCCATCGAACCCAGGAGCAACAAATGGATCAGCTGACCTTACTGTTAGCGGTGGTACGCTACCGTATAATTATCTGTGGAACAATGGTATGACAAACGAAGATTTAACCGGGCTTTCAGCCGGCACCTATTGTGTTACAGTTACCGATGCCAATGGATGCATTGCTACAGCCTGTGTTACCTTGGTAGATCCGGTTTGTCCGTCAACCAACCAATTCTGGATAGCTATGAATTCAAATTATGGAATCGTCCCATCATTAAGCGGAGGAACCGACTATTATCCGGGGGGCATAAATGGATGGTTCGATTACCCGAGTGAATGGTGGAATATTTGGTTCTGCAACCTACCATTCGATTCTACCGGCTATAAGACTATACATGTTGAGTTCAACGTTTCAGTTTACGAACCAGGTTTGCCGTTCTACTTGAAATTTGCTGTGAACTATTCGACTCCGGCTTGGGATCTGGTCAATACAACGATGCCACCATTGCCCTTCAATCCTACTGTTGTGGCTAACGAAAATCAGTTTATCTATCGCGAAGTTCTTGTAAATAGCACAACTATTGGAGCTTCAGGATTCCACTCTTACGACTTCGTTATTCCCAATTATTGCCCAGGATGGGTATCTATCGATGTACAAGGTTTCAACTTCAAAATTACGAATGGAGTAATCAACCATGTATGCCTGCAAGAGCAATTAGGCCAATGCTGCCATTTCGAAAATTGCGACGTTACCTGTGATTACATCACCGAAAGTGCTTGTTTACAGCTGGGAGGACAATGGAATCCGAACCTGACATGCAACGATAGCTGTGCATTAGAGGTATTAGACCTTGGATTGACAGGAGTAAACCCAACATGCTCAGGCGCCTGCAATGGCTCAATCACTGCTTCGATAAATGGAGGCGTTGCCCCTTATCTCCTTTCATGGGTAAGTTCCTCGGTAAATCTGCCTTCCACATCGACAGCTTATACCATTACAAATTTATGCGCCGGTACCTATACCATTACGGTTACCGATGCCATTGGATGTACTTCTACGGCAACCATTACTTTGGTTGATCCACCACCTACAATGACCGTGTACCTATCTATGTTCAATCCTAATTGCTACGGGACAAGCACCGGAAAAGTAATTGTTACCGTGTTTGGGGGTACTGCACCATTTACCTATTTATGGAACACAGGTTCTACTCTCCCCTTGCTGTTGAATATTCCTGCGGGTATCTATTCGGTTACCATTACCGATGCAAATGGTTGTACAGCAACTGCAACTGCAACCCTTGTCGATCCGCCAATGCTTGTGGCTACCATAATAGGTACTAATCCTTCGGTAACTGGAGCAACCGATGGCTCGGCCGATCTTACCGTATCCGGCGGAACACCTGGATATACTTATATATGGAGCAACGGTGCCACAACTGAAGACCTTAGCGGTCTTGGTGCCGGCACCTATTGCGTAACTGTAACCGATAGCAAAGGCTGTGTGGCTACTGTATGCGTCACTCTTGTTGCCACGATATGTCCCACTACCAATCAATTCTGGATTGCGATGTACCCCAATTTGTATCCAAACCCCTTGCTCACAGGAGGTACCGATTATTACCCGGGTGGAACAAATGGTTGGTTCGAATACCCGAGTGAATGGTGGAATATCTGGTTCTGTAACCTGCCATTCGATCCAACATCCTACAAGCAAATTCATGTTGAATTTAACGTGTCACAGTATGAGCCTGGAGCAGCATTCTATCTCAAGTTTGCTGTAAATTATTCAACACCTACCTGGGATTTGAACAATTTGACCATGCCTCCTTTACCATCGAATTCAGCTGTTGTAGCGAACGAAAGCCTATATATTTTCAGGGAAGTATTGCTCGAATCTTCTTCTTCTGTAAGTGCTTCAGGATTTCATTCTTATGATTTCGTAATCCCATTTTATTGCCCGGGATGGGTATCGATTGATGTACAGGGGTATAATTTCAAAATTGAAAATGGAGTCCTAAACCATGTTTGTTTGAATGAACAACTGGGTCAATGCTGTTACTGGGATAGCTGCACGGTGGCATGCGATTATGTGTCCGAAGCCGACTGTAACCTTCTTGGTGGACAATGGAACCCCAACCTGACCTGTGCCGACAATTGCCCAATGCAGGTGCTCGGTGTCGATTTGGTGGGTAATAATCCACTTTGTAATGGAGATTGTAATGGAAGTATTTCAGCCTATATTTCGGGCGGTGTGCCTCCATACTCAATATCGATGGTAAGCCCATTGCCTGTTATCTATCCGGTAAGCTCTTTGCCATATGTATTCCAGAACCTCTGTGCCGGGAATTATACAATCGTTGTTACTGATTCTCTTGGTTGCAGTGTTACACAAACCGTTACTCTGGTCGACCCACCTGCTCTTGTCTTAGCCTTGGCAGGAACTGACCCATCAGCTCCCGGAGCACCGAATGGGTCTGTCGATCTTACCGTTTCCGGAGGCACACCACCTTACACATATCTATGGAATAATGGTGCTATTACTCAGAACTTATTTGGAGTAACTGCCGGAACATACTGTGTCACTGTTACCGATGCCAACGGATGTACCGATGATGATTGTATTACCCTGGTCGATCCGGTATGTGTCAATACCAACCAATTCTGGGTTGCCATGACTCCTAACCTGAATCTTGATCCATTGCTTACTGGTGGTACCGATTACTTCCCGGGTGGAATAAACGGATGGTTTGAGTACCCTCTGAATGACTGGTATAATATCTGGTTCTGTAATCTGCCATTCGATACTACTAAATACAAGCAAATCCATGTAGAATTCGACGTAACAAAACTAAATCCAACTACTCCATTCTACTTCAAGTTTGCTGTAAATTACACTACGCCATTATGGGATATGAACAATCTGTACAGCCCACCATTACCCTCAAATCCAACAGTTCAGGCCAACGAAAATCTGTACCTGACACGGGAGGTTTTGGTTCAAACCGACAACTTCGTACAATTAGGTTTCCATTCCTACGACTTTATCATACCTGATTATTGCCCAGGATGGGTATCGATTGATGTCCAAGGTTACAACTTTAAGGTTACCAATGGGGTCCTCAACCATGTATGTATGCAGGAACAATTAGGTCAGTGCTGTTATTTCGATAGTTGTGATGTGGCTTGCGCTTATGTAAGCGAAACTGAATGTCAGGCCTTAGGTGGTGCCTGGGATCCATATCTCACTTGTACAACTACTTGCCAGTTGACACCCATGTCGATTTATACCTGGAAAACAGATGTAGATTGCTTCGGGAACAACACCGGTTTCGCCAATGTAACCGTATCGGGTGGTATGTCGCCATATTCTTTCTTGTGGTCGAACGGTGCTACAACTGCTGCCATCAGCAACTTGTATGCAGGAATCTATACCGTATCGGTAACCGATGCCGCAGGTTGCTTGAAAACCGCAACGGCTATTATCACGCAGCCATTGCCAATATCAGTTGCCATTGCTACCACCGATGTAAGTTGCTATGGCTATGCCGATGGTTCTGCAATAGCCACTGTAACAGGAGGTATCCCGCCTTATATTTACGAATGGGATGGAATTCCGGGTGGTTCGTCCATTACCGGATTGCCAGCTGGAGTCCATACATTTAAAGTGACCGATGCCAATGGTTGTCCATATACCACTACATTCGATATACTCGAACCCGCTCAACTGGTTCTCAATTTAGTTGGAACGAATCCTTCGGTGGCTGGGGCTTCCGATGGTTCGGTCAACCTGAGTATAACAGGAGGAACATACCCGTACGCCTTCTTATGGAGCAATGGGGCCACCACAGCGGACATTTCAGGATTACCGGCAGGCACCTACTGCGTAACGGTTACTGATGCCAATGGATGTATAGAAACCGGCTGTGTTACCCTTACAGCTATTGCTTGCCCATCAACCAATCAATTCTGGATTGGAATGACCGGCAACAACTATCCCGATCCTGCCATTACCGGTGGTACCGACTACTATCCGGGTGGTGTAAACGGATGGTTCGACTATCCGAGTGGTTGGTGGAATATCTGGTTCTGTAACCTGCCTTATGATACCACCGCGTACAAGGAAATCCATGTTGAGTTCTATGTTTCGATGCTGACCCCTGGTCAACCATTCAGTTTAGAATTTGCCGTGAATTACACAACCCCGGCCTGGGACGAAAACAACCTTACCATGCCGCCATTGCCATCGAACAGCACTGTGGTTGCTAACGAAAGCCAGTATATCTTCCGCGAAGTCCTGCTCAACAGCACTACCGTTTCACCTACTGGATTCTACAGCTTTAATTTTGTAATCCCAGACTATTGTCCCGGATGGGTTTCCATAGATGTACAAGGTTTCAATTTCAAGATTGAAGATGGGGTAATCAACCATGTTTGCTTGCAAGAGTCTCTTGGACAGTGCTGTTATGTTGAACAAGGGCAAGTAATGTGTGCGTATGTTACCGAAGCGGAATGTGACTCAATAAATGGTTACTGGGATGTCACTCAAAACTGCAATGATATATGTCTGATCCCGGCACCTTGGGGCGATCCAATCAACACCGGCGATAACCACACTATTTTAGTGGCCGATACCGTACCGATCACAATTGACGGGATCCCGATCGGCATAGGCGATGAAATCTCTGTATTCTATGATGTCAATGGAACCCTTGTTGTGGGTGGCACACGTACCTGGAATGGAAGCTCGACCATTGTGGTTGCCTGGGGCGATGATCCCCAAACCACCACCATTAAGGATGGTTTTGCTACAGGTGAAGTATTTGCATGGAAGATTTGGGATGCCTCGGAAGCCAAGGAATACGATGCCGTTGCAACCTACGATCCGCTCTTACCAAGTACCGATCAGTTTATGGTAAATGGTATCAGTTCGCTTGTCAAACTCGAAGCACGTCCATGCCAGACTATAATCTTTGGTGCTGGTTGGGACATGGTATCTACTTACATCAACCCGGACGACCCAGATTTGGATGTTGTATTGGCCGATATTGTTGCCAACATCAGCATTATGAAAGATGAACTGGGTATGGCTTTCTGGCCCGCATGGGGTATTAACCTGATTGGCGATTGGACAGTTGGCGAAGGATACGCAATTAAAATGGTCAACCCTGACACACTTGTAATTTGTGGGGACATGCTCAATCCAGCTACTACTGCGGTAGATATGAAAAATGGATGGGGCCTATTTGCATACCTGTGTCAAACTCCGCAAAATGTGGTTACGATGCTTAGTCCCATCGTGAACAACATCGTCATTGTGAAGGCTCCTGATGGAACAGTTTATTGGCCGATTTTTATGCTAAACACCATTGGCGACTTTATTCCCGGAAAAGGATATCAGGCCAAGATGAGCGCGCAAGCAAACTTGTACTATCAATGTGGTTCCGGTTCTACTAAATCAATAATAGATGAACCTTCTATCAAACATTTTGGTACAAGCAGGAGCACGGGCAACAATATGACCTTGGGCATCCCTCTATCCGCATGGGAAGAAAGTCCTGAAATTGGAGATGAAGTAGCTGTATTTACGCCTCAAGGAGAACTTGCCGGAAGTTCAGTATTTACCGGAAAGCACTTGGCAATTACGATTTGGGGCGATGATGAGTACACCAAAACTTCTGAATCTCTCGAATTAGGTGGAACTTTCTCAATTCGATTGTGGCACCACAAAAGTGGCAAAGAAGAAGTAATAGACGTAGAAAGCTGGTCGGAAGGCAACAATCAATATACTGTTGATGGTATCAGCATTGCCGCAAAGGTAATGCTTACGGGAGTGGATGGATCGAGCTATGTACTGTACCAGAACATTCCGAACCCATTTAAGGAAACCACCGAAATCAGGTTCTACCTGCCCAAAGCCTGCGAGCTTGAAATCGAAGTGTACAACTTATTGGGCGAAAAAGTAGCTGTGATTTGCCAGGGTGAATATGAAGCCGGCGAACACAGCGTGATCTTCAATTCCACCAAACTTAAATCGGGAAGCTACTTTTACAAATTGCGCACCCCCGATTTCACAGGCACTCATGCGATGAGCATAATTAGATAGATTCTTTATAGCGTTGAAATAATCTGATTTTCCTTGCAGTTATTTCAACAGATTTTCTTGGTTCAGGAGCCGGTCAAGTACCGGCTCCTTTCTTTATATGTCAAGAGTAAATGCACCTATCGAACTATGAACTGCTCTGAAAAAGATAATTTCAACTGACACGAAATGACCAAATATCAATAGCTGTGGGCTTGGGAGTAGTTGAAGCGAATAATCAATGTTAAGGCTAGGACGGGACTGTTTTTTATTTGCATCGTTAAACTTAACTCCCACCGAAGCAGGTTTCGTTAATCATGTATCAATCATAAATAATCATTTACAGAGCCTTGTTTGTGTTTGAAATAGTATTAATTTTGACCATCTATTTAGAAACATTTACGAAAATTTAAAACCAGAATTTATGAATACATTTTTTAGGATATTGTTTATTGGGGTATTGGCCCTTGTTTTAGTTCCGAATATTTCCAATGCACAGAATAAAAGGGAAAAAGAAAAAGAATCCAGGACAGCAGTTACAACTGATGATAGGAAAATAGATCAAGATGGCGCGGTTGTCGAGGGTTACGTTTTTATCAAAGCAGTTGAGCAGGATTTTGGAAAGTTTGACATTCGGATAAATGCCGGGATCGATAAAGAGGGAGGCGAACGAAGAATAGTCTCCAATGGCAAAGAAGAAGAGCGGTTTAATCGTGTCCTTGAAACGAGGTCGCTTGTAAATCTATTGAGTTTCATGCAGAGGATGGGATATCACATCGAAACGAGCTATGCGCTTGCAAACAAGGACGAAATAGTACATTATTACCTGATGAACAACAACAGTAAGTCGGGAATGAATGCCGACGAAATGCAAACAAGCGACCAAATGATGGAGCAAAGACGAGCCAATCAAAACCGGCCTAAACTCAGCCCCGAAGAAATTGAAAAGCGGAAACGTGCACGTCAAGAAGCACAAGATAGATAGTCATTTAGCTTCGCGTCATTCTTTGTCATTCGCTTTGCGTCATTCAATAGTCATTTGCTTCGCGTCATTCACTACTAGTGACTACCTAATGACTATTGAATGACTACCTAATGACTATTGAATGACTACCTAATGACTATCGAATGACTATCGAATGACTACCTAATGACTATCGAATGACTATCGAATGACTACCTAATGATTATCGAATGACTATCGAATGACTATTGAATGACTACCTAATGACTATCGAATGACTATCGAATGACGCGAAGCAAATGACTATTGAAAGACCATTGAACCACAGCCAATTGATAAACATATTCATCAATAGTCTACGATCAATACTCCATCTTAATATCCCTAACCATTAATTGAAGATTTACTTTTCCCCTGAACTCATTTTCTATCAAAGTATAGCAAACATGAAAAGGAATGCGTTGATGGATGATCTCGTAATGCTCTGATTGATTGAAAGCGATGGCCGGGATTACCAAGTTGGAATTATCGCCCTGCATCAAATCGAGCTTCAAGTGCTCCTCGTTTTTTCCTACCATTTTTCCGGTGCCCCAATCAATTACATTTTGGGTAACAAAAACCGGTGACATATTATCCGGCCCAAATGGTGCAAATTGTTTCAGGATGCGGTAGAATTTTGGGGTTATGTCAGATAACTTGATCACACTATCGACTTCGATCTGAGGGATCATTTGTTCAGCAGAAATTGTCCTTGCCACATGTTCCTCAAACCGACGTGTAAATTCTGGCACGTTTTCAATTTTCATGGTCAACCCGGCAGCATACGTATGGCCTCCAAAATTTTCGAGCAAGTCGGAACAAGCTTCTACCGCCTGGTATAGATCGTATCCTTCAACCGTTCGCGCCGAACCGGTCGCAAAACCGTTCGATTCGGTCATGATAACGGTGGGGCGATAATAGGTCTCTATAAGCCGGGATGCCACAATGCCGATGACTCCTTTATGCCAGTCGGCACGATAAAGAACTGTGCTTTTTTTGTTCTTCCCTGCCTCGTCACGTTCTATCATTTCAAGGGCTTCCTGGGTAATTCCCCTGTCGAGGTCTTTTCGGGCATCGTTGAAATTATTCACTTCGATAATGACCTCCGCGGCAATTTCTTTCGACCCCGAAATGAGCAGGTCGACTGATTTTCGACCCGACTCCATTCGCCCGGCAGCATTGATCCTGGGGCCAATTTTGAAAACGATGTCACTAATGGTAATTTCCTTGCCTTCGAGATTGGAAACCTGAATGGTGGCTTTTAACCCATCGCTCGGGTTGCCATTTAATTGCTGAAGACCAAAATGAGCCAATACCCTGTTTTCCCCTGTAATGGGTACAATGTCGGAAGCTATGCTCACACAAACTAAATCGAGGTGACGTTCCAATTCATAAAAAGGGATATTATATTCTTGGGCATACGCTTGTATCAACTTAAACCCAACCCCACAGCCCGAAAGGTGCTTAAACGGGTAATCACAATCCAGTCGCTTTGGGTCCAATACAGCCACTGCATCGGGAATTGTATCGCCTGGCGTATGGTGATCGCACACAATAAAGTCGACTCCCTTTCGCTTGGCATAAGCAATTTTCTCTACGGCCTTTATCCCACAATCGAGGGAAATAATCAACCCAATATTATTCGAAATAGCATATTCAATTCCTTGAAAAGAAATACCATAGCCCTGTGAATATCGGTCGGGGATATAGTAATCGAGATGCTGGTACCTGTCTTTTAAAAAGGCATAAACCAATGCTACAGATGTAGTACCGTCAACATCGTAATCGCCATAGATCAATATTTTTTCATTTCTATCGAGGGCCTTTTTTATCCGCTTCACTGCCTTGTCCATATCTTTCATCAGAAAGGGGTCGTGCAGATCGGTTAACTCAGGTCGAAAAAACGACTTGGCTTCAGCATAAGTCCTTATCCCACGCTGAACAAGCAAGTTGGCAAGGATATGGTCGATATTGAGTGAACGTGCAAGATGGTCGACATGATGTTCGTCGCCTTCGGGCTTTATTTTCCAAACTTTTTCCATTTTTGGTAAACTTTAAATTAATGAGATTAAGATAAAAAGGTGATAAAATGAATAATTCAAGGCCTCGTCCCGGCAGGGAGGCTAGCAGTATTAATTACAGTATTGTAAATAATAAATGCAAGCAAAGGTCGAAAAGCCAAAAAACTGTCTAAATGATTAAATCACCTATGAAGACAATTTTCATAAGCCTTTGAACCTGCCGGGATAATTAAGCCTCTGCTTTTATCCAGTTTACCAAACCTTTCTTCTCGATAATCTGCATAAGTTTACCGGGAAGTGGAGCAAAGTTGAACTCCTTGTCGTTCAGGAAAATCTTCCCATTATCGAATTCAACTTCAACTTTATCTCCATGCCTGTAACTATCAACAATATCTCGGTTTACAATAAGTAAAAGACCTTGATTGATAGCCGAGCGGTAGAATATTCTATTTATGGATTTAACAATAACTGCTTTGATTCCTGCATAAGCAAGCCCTACGGCAGGATGCTCACGTGAGCTGCCACAGCCAAAATTATCGCCGGCAATGATGATGTCGTCTTCCTGTACATTGTCCGAGAAGCTATCATCAAAACCTTTAAAAAGGTGCGGCATTATGGCCGCTGCATCCGAGCTTAGCACATTGTAGGTGAGGTTGCCAGCAAACATTTGATCGGTGTTCAGGTTATCCACATCGGCATAATCCCACACATCATTCACACGGCGGTTGTCCCCCTCCTTTATTTCAAGGGTCCCGCTTTGCTCTATCCCGAAAGGGAAAACATCGTTTGTTTTTTCGCTGCGCGGGTCGGTAATTACTCCAGTGAGTGCCGAATGGGCAACACAAGCCGGGGAAGCCAGATAGATTTGGGAATTTTTATTTCCCATGCGTCCGAGGAAATTCCGGTTGGCAGTTGAAATTACCGTGAAACCATCGGCAGGGATTCCCTGACCGGTTCCGAGGCATGGTCCACAAGATGAGCCAAGAATAACTGCACCGGCTTTGATGAATTTGGATATGATACCCTCTTCAATAGCATCCAGATAAATTTGCTGCGAAGCAGGGGCAACCAATAATTGGAATCCTCTTGCTACGGTTTTTCTGTCTAATATTTCGGCGGCGATCCGAAGGTCTTCCAAACGGCCATTTGTGCAGGTGCCAATCAATCCCTGATGGACTTTGGTGCCTGCTACTTCAGCCACAGCTTTTACATTATCCACATGGTGCGGTGCTGCAACTAAGGGGAATATTTCGTTCAGATCGATATCCATCACCTTGAAATATTCGGCATCCACATCGGCCCAAACGCCGGTGAATTGTTCATCCCCCAGAAACTCTGCCAGCACTTCATCGGCGGGGAACACGGCATTTTTTGCTCCCATCTCCGAGGCCAGGTTGGCCAGGGTCATGCGGTCCGAAATACTCAGGGTTTTCACACCCTCGCCGTGGTATTCAATCGACATGTAATTAGCTCCATCGGAACCAATCATGCCAATTATCCAGAGCGAAACATCTTTCGCATACACTCCCTCACGGAGCTTTCCGTGAAGATTTATTTTTATCGACTCAGGAACCCTGAACCAGGTTTCGCCCCGTTTCCAGATGCCTGCCGATTCGGTCCGGTCGATACCGGCGGCCATGGCATTGAAAGCCCCTGCCGTGCAAGTATGGCTGTCGCTGCCAACCACTATCATTCCCGGTCGGGCATGATAGGACATGATCTGGTGGCAGATGCCTTTTCCTGCATCGTAAAATTTTTCGATTTCATGCTCGAAAACAAATTCCCGCACTTCCTGGTAATCAGTAGCCAGCTTTGCACTGGTGGGCGGGGCGTTGTGATCGAGCACAATCAACATTTGATCGGGGTAGGCCAGCTTATGGCCCCCCATTTTCTCAAAAGTCTTCCGAATGCTCGCCGTATTATCATGCGTCAACACAATATCGGGCTTCCGAAAGACAATGCTCCCGGTTTTAGCGTCGAAAATCTTCTCAACAAAAGTTTGTTTTGACATATCTATATATTTTTTTGATATTTTTTCAAATCTAAGTGCCGGCACATTTTCAGGCTTATTGGCCTTACACGCTAATTCCGGCAATGTAATGTATGGCCACTAAAATTGACCATTTACTACACAATGGCTGCTATAAATAAAAAATCTCCACATAAAATGGAGATTTGCAATTAAGATAAAGCCTTAGCGATCAACTCATCGATCAGTATACTAGATAGGATTTCAGGGGCTGTATTTACCCCAAACTCTTTGAGTTTTCCTATCAAACGGCTTTTCTTGTCTTCGGCATTGTCAGCCGATTTCAAAATGGATTTCAGTTCATTAAGCTGCGATATTTTCAGCTCATCTTCGAAATAGCCAATAATTTTTTCTATTTCGATGCTTCCACTTCGACCAACTTCCTTTTCGGAAGTGTTCCTGTTTCCAGGAAACCCAAAATTTTCGAGTTCCTGAATTGAGGCTGTTAATATTTCCAAACCCAGCTTTTTACATATATCAATATTGGAAGAAGTACCTGATGCATCCCTCAGCGACCAGGAACTATAATCGTAATTGATATTCTGGATTTGTTTTATTTTCTGCGACCCGCTCCCGAAAATTCTTTCGAGCAGGATAATAGTGTAGGTTTTCCAGGCCTCCAATTCAAAATCGGCAGCATTTAACTTGCTAATTTGTTGACGCAAAAGGTCTATCTCCTTTTTAATTAGGGCCTCCATGAATTGTTGTTTAATAAAAATAAAACCTAACAAATTTAATATTATTGGTGGAAAATCAGGTGTATTTGGCAAGAATATTTTTTGTTGATTTCAGAATTGGGTGTATAAAATCAAATCAGCAGTACTCAGTCTTTAAGCCCTAGTCGGCTTGTCGGCTTACGGCAGTTCTCATTTCAAATAAAATCGGAAGCTGAATTTACCATCGGGGGTTTGCGTTTACAAGATTGTTGGCGGGGAAAATCCCGTTTAGGGAGAAGATGGTGAAGGTTTAAATATTAGGTAAGAGCGCGAAGTTCAGCTTCTACAAGTGAGTATGAGAAAAGGTGCTCCAAATTTTTGAAACACCTTCTCACTATCTAATAATTCTGGTGAATTGGTTTTATTCCGACACAGTCATCATTTTTACAATTGATGAATCCTGACTCTTAAGTTTGTAAAAATAATTTCCGGGTGACAAACTTGAGTTGCTGTATGAAATTGTAGTTTCGCCCTGCGGGTACCAGATTGGGGAAATCATGTCTATCCTTTCGCCCAATAGGTTGAAAATTTCAAATTCTACATCTCCAGCATCTGGCAAAAAGAAAGTGAATTGAGTATTTTGAGAAAATGGATTCGGATAATTCTGAGCAAGATCAAGCTTCAATTCGGGTGCTTTGATCGAAACTTTTTCGGCTATGCTAATGGCATTGGTTGCGTATTTGTCGTTTCCATCAAACCAGCTTTCAATTTCCAATAGCTTTACTTGTCGAATTGCAGGATCGAAAACTTGTACTGTAAATGGCTCTCCAGCATCAAGTCCATCTTTATTCTCGGAGTATTCATCGTTCCCCCAAATCGCAACAGCAAGGTGGTGGTTTGTGAAAACTCCACTTCCGACTAATTGGTTGGATGAGGTAAATACAGCTACCTCACTTCCATATTCAGGCAAATCGTCCCATGCCCAAAGCGGAATCCCAAGGGTCATATTGCTACCCGTTTTGTTTGCCCTTCCGAAGTAACTATTGCCGGGTATTTTAGTTTGTTGCTCATTTTTTGCACCTGAACATGGATAGTACAGCTGATTCGCAACACTCATATTAGCCTGATAACCCAAACCTGGAACAAGGTTGCCAATCAAGTTAACTGTAAATGCCGGCCAGTAAACTTGCCCGTTTGCGTCTTTAATAATGATAATATCGCTGTCAATCGAACTAAGCATGGTTGATATGGGCAACTCTTCCTGGCAAAGGTATCCGAAGAGACTCCATCCTGCCGGCATTGAAACCGGAGTGGTGGCAGGGTCGAGATCATCGCCTTGCAAAATAAGACTGTCATGAACTGCCATTTTAATTTGATACCCTTCACCATTTGTCCAATCGCCAATTAGATTTACGTTGAATACAGGCCAGTAAACACTACCTGCTTCATTTTTTACAATGCTCACATGGTTGCTGATGTCGGCAAATACTTGTGTCATTAGGGCAGAATCGGGTTCAACATAGCTTGAAATAATGCTCCATCCCATTGGCAGGTCAAGAAGTTGACCCTGGCTTTCTTGCATACATACGTGTTGGATTATGCCATTGGTAATTTCAAAATTGTAACCCCTGACATCTACCGAAACCCACCCCGGGCAATAATCAGGAATCAGATAAGTAAGGGTATAATGTTGGTTAGTTTGACTTGAATCGCTTTGCAATAAAATTTGACGAACAATATAGAGGTTTTCGTTTTGAGTGATCAACGTATCATTGGGCAAGGGTGGACGGAAATAGGGCAAGGTGTCCCAGGCAGGACTTGTCCAATTTAGGGCAAAGTCGATGCTACCATTGTTTCCAATGCTCAGGTCGAATTCAATAGAAACCTCCTTGTACCCTAAAGAATCAAAAGGCATATTGTCGAACCAGATGTTGTTCCAGTTTTCATAAGGATAGTAGTACCATCCGTTTATATCGTAGCTTGAAATGGGTTCTTTGTAATTATCTATTCCTCCGGCTTTGGCAATGACACCCCATCCATCTAATTCAATATAGAAACCATTGCTGTTTTCAATTTTTTCAGCAACTGGAAACTGTCCACTGATGGTACAAAGGTTCAGATCGGTAACAGTAAGTATATAGTTCCCAAGGCAAAGCCCATTGATGTCCTTCATATTCATCCCATTGTCCCAGGCAAAGCTGTATGGCCCAATTCCACCCATTACGTCTACATCAACTGCACCATCGCAGACACCATTGAAGCTTATACTGGTTATACTTGCTCCTTGTATTTCAAGGGCAGCAGGCTCAAAAACCGAATGAAGGGAAACATCGGTGCAACCGAACGCATCGGTAACCGAAACAGCATAGTTACCTCCAGTAAGGCTGGAGATAACGGAAGTAGTTGCTCCATTTTCCCAAACAAAAGTGAATGGTCCAGTGGTGCCGTTTTGTGTAATGGCAATGCTTCCGTTCGATCCTCCGTGGCAGCTTACATTGGTTATGGCTGGCTGAATAAAGAAACTGCATGGTAATGGACTCGTACTTGTAAATACCCTGATCTCGTGAACCTGGGTATTGCAGCCCGAAATAAATAGATTCGAAAGGGCAATCTGACCCGGGTTATGTAAGGTAATCGTTTCGAAGGCCATGGTGGTATTATAGCTTTCATCAATTAGGCTAATAGGCGAAAACATAGATTCTATCGAAGCTCTGGTATGTCCAATTCCCGAGTAATCTACCACATCAATTTCGATATATGAAATATATTGACCCGGTGCAATTTGGGACAGGTCAACTGTCATGCGCGAACCCGAAAGCCACACCGAACTTGCATCTACCGAACTGATACATTCAAAAGGACAGGCATCGTCGGGTGTGGTTTCGCCAACAAAAACATTGAACCCATTGTCGATAAAAAAACTTCCACACATAAGAGGGCCTACAATATTATCGAGGGGAATTATTGCAAGACTATAGGACGCATTTACAGGGTAAGTATTGCCCATTGCCCAACAGCCATGACTATCCATAACATTAACAGTGTAAACGCCCGAGCAAAGGTTTACGAGGTCTTCGGTAGTTTCTCCCGAACCCCAACTAAATATATAAGGAATGGGGTTTCCGGGCGATCCTCCCGAAACGGAAATATCAATGGCCCCATTGCAATTTCCAAAAATGGTTTCGTCGGTAACAACAGCTGAAACATTTATGGCGGGCGGTTCATTTACGGTTCCACTTAAAACGATTTGACAGTTTTGGGAATCGCTTACGGTAATAGAATAAAATCCCCCTTGTAACATCGTATTGAATGACCCTGTAAAACCAGTGTTCCAAAGAAATGAGTAAGGCGGGGTTCCACCTGTCACTGCTGTCAGTATCTGCCCCATGCCTTGTATTTGTCCTGGGTTGGCACTGTTGCATGAAGCATCCGTAATGCTTAGGCTTCCTGTTAAAGTACAAGGCAACTGGCCAATTATTCTTATCTCGTAAATAAATGCAGCACACGAGGAGACAAATAAGTTGGTGAGGCTAATATTGCCGGGGTTGTTTAAAACAATGGTTGTAGGGCTTGGTCCGTTTCCGTAGTAGGTGCTGACGAAAGTAGGAGATATTCCATCCCACAAAAAAGCCCAGGTGGTGAAGGGATTTGTCCCAGAAGGAACTCCGGTTGTCAAAACATCAATTTGCACCTGTTGAACAGAAAGGAAACCTGTTAGGTCAACATCAAGTCTTCCTTGTGCCAAGACAATAGCATCAGTCATTAGGGCAAAATTACACATGTTGGGTACGCAATCCGCTGGGGTAGTTTGGACAAGGGTCATCATAACGTTGTTTTCATAAAATGGAACACCGCAAGACAAGTTGCTGAGTCCATCTAAAGAGAGAGTGGTGGTGGTAATGGCTTGGGAGAAAAGTACTGTTGATAAAACAAGGGCAAAAAAGGTCGAGATAAAAGTTTTCATAGTTCAGCTTTTTAGTTTGAATTTATACTTGGTTCCCTTTTATGTAGCGTTGACAGACCAAAGGTAATCAATCTAATTCAATTTTAAATAAGAAAACTACGCAACTTGCATAATATCTGCACAATTAGGAGCAATTTTAAGGATAATTCTAAATAGGATTCAGATAGAATACACGGAAATATCCGGGAGCTATCTATTATTGATGAATTAAATTTTGAAAAATATCAAGAAAACAGGCTCCTTGGATTAACTACACTTTTCCAATTCCGATTGAACAAAAGCCATCAACTCCTTCACATACGAAATCGAGAAATTGAAATGTATCCCCGCTGCTTCATAGATTTCAGGGATTGTTTTGGTGTAGCCTAGTTTCAGTGCGTTCTCGTATTGTTCTATGGCTTTGGTTGGATTTTCCTTGTAATTCTTCCACACAGCAATAGCCCCCAGTTGCGACATGGCGTATTCGATATAATAAAAAGGCACTTCGTAAATGTGCAACTGTTTTTGCCAGCTTTTCGAAAAGGCCTCCTCATAACCCGACCAATCGACCACAGAGCTTCCAAATTCCTGGGCAATGTCAACCCAGGCTTTGGCCCTTTCTTCATGTGAATGACCGGGGTTCAGATAAAGCCACTGTTGAAATTTATCGATGGTGGCCACCCAGGGCAATACCTCTATCACACTTTCTAATTGGCTACGTCGGGCACGTTTCAATTCATCTTCCGAAGAAAAAAACACATCCCAATGTTCCATCGAAATCAATTCCATCGACATGGAAGCAAGCTCGGCCACTTCCGAAGGGGTCGATTTGAAATAGAGCATGGGCAAGTCGTTTGTGAGAAAGGTATGGATGGCATGGCCTCCTTCGTGCATCATGGTTTCCATATCGCGAAGGTTGCCGGTTGCGTTCATGTAGATAAAGGGCATGTTGCTCTCGTGCAAAGGATAGTTAAACCCTCCCGGGGCTTTCCCTTTTCTTGAATCAAGATCGAGGAATTTCATTTTTTTCATAGTGTCGAGAAAACCTGCAAATTCGGGCTTCACCCGATCGAAACAAGCAATTGATTTTTTGATGAGTTCGCTGGAATTTTCAAAAGGCTTCAAGGCAGGTTTCAGGTTCACGTCGACGCTTAAATCCCAGGGGAGCAAACGGGTGTAACCCAGGGTTAGTTTTCTTGATTGGTGGATGTTCTCCAACAAGGGCTTTACCTCACAGGCAATGGCCTCGTGAAAATCCAACACATCCTGCTGGGTATAGTCGAAGCGGTCGAGGGCATCGAATTTATAATCCCTGAAATTTTCGTAGCCCGCATTTTTTGCTAACTCCTGACGCTTGGCAATCAGTCTGTCTAACAATTCATCCAACTTTTCGGCATCCTGCATGCGCCTTTCTGTCATCAATTGAAAAACTTCTTGCCGGATTTGCCTGTCGGTGTTGCGAAGGAAATTCGCTGCCTTTTGGAGGGTCATTTCTTCGCCCTTGTAGGTCACCGTCATTTGTGAGGAGATTAATCCATATTCCTGCTCCTCTTTTTGCAGCTGGGCAAACAAGGGTATGTTTTCCTTTCTGAAAAGCTTTATTTGGTTATGGATAGAGCGCATCATAATGGCATAGCCTGGCTCTCCTACCCTATCGGCCAATTTCGATGCCGCAAGCTTTTTGTCCAACTTGTTTGCCTTTTTCGATATATGGGGTTCTATTTCAGTCACAAAAAAATTAAAGCTTTCGGCCAAAACGGAATTACCAGTATCCAAATTCATGTTGATATAGCGCCAGGCCAGGTCTTCGTCGAGCACAGCATCCAGCTCGCTACGGTCGGCCAACCATTGTTTAAGCTCATCAATTGATGCGATTTTCCTTTTTTCGAGTTCTTCAAAAAAACCTTTAATGTCGTTCCACGAATTGATCAGCAATCGTTCGGGCAGATATTTTCTTTTGAGTTTTAAATTATTCATAATTTCTTTTAACAGGTATTGTAAGAATGTTGAATTAACTTACCCATATTGGCTATAGACCTCGCCTCGTTAACTTACTTAGCAACTCTGAGATGCTTAGTAAGTCGGTTGGAAATAAACAGGGGAAACAAAGATACAATCTCCACTTCCCCTATTCTCACTATGAATTATCTACTAAAATAATTATTCCTTTGGGCCTTCTTCTTCCTTCGCGTCAGGTGTTTCCATCTTTGTTTCGGAGTCCTTTTCATCTGGCTGGGTTGTTTCTTCAGTATTAGCTTCGGGAGTCTCATCATTTCCTTCTTCGCCCTCTTCTTCTTTTGCCTCTTCCAGGTCGATCAATCCTTCGGCCAACAATAAATTGTACCACTGCACCACTTTTTTTATGTCGGAAACATATACCCTATCCTGATCATAATCAGGTAGCACAGCAAGGAAAAACTTCTTCAATTCATCACTCGATGATTTGTGGCTCAGGGCTTCTTTCCCATCAAGATGGGTAAATACCTTCTGTAAAACCTTTAAAAGGGGCACATCTTCTTCCATCGTGAAAATGGCAATGTCCTCCAGCGAACTAATCTTTGATGTGGTGTAAGCCGGCATCCTTTTTTTGTCGATCAGCGATTCCACGATAATACCGTTTTTGGCTTGCGAAATCATCTTGAATAATCCTGTATGACCTGAAATTGCTAATATTCCTTTTAAATCCATGAACTATTTATTTTTGTTTTACAATTATCTTTTAACCAATAAAATCTTGCACAAAAGTAGAATTTATATTTCTGATACAAGCTTTTAAGATATATTTCTTTCCTTCTTTATCTGCTCGTAGGCAAGGCTAAGTTGCTGAAATTTTTCTTTGGCTCCTTGCTGCACTTCCTCTCCCAGATAACTTACTTTGTCTGGGTGATATTTGACAGCCATTTTCCGGTATGCTTTTTTTACTTCTTCGTCGCTAGCCGATGGGTCGATTTCGAGAATTTTATAAGCCGAAGAACTATCGGCCACAAACATTGACTTGATGGATTGAAAATCGGCCTGGGAAATAGATAAATAGCCCGCAATCTGGTCGATCAATCGTATCTCAGATTCACTTATTATTCCATCTGCTTTCGAAATGCCAAACAGAAAGTGCATGAACTGGAGGCGCGAAGCATAGTCCATGTGCCTGGTTATCTGCATGCACACATCTCGGACAGGGATTTCCTGCTTCAACAGGTCGCCCAACATCCTTATAGCTTGGGCTCCCTGTGGTTCGCCAAACATCCTTTTAAAATTTCCTTTTACGAAATCCAACTCCGAACGAACCACTTTTCCATCCGCTTTCATTACTGCCGACACCAAAACCAACAAACTCATCACGAAATCACCTTGAGTAGTATGAAGTTGATGTTCTCCGGTAAGCCTGTCCGATTGTGTATCAAATAAAGCACCGGCGGCAAATCCAAGCAAGCCACCAATGGGCCCACCAAAAGCCCAGCCTAAAGTTCCCCCGATCCATTTTGCATATTTTCCCATATTTATTTTTTAGTCATTTGGTTGTCAATCAATAATCATTAATAAGTTTCTTGTGAATTTCTAAAACCTGGGGTATGAGTAATTTATTGCCTGAATTTTGAATTACGAAATCGGCCATCGAATTAATTTTCTCATCGGGCCATTGTTTGTCAATCCTTTTCCTTATTTCAATTTCTGAAGAATTATCCCTTTTCTTAATTCGTTCTATCCTGATAGCCTCGTGAGCCAATATTGCAATTACCAAATCCAGTTGTTTGTAGGCTCCCGATTCGAAAAGGATGGCCGCTTCTTTCAACACGTATTTTGATCGTTCCTGTTCTTCGCACCAGTCGTGAAACCGCGACGCCACTGCCGGATGGATAATCGAGTTGGCAAGCCTCAGATTATCTTCATCAGAAAAAATAATGGAAGCAAATACGGCTTTGTCAATTTCTCCATTGCTTGAATATATTTGCGCCCCAAAGGAATGTATAAGCCCCTTCTTGACACCCTCATTCGTACTGAGCAAGTTTTTTGATTCCATGTCGGAATTAAAAACCGGCACACCAAGACACTTAAAGATTTCGCAAACCAGCGATTTCCCCGATCCAATCCCCCCTGTTATGCCAACTTTTATCATTTCTTTTCGAATAAATAATCGACCTGTTTGGGGTTGTAGCTGATAGACCTTACGAAAGAAGGGAACTTTTTAAGTTCTACCCTCATTTTGTGAAAATCGGAATTTGATCCAGATGGGAAGCCTTTGTAGTTGATAACCGCTTTAAACTGATATGGTTTTACCTTGTCGAAATCGCTTAGTGCAACTTTATAGGATATGTTTATTCCATCTGGGAAAACTTTAAGCTGAAGGCTATCAGGTAGATTTATTATCTCGATAGGTACACGCATTGTAGCTTCGGTGAATTTCTCCACATCAATAAAAACATTGACACGTTTCTCCGATAACTTAATGCCATCAATAGCTTTCACGCCTATGCTGCGTTGGATACTGTTGCTCAAATTCTCAATATCGAGATGTTTTGTCATACAAAAATCAACCTTGTCTAAAATCGATTTTGGACCAGAAAGGATGAGGCTGTCCGGTTCGCACCAGGGTTTTCTTTTAACCAGAAACTGACGGTCAGTTGTGTAACTTATGTCAGGTTTTAAGGCAACCGTTTTGCTGACCATTTGTGTGAAATCAAAAATAATGGAGTCGGGTTGTATTTCGAGCACCTTTAAATCGTCGCTAATTCGCGACGAAACTTGTTTGATCAAATAGCGTGATGGGATAAAATATTTATTCGCCTTGTCCGGTACTTCAAATAAGTTGTTTTTACCCATGTCGATCGAAACAGGCACTATCGAGCGTTTTACTTTATATCGCAAAAGGGTAAAGCCATATCCATCCACATTAAGGTTTAAAAATTCGGGCAGCTCGTTGATAAGCACCTTGTCTTTAGGCAAGTTGACGAATCGCACGGGGTATTTGATCTGGGTTTCGTAATTTTTGCTTAGTGCACTCAATAACCAAAAAATACTCGCAATGGCTACAAAAATGAAATATACCAGAAGCTTACGATGCTTTATCAGGTTTTCGACACTTAGAAAGTCCTGAATATTTTCGAGAATCTTTTTCATCTGGTTTATGGGACAAAATTCGGTAGCGAATATAATTTAATTAGACGAACAAATGGTCTTTTACAGTCTTCTGATAACTACAATACAAAAAAACCTTTTTAATTCATTGACAAATCCTGCCAATAAATTAAAAAGGTAGCGATGTAATGCAAATTTGGTAATAAGATAATTCCCTATTTCTCAGCGCCGACATCGGTCATGTCCTTCACAACGCCATTTTTGTCAACTTTCAACTTAACATTATCGCCTACATCTATTAGGATATATGTTTCCTTTACTTCTACAACTTTCCCGTAAATTCCACCGGTAGTGACAATCTTGTCGCCTTTCGCCAGATTCTTACGATAGTTGGTCAACTCTTTTTGCTTTTTAGCTTGCGGCCTGATCATGAAAAAGTAGAAAACTACTATAATCAAACCAAGCAAAATAAACGAAGAATAAGGATTTTGCCCTTCTTCTGTGGGCATCATTAATAAGATATTCAAAATACTTGTCATCATGTTTAATTTATGTCAGAATTAATAAAGAATATTTGCTGTAATTTTCAATTCGGTGAGATTGGGCTGGGTATTAGCAAGCACTTTGATGGTTTTGCTTTGGCTTCCTTTTCGGTTTTCGCTGTTGAAGGAAACTACAATTTTTCCGTGTTCGCCGGGTGCTACCGGGCTGGTATCATACTTTGGGATAGTACATCCACAGGATGCTGACACTTTAGTAAGGACTAAATCTGACCCACCAGTATTCGTGAAATTAAAGGTGTGTTCCACAATTTCGCCTTCGATGATGGCTCCAAAATCGTGCTCGGTATTCTCGAAGCGAATTGCAGGTAGCCCTTCCGTTTTTATGTCACCATAAGCAGTTACTGGATTTTGAATGATGTCTGTGGTGACTTGCTCTTGTCCCTGCTGGCTATTGTCCGTTTTGCAGGAGACTAAAACAGAAAGGCTTAGAATAAGCAATAATACTACTTTGAAAGCTTTGTTCATATCAATTTGAAATTTAGCGCAAAATAAAGCTAATTCTTTGAATACACCAAGATGAATATGAAAGTAGTTTGTGAGTTGAGAAGTTGAAATAGTTATGAGTTGAAAAGTTCTGAGTTGAGAAGTTGGAGGATATTGGAGTGATGGAGCTACTCCGATTGGATGTCGTTGATAATAAAATCTATTGAAATTTAGTGGGCTTAGTGTATCGGTGGTATTATTTGATTTCAAATTTACTGATACACAGAAATCTATCATCAACCTTGCCTTACTCTTGTATTTTGATTGTACCTGAAAACACAAATTCGGCTGGGCCACAGAGCCAGATATTTTTGAACGCATAGAAGTTGCCTGTCAGGATGGGCATGAATCGTACTGTTAGATTTCCCCCGCTGGTAATAATGGCATATTCATCAATGTCCAGTTTGTTTTTTGTGAAAGTGGCCAGTGCAGAAGCGACCACCCCGGTGCCACACGAAAGGGTTTCGTTTTCGACGCCTCGCTCGTAGGTCCTAACCTGTATAGTTGAAGGGTTGATCTCTTCGACAAAATTGGCATTGCAACCATCCGGGGCAAAGTGCTTATGATAGCGAATTTCTTTCCCTTTGCTGAAAACATCGTAATTTTCGATTCCATCGACAAAGTTTACAAAATGGGGCGAACCTGTATCGGTAAAATATCCATTCCAGATTTGGGCCACATCCTGTACATCAAGCATCTTCAACTCAACAATCCCATCCTTTTTGACGATTGCTTCATGTATTCCATCTACCGCCATAAACTTTGCAATTTCAGCACATGCTCCTAATTGGTGGGCAAAAGAAACCATACAACGTCCACCATTGCCACACATACTGGCCTCGCCACCATCGGCATTGAAATAACGCATTTCGAAATCCAATTGAGGATGTTTTTCGAGCAACATCAAACCATCGGCTCCTATGCCAAAACGTCGGTCGCATAGCTTGGCTATTTGATTTTTTAAAAGCTGCCATTTATTTTCCCGGTTATCAAGAATAATAAAATCGTTTCCGGTACCCTGGTATTTGTAGAATTCAATTTTCATTGTTCAGTCTTAATAATCAACTTAATAAAATGCGAATAAGGACAAGGCAAAGAAGGGCAACAGCAAGCCATTTCCAATGAAAGACTGGTTTCTCAACTTCCTCCACGATCATTACTTCGGTCATCAACTTCGAAGTGTGGAAAAAAGGGATAATGATGATAATCATTGAAAAGTAAATAATCAGTTCGTAATATCTGATTTCAGGCAAAAAAAGGAGGCCCACAATAAGAAAACCAGCAAACCATGTTTTTAGCCCGGCATTTAAAAGCCAATACTGCCTGTTTACCGGGTTGTTTGCAAAAGGATAGTTGCAACATTCGAGAAAATATACACTTGAAGTAGAACCTATAAAGTACAGTAGTATAGCGAAAACAACTGCAAAAATTATCTGAACAAAGGTTGGGACACCCATCCAGGCCAGCGCGAACCATATTCCCTGTTCGGTTGCAACGCCACCAATAAAAGAAGCAAAACAGAAATTCATGGAGTGGATAAAACCCCACATCAAAAACAGCTTAAAATAACCGGGGTCGGGGCGGAACAGGTTTTTCAGACGCGAAAAAAGACCTGCCAGCAATAAGGAAACAAAAGGGCTCATATAAAAAATCAGGATCAGAGAATCGACGGTCCATTTGTCCGACTCATTGTTAATTTTGAAATCGACTTTGAAATATTTTATCACAGCATCAACACCAAAACTCTCGGCAGTAATATATGTTGCCAGCAAATTGACCATATAAACTACAACAAAAGCCAACAAAAAAAATGTAAGCGAATTGGCAAAACTTATCCATCGTTGCCTGGCATTTACAATTTCAGCTTCATTAATTATCATTGTCGCCTCCCTATTGTGTGATCAATAAATTTACATTTATAATACCGAGAATGTTTCAGTCTCCTTTATTATCCGGTCAAAGGTAGTAAAAATCTCACTTTCGGTAAGGCTCATTGTACGAAGCTCCCATCATGGAGCAAAAAAGAATATTTCGGTACTCTGCACCTTTTGCAATGTGTCATTTGGGTTTCTACAAATTAAGCCAAATAGTCAGTAAATTGAATTTCTCATTCGTATAAAATACAGCAATTTCCAGTTTTCTGACAGTTGTAAAACAAAAGCCTGTTAAGTTTTGTTAAATGTTGCAGTTATGCAAAACAGTGGCAATATTCTTGGCGTTATGCCGTAAATTTGTAAAACTAATTTTAAATCAATTAAAGATGAAAGCGAAACAATTTATTGGCACAATTGTAATTGCAGCCTTTGTAAGTATAACTTCCATATTGGTATATTCCAAATTTGATAAACCAGAAGTCAGGGAGGTTCCTGTACCTACTGAACAAGCCGTGCGTTTTGCAAGCTATTCTGCATCGCCTGCCGCCGAAGATATTGATTTTACAATTGCTGCCCAGAATACGGTGCATGGAGTAGTGCATGTGAAAACACAATTTATGCAGGCGGATTACAACAATCCTTTGTACGATTTCTTTTTCGGTGGAAAAGGGCAACAGTATTACCAAGAGCCGGCAATGGCTTCAGGTTCGGGTGTTATCATATCGAAGGATGGATACATAATAACCAATAACCATGTGATCAGCAATGCCGACCAAATCGAGGTTACCCTTAACGATAAGAAGACCTACAAAGCAGAACTGATAGGGACCGACCCAACAACAGATATAGCTTTGCTGAAAATTGCCGCCGAAGACCTTCCCTTTTTAAGCTATGGAAACTCTGATGATTTGCAGGTTGGCGAATGGGTTTTGGCCGTAGGCAATCCCTTCAATCTAACATCAACAGTAACTGCAGGAATAGTGAGCGCGAAAGCCCGCAACATTAACATCCTTCCCGAGAATTTTGCCATCGAATCGTTTATCCAGACCGATGCAGCCGTAAACCCAGGAAATTCAGGAGGGGCATTGGTAAACACAAAAGGCGATCTGATCGGGATCAATACAGCGATTGCTTCGCGCAACGGATCGTACATTGGCTATTCATTTGCTATCCCTATCAGCATTGTAAAAAAGGTAGTTGCCGATATTATTGAATTTGGCGAAGTGCAACGGGCTTATATTGGGATCCAGATTCAAGATTTGAATTCGGAGATTGCCAAAGAGTTGGGCCTTTCCGATATTGAAGGTGTATATGTGGCAGGTATTACAGAGGATGGCGCAGCTGGAAAAGCTGGAATTAAAGAAGGTGATATAGTAACTTATATCGACCAGGTGGCAGTGAATTCGATGGCCGAATTGCAAGAACAAATAAGCAAACACCGGCCAGGCGACAAAGTAAATGTGACCATTAAACGCGACAACTCCCGGAAGAATTTTGAGTTGGTGTTGCGGAACAAACATGGAAATACCGACATTGTAAAAACCGAAGATTCGATTTATGGGGCAAAACTTATTAATTTGAACAATTCTGAGTTAAGAAGGTTACGCTTACGCCAGGGGGTTAAAATAGAAAAATTGGGCGACGGCAAATTGCTCGAAGCAGGCGTTAAAGAGGGATACATTATTACCCGCATAAACCAGCAGGCCGTTTCGTCGGTAAGCGAAGCAGTGACAATGCTGAAAAATGTGGAAGGGGGGATTTTCCTCGAAGGAATTTATTCCAATGGCCGCAGCGCATATTATGCCTTCGGAAACTAAGGATTTAAACAAACCTGCAATAATTTAATTTAGAGTTAAAAAAGAGTTGACATTCATATAATAAAGCTCTAATTTTGCAGAAATTTATATTTGGGTATATAGAATGAGACAATTAAAGATTACAAAGTCAATCACAAATCGTGAGAGTGCATCGCTCGACAAGTATTTGCAGGAAATCGGGAAAGAGGAACTGATTACTGTCGAAGAGGAAGTGGAGTTAGCCCAAAGGATTAAAAAAGGAGATCAGGCAGCACTGGAGAAGTTGACCAGGGCCAATTTACGCTTTGTCGTATCCGTGGCCAAACAATACCAGAACCAGGGCCTGAGCTTACCAGATTTAATTAATGAAGGAAATCTTGGCTTGATAAAAGCAGCCGAAAAATTTGATGAAACCCGTGGATTCAAATTTATTTCGTATGCTGTTTGGTGGATTCGTCAATCCATCCTTCAAGCCCTTGCCGAGCAATCACGGATTGTTCGCTTGCCCTTGAACCAGGTTGGTTCGCTGAACAAGATCAACAAGGCCTTTTCCAAGTTTGAACAGGAATTTGAACGCAAACCATCGCATGAAGAATTAGCGGAAGTATTAGACATTCCGAAAGAAAAAGTAGCTGACACCATGCGGGTTTCAGGTCGTCACGTTTCTGTTGATGCGCCGTTTGTCGATGGCGAGGAAAACAGCCTGCTCGATGTGCTTGTAAACAGCGATTCGCCAAATGCCGACAGAATGTTGCTGAACGAATCCCTCAGCAAGGAAATCGGACGTGCCCTCGCCACCCTCACAGAAAGGGAGCGCGACATAATCCGTTTATTTTTTGGTATTTCATGTCAGGAAATGACATTGGAAGAGATTGGCGAACAATTTGGCCTTACGCGCGAAAGGGTGCGGCAGATCAAAGAAAAAGCCATCAGAAGGTTGAGGCATACTTCGCGGAGTAAGCTTTTGAAAACCTATCTGGGGTAACATATTATTGGAAAAATATTTTGACTGGCCTTGCTTTGCGAGGCCTTTTTTTTTGCAATAAGTCATAGCTGTCCGGTAGTTTTTGAAAATCTTGATTTCCATGAGTTAAAGTACTGATTTGCAGGCGTAATATTTCAAAAAAAACGAAATATCATGCTTTGATAAAATTAAGACGAATTAAAATTCATAGCCAACTG
>JAIOYV010000127.1 GCA_021740905.1 Bacteroidales bacterium
AACCAAATAAACCAAAAAGGAGGCAACATGTAAACCAAACATAAACGAATCTTGACAGTAGCGTAAGCCACTGAATAGGGAATTTATGCGCTTATCCCAAATGGGTTTCTAATATTACTCAGATTAGGAATAGCTGAAAATAATTCAAAATTTAGAATGGACAAGAATAATTATCTATCCAGTAGAATGCAACAGGGAACTGTCTCCCCCTTGGGGGAGAATAAGAGGGGGGACACGAAACTCCACCCCCTAACCCCGCCAGTCCCGACTGCATCGGGATAGACAGGGGGAAATCCTCCGAACCATTTCACTTGCTGGTTATGAATTCAAACTCACAAATCAAAAATAAAATTCCACTACTATGAAAAATTTATTCTCAAAAGTTCTCATCCTCTTCCTTTTTGTAGGTTTGCTTTCCTGTCAGGAAGAAAAGCCAGGGTTCTCGTTTTGTTTCCTTACCGACATCCATTTAGAAACTGGACAAAATGCAGTGGCCGGTTTTCAAAAAGCTATAGGGAAAGTGAACGAAATGAAGCCCGATTTTGTGATCACTGGAGGCGACCTTATTATGGATGCCCTGGGCCAAAGCTATGGCAAAAGTGATAGTTTGTATAATTTGTATATCGAAAATCAAAAGTCCTTTGCCATGCCCGTTTACAATACAATGGGCAACCACGAGGTGCATGGTTGGTACGAATCGAGCAAAGCCGACAGAAACCATCCTGAGTTTGGCGAGAAGATGTTTGAAAAAAGGATTGGGCCACGGCACCTGTCGTTCGACCACAAAGGCTGGCATTTTATCATCCTCGATTCGGTAGAAGAAGACGAAAAGGGCAATGCCTATTTTGGGTTTATCGACTCACTGCAGATGGAGTGGCTGAAGGCTGATCTTGCCAAGATTGCGAAAGAAACCCCCATCATTGTTTCTACACATATCCCTTTTATTACCGCCGAAACCCAGATTGAAAATGGCCCGATGGCCCCTGTGGAGAATGGATGGGTGGTAAATAATTCGAAAGAAGTATTGTCGCTTTTCGAAAACCACAACCTAAAGCTTGTATTGCAAGGACACCTTCATATTTTCGAGGACATTTATATTCGGGGGATTCACTTTGTGACGGGTGGTGCTGTTTCCGCTGCATGGTGGGGAGGTCCTTATAATGGGACTGAAGAAGGTTTTGTGCAGGTGCACATCTCCGGGAACGAATTAAAAATAGATTATGTGGATTATGGATGGGAGGTTGAGAAGTAGTTTTTAAAGATGAATGAATTTCAAATAAAATATGAATTATTAGATGCCAGGCAGCAAAAGCAGGTAAGGGATTTTGTAGATTTTTTATGCTCAAAGAAAAATTCTGTTAAGCCATTTAATATGCCTGCCTATAAAAAAAGGATACTTAATGTTTCTACATGGACTGAAGAGGAGACTGGAATTTTTAATAAAAATGCTAAATACCTTTAATAATCGCAAAAAATTAATCCTCTTTAATCCTATACAAAGTTAAATTGTCATCATCAATTTGTTGGGCTACATATTTGATAAGCATTGATTTACCGAATTTACCATAAAAATCCTCTACCTCTTTTGTCGTCATCTTTTGAATTTCATACCATGTGAGAGGATAGGGTTCATTCCGGAAAATCAGCATCAAAGTATCATCTTTATACATGTATTCCAGGAGGTTGTAATCCAAGGTGTAAGTATTATTCATTGATGTTATGATTTTAGTCTCATAAAAACCTATTGAATCTAATTCATCATAAATAATCCGTTGAGATTTATTTTCCTCATAATAAAATGACCAATCATTTGAACCGAATCGAATTTCAGAAATTGTATCCTTTTTGAAAATTTGAGTGTTCCGCTTTTTTAAATACACAGTGTCACAAGTTAAATGAAAAGTGTCGTGTGGACAGTTTGTGATTACCTCCCAGCTTCCTGAAATGTTTTTAATTTGTCCAAAAGTTGCTAATGAGGCAATTAAAAATAGAATTAAAAAAATGTATTTCATCCTGATAGTCTTTCTCTTTTAAATTTTCATAAAATTTGTTTATGAAGGCTCTTCGATCACTTCCTAAGCATCTCTTAGATGCTTAGGAAGTTGACTCCCATTAGCCTTGCAGATTTTCCTTCTTCCCGGAAGGCAAAAAATATGTTGCTAAAATCGCCACGCCTCCCGCCACAAAAAAAGTAAGCAAGCGCGAAGTAACTACTTTTTCCAAACCGGTGCTGATCCAGATGATGGTAAATAGCATCCCGGCAATTATGGTGGCAACTGCTGCTTTTCCATGGAACCGTTTCCAGAACAATGTGAAAAGGATCACAATAGAGAAAGTGCCACCAATCCCTGCCCAAACATAAGACACAAGGGTAAATATCAATTTTGAAGGTGAGATGTAGGCCAATCCTAGTGCAACTACTGCAAGCAAAGCCGTAATAATACGGGAGGTTTTCAAACCCTTTTTGCCCGACATTTCTTTGTCCTTCATAAAAGCAGGTTTTATGAGGTTTTCGCTTAGCTCGGTGGCCGAAAGGATAAGCAATGAATCGGCGGTTGAAATCATAGCTGCAATGGCACCGGTAATCAACAGGGCAGCAATTGCTGGAGGGAAAATTTCAAGCAATACTGCCGGCATAACAAATTCCTGGTCTTCAAGGCCGGTAGGGCCAAATATAGCCAGGCCGATCCAGCCCAGGCAGAGTGCTCCAATGTAGGCGATCACTGTCCAGGCAATGCCAATATTGCGGGCTTGTTTAGCCTGTTTGGTATTTTTAATGGCCATGAATCTCATGCTCAACTGAGGCTGGCCGCCAAGGTAGCCAAAAAACCACGAAAAGCCGCCCATGACAACAATCCCGGCACTAAAGCCTTTCAAACCATGTAGAAAGGAATTGTACTCAGGGCCGGCCTTTGCCAAAGCTTCGGGGATGGACTGGGCAAATAATTCGGGGTGATTTCCGAGATAGATAAAACCCACAATGGGTCCAATTATCAAAGTAGCGATCATTACGATCGCCTGGATTACATCAGTATAAACTACACTCCTAAAGCCGCCATAAATAGTATACGGTACAATAACAGCAGCAGTGATCAACATGCCCAGTTTTGGGTCGAGGCCAAACATGGTATGCAGGGTTTTTCCGCCGCCCAGGAATTGTGCCCCCACATAAAAGAAGAAAAAGAAAACAATGGTGGCACTGCCCACAATCCGGATCCATTTGCCCACTTCGCCGTGGCGTTTGGCAATGTATTCGGTGAAGGTATTGATTTGGTATTTCTCGGCTTCGTCGCGCAAGCGCCAGGCCAGCAAAGCCCAGGTGGTGACAATCCCGGCCACACAACCAATGGCTGTCCATGTTTCGATAAGGCCGGTGGCATAAGCTGCCCCGGGCAAACCCAACAAGGCCCAAGAAGATTCGCCAGTTGCCCGTTCCGAAAGTGCAGCTACCCATCCCGGTAGGTCGCGCCCGGCAATGGCATAGTCCGAATCGGTTTTTACTTTTCGTCCCTGGTACAAGCCCCACAAAATAAGCAGGCTCATGTAGCTTATCATCACAATCAGAAGCTGTAATTGGTAGTCCATGGTTTTCTGTATTTGTTTTGCTGAATCAAAATAAAGGATTTTTTGATTGTTTTGCAAGGGGAAATGATTTGGGGCCTCGGGTTACGAATTGCGTGTTGCGGGCCAACAAATCGGGGACAGTCTACCGGAAACTGCCGACCTAGCACTGGAGGCTGCCGACTTAAGACGGGAGTGAACTGGAGTGAAGTAACACAAAAAAGCCCATTCAAATATTGAATGAGCCTTTTCATAAGAGAAGCATCCATTTTTATTTACATAAAGCTTCCATTGTATCTTCGATATATCCAGGTGTTGAAATGATCTTGGTAAAAGTCCCCATTGTCAAATCGGGCCAATGGAGGGCAATTCTGTAGCGTCCATGCAACATGGTGGCCTCCGTGCCTTGCAGGATAATCTCATACGGCATAGCTGCCACATGGGCCTCACCAATTACGGGAAGGAAAAAAGCTTCACCATTTTTTTTGTCGGTCAGGCCAATCCCAAAAACGGCAACTTTTTCTGATTCGAAAACCAGTTCGTACACCTTTACCGTTCCTCCTTTTTGGGCTGCCAGGTTTTTTGTGATAGTAGCGAGGCCTTCCTCAAAACTAGCAAATTCGTTCAACTCCACGGGGTCGGTAAATTCTTCCATGCCCATCATATATTGATATTCGCGCACATCATCAAGTTCCACCTTTCCCCCAAAAGCAGTTGCGGGGGTGCTATACAGGTTTAGTGTTTCTTTTACCTTTTTTGAAATACCGGCCAATGCCTCAACATATTTAACATATTCGTCCATGAAATAGGCATTGAACAAGTACTCAGGATTTATATAGCTTACCTCAACCTGCTTTCCTTTGGCTACAAATCCTACTTTTAAGGCAGCTGCCAAAGCACCCCTATCTTTCACGTTCAGGCAGGTGCTTTTTATTTCTTCGCTTGTGAATACAACCACCGAAAGTCCCATATTGCCTTCGGGCTGATATTTTCCGATAACCTGGAAGCCTGCACTAGTCAATGCAGTTTCAACTTGTTGTTGTGCATCGGCAATGGTTCCTTGAAAAATACCCGCCTTAAAATAAGGAGACAGTTCAATTTTGGTAGAGCCCGCTGATTGAAGCACAATCAAACAAAATGAAATAAGGGTAAAAAGTTTTAAATGTTTCATCAATGTCAGTTGTTTTAGTTTGACTTAAATTTATTGATATTCTGCAATTTTAATTATAAACTTCTAAAGAAATGCATCCCGATGCAAATATTAAATAGTAGATTCTTTCGGTTTACCTTTCAAAGAATCAACCTAAATGACAACTTATTGACGGCGCAGCCAAATGACGCGAAGCGAACTAAAACCGATACTTAGCCAAATGGACAATCAGTTCATTTTTCCACTTTTCGTAGGCATCTTGGTATTCCTGTATTCGTTTGTGGTCGGGGCGGATTATTTCCGATTTCACCAATCCTGTAAATGCTTCCTCCTCGTTGTGGTAAATTCCTGCACCAAGCCCGGCTGCCCGAGCGGCTCCCTGTGCCCCATCGGTGTTAAACAATTCGATGGTGGCACCCGAAATACCGGCCAGTGTTTCCCGAAAAATGGGACTCAGGAAAATATTGGCTTTTGCTGCACGGATCAGCGAGGTGTTCATTCCCATGGATGTCATTATGTTCATGCCGAAATTCAGGGCAAAGGCAATCCCTTCGTGCGCAGCCCTAAAAATATGGGAACGTGTATGGACGTTAAACTCAAGACCACTGATATGACTGTGAATCTCTTTATCCTGAAACATGCGTTCGGCCCCATTGCCAAAAGGCAACACCACGAGTCCATCTGAGCCGATGGGGATGCTACTGGTTAATTTGTTAATGTCGTCGTAATAAAAATTGTCGTTGGCCACATTATTCTTCAACCAGGAATTAAGGATGCCTGTACCATTTACACAAAGTAACACGCCCAGCCGGGGAGTGGCCGGTTTGTTGTTCACGTGCATAAAGGTATTTACCCGCGAAAGCGGATCAAATTTCAAGGTATCGCTAACCCCGTAAACCACACCCGATGTTCCGGCTGTAGCAGCCATTTCGCCCGGGTTAAGTACATTTAGCGAGAAGGCATTGTTGGGTTGGTCGCCGGCTCGGTACGATACAGGAGTTCCCTCCAGCAATCCCAGTTCTTCGGCAGCTTCCTGGTTCAACACACCTTGAATACCGAAGGTAGGGACTATTTCAGGGATAAGTGCTGGATCAAGCCCATACTGTTTCAAAAGGAAAGACGCGATTTTGTTTTCCTCGAAATCCCAAAGAATGGCTTCAGACAGCCCGCTTGCTGTGGTTTGTACCTCGCCGGTAAGCTTCATGGCGATGTAATCGCCGGGCAGTAGTACTTTATAAATCTGTTCGTAAATATCGGGTTCGTTGTCTTTTACCCATTTTAATTTCGAGGCGGTAAAATTCCCGGGCGAGTTGAGCAAATGCTCCAGGCAAAATTTAGGGCCTAAATCGTTGAACGCTGTTTTGCCTATTTCGGCAGCCCGGCTATCGCACCATAATATAGAGGGCCTGAGCAATTCTTTTTTTTTGTTGATAAGCACCAACCCATGCATTTGATAGGAGATGCCAATAGTTTTAATGCGCCCAGGGTCCAGGCCCGAATCGTGGATCACCTCGCGGGCCGCACGAAGCACATTTTGCCACCAGCAATCAGGGTCTTGTTCGGCCCAGCCAATGTGCGGGGCATCAATTTTCATGTCCCCACGTGGGGCTTGGGCTTGCTCCAGGCAACGGCCGTTGTCAGCATCAATCAAAGCAGCCTTTACCGACGAACTCCCAATATCTAAACCAAGTAAATACATGGTACTAAAGCATAAATTAATTCGACAAATTTACGGCTGCAAAGAATATAAAAAAAAGATTTCTGCCGAATGGGTGGGGCTATTTAGATTGGTTCAATGGTTTGGGAGAATGTTGTGTGTTGGATGTTGATTATTAATCCATCCCAACCCTTCCTTAAAGTAGGGAAGGGCTTGTCTTCGTAGCTGAGTTGTATTCGGATATTACACTATCCCTGCCATGAAACACCAATTGTCCCCCTTTTTTTCCAAAGGGGGAGACCGAATTGGGCTATGAAAGAGGGACGATAGATGGGGATGAACACGAAACACAAAACGACAAATACTTTCAGGTATAGCAAAAAGCAAAAATGGCCTCCTATTCAGGAAGCCATTTTTTATCTTGATAAAATAATTTTCTACGATTCGTACACCTCTTTCCGGTATTCATCAATAGGCGAACAGGTGCAAACCAGGTTGCGGTCGCCAAAAGCATCGTCGATGCGGTTTACCGAGGGCCAGAATTTGTTTTCGGCAATCCACTTCAAGGGGAAGGCGGCTTTTGTGCGGGTGTATTTATGATCCCAATCGTCGGCAGTAACAACTTCTACTGCGTGGGGCGCATTTTTCAAAACGTTGTCTTCGGCATCGGCTTTGCCCTCTTTCACTTCCATAATTTCGGCATGGATGCTTTTCATCGCTTCTATAAAACGGTCAAGTTCCTGTTTCGATTCACTTTCGGTGGGTTCAACCATCAATGTTCCGTGAACAGGGAACGAAAGTGTTGGGGCGTGGAAACCATAATCCATCAATCGCTTGGCTATGTCGGCCTCCGAAATGTTGGCCAGGGTCTTGAAGTTTCTACATTCGAGGATCATCTCGTGGGCCACTCGTCCGGTAGTCCCGGTATACAAAATTTTAAAGTAAGGCTTTAGTTTAGCCGCGAGGTAGTTGGCATTCAGGATAGCCATTTTGGTAGCTTCCTTCAAACCCTTCCGTCCCAACATTTTTATGTAGGCATGGGTTATCACGGTAACGCTGGCACTTCCGAATGGGGCGGATGAAACCGAGGCAACCGAGTTTGAACCACCTGTATTTACGATTGGGTGTGAGGGAAGGAATTCGACCAAAGGCTTGGCCACGCAAATAGGGCCAACACCGGGGCCACCACCACCATGGGGGATAGCAAAAGTTTTGTGCAGGTTCAGGTGGCACACATCGGCACCAATGCTGCCGGGACTTGTAAGGCCAACCTGGGCGTTCATGTTGGCACCATCCATATAAACCAAACCACCACAATCGTGGATTATCTCGCACATTTCCATGATGTCGGTTTCGAACACACCGTGGGTTGATGGATAAGTGACCATAAAAGCCATCAGATTATCCTTGTGCTCTTCGGCTTTTTTGCGAAGGTCTTCGATGGAGATATTTCCTCTTTCGTCACATTCAACCACAATGATTTTTCCTCCGGCCATCACCGCGCTGGCAGGGTTTGTCCCGTGTGCAGACGAAGGGATCAACACCACATCGCGGTGGCTTTGGTTATTTTTTTCGTGGAATTTGCGGATCACCAGCAAACCGGCATATTCGCCGGCAGCCCCCGAATTGGGCTGTAAGGATACGCCTGTGAATCCTGTGATTTCGGCCAGGTCTTTTTCCAGGTCGTTGAACAATTCGTAATATCCTTTTGCCTGAACACGTGGCACGAAGGGGTGCATGCCACCAAATTCGGGCCAGCTAATGGGCAACATTTCAATGGCTGCGTTCAATTTCATGGTACACGAACCCAAAGAAATCATGGAATGAGTCAAAGAAAAATCTTTGCGCTCCAGTTTTTTCATGTAGCGCATCATCTCGGTTTCCGAGCGATACCTACGGAACAGGTCGTGGTTGAGGAAATCGCTCGTACGGGCAAAATTTTCGTCAAAGCTGATCTTCTCTGATATGCAATTAGGCCTTTCGAAATGCTTGTTGTTGGCCACTGCAAATATCTCGATGATGTTGTACAGGTCGCAAACCATGGTGGTTTCGTCGATGCTGATCCCCACTGTTTTCTCGTTGATGTAGCGGAAATTGATCTCCCGCTCCAGGGCTGATGTCTGGATGTTGCATGACTTCAAGCTTTCGGGCAAGGTAATTTTCAGCGTATCGAAAAAGTTCTTGTTTTCCTGAACATATCCTAATTTTTCGATTTCGGTAGCTACATAAGTCGCATGTCCATGTATTCGCTTTGCGATTTGTTGCAAGCCTTCTTTTCCATGATAAACAGCATACATCCCGGCCATCGAAGCCAACAAAGCCTGGGCAGTACAAATATTCGATGTGGCCCTTTCTCGTTTGATGTGTTGCTCGCGGGTTTGCAAAGCCATACGCAAAGCCTGCTTGCCGGTGCGGTCTTTCGATACGCCGATGATCCTTCCCGGAAGGTTTCTTTTGTATTTATCGAGGGTAGCAAAGTAGGCTGCATGTGGGCCACCGTATCCCATCGGAACTCCAAAACGTTGACTAGTCCCGACAACAATATCGGCACCCCATTCGCCCGGAGGGGTCAACAAAACGAGGCTCATCAAATCGGCAGCTACGGTAACCAGTACCTCTTTTTCTTTGGCGGCGGCGGCGAACGACGAATAATCGGCAACACTGCCATCCCCGGCAGGATATTGAATAATGGCCCCAAAGCAATTTTCGTTCAAGTTATATTCATCCCACTTGCCAATTTTTACATCAATGCCCAGATGGACTGCCCGTGTTTTAACAACATCAATAGTCTGAGGGAACATATTTTCGTCCATGAACAACTCATTGGCACCGGCTTTTGCTTTGGCACGCGAGCGCACGTTGTACATCATGATCATGGCTTCGGCGGCGGCGGTACCTTCATCCAACAGCGAGGCATTGGCAATTTCCATCCCGGTAAGTTCGCTGATCATGGTCTGGAAATTCAACAAAGCCTCAAGCCTGCCTTGCGAAATCTCTGCCTGGTAAGGGGTGTATGAAGTGTACCAACTTGGGTTTTCGAGGATATTGCGCTGGATCACGGCGGGGGTCACCGTATTATAATACCCAAGACCAATATAGGTTTTAAACAATTTGTTCTTTTTGGCAATCTTGCGGATCTTTTGGAAATACTCATATTCGCTGATCCCATCGGCGAGATTCAGGTCGTTTTCGAGACGTATTGAGGCCGGTACGGTTTGGTCGATCAGCTCGTCGAGCGAGGAAACACCGCAAGCGCTAAGCATTTCACCTAATTCGTAATTTCGTGGACCAATGTGCCGCAAAGCAAATTTTTCAACAGCCATTTTATATATTTTAAATGATTATTACTATTGTAATTTGGCTGCGAAAGTAGAAAAAATATGGCATTAAAAGACTGCTAAAAATCATGGGATTTGCCAGCTGGATGGAAGTTTTATTTGTTGATAGAATAGCCACAGATTCATTTATGCAAGTGATACAAATTTGATTTAAAATTTGTGCCACCACCTACGGGGCTTAATTTATGTTGCTTGCTTTTTTCTACCATACTATCGCCCCTTACCGGGGCTATTCATCCCGTAGGGATGGCAGTATGGTAGAAATCAATTTCACACATGAATAAAAGTGCCGTAGGTACGACAGTACAAAAGCTATCATAATACTTCCGCGGGAATCAGTACTTATCCGGTTTTCTTTTTCTTCAATAGCCCCTACCTTTCGGGGAATATTTTGGAGACAGGAACCCTTGACTATAGTCCAACATCCTGATCCTGGCTTAAATTCCAACTAAATGTGTATCATCTGACGTATCAACAGCCTTTAAAGCTGCAAAAATAATCTGAACGCGGATGACACGGATGACACGGATTTACGCAGATTCTAATTCGTCCATTTCCCAAAAACTCTGGGCAAGCTGCGACATTTTTCACATACCTCCTAATCTCCGCAATTTTTGTATTTTTATTTTTTGAAATTTTGAAGGAGAACCAAATATCATAATGGAGAACAAAAACAACATACCGGCAGTAAAGGGATTCAACGAAGAGCTTGATTTTCTGAGGAAAGAAGCTCAGAAGTTATTGGCTCAATGGGAATTTATGCTCGAAGACCTTACGGCGGTGAACCTTTTTTTTAATGGTGTGGTGAATGAGTTTGGGCAGTTGATCGATGGTATCTTCTCGCTTTGGGACGAAATGGAAGGTGCCCTCGATATGCCCGGCATGACAAACCTGAAGAACTTATTGAAATCGCAAACCCAAAAATTTAAGGACAGCATCCCGGCTTCTATCGATTTCGAGCAATTTAAACAAGAGGAGGAAAAACGAAAGGCCGAGATCAAAGGAAGAGAGAGTAGCTTTTATAGCAATTTTTTCGGCCATGCCAACAACCCGGACAAACAATTGGAAATCCACCAAAAATACAATGCAGCCATACTAGCTGAAATTGCCAAATTGCAGAACGAGGGCAGCGACAACCGGGCATTCCTCACTCGCATCAGCAACGAACTGATGATGCCCATCAATTCTTTCATGGGCTTTTCCGACAGCATGTCGATGTTGAACCCCGTAAATGATGAGTTTGGGCTGTTTGCAAAAATAAATTCATCGGCCAGAAACTTTGCCGGATTAATGAATGACTATGCCCTGTTCAAGCAAATCCGCGACAAGTCGGTGCCGATGCGAAATGCCGATTTCAATTTTCAGGATGAACTCATCAAGATCATTGAAAAGTACACGGCAAGGGCACAAGATGCAGGCTTGGAGTTATTCTATAAAATTGACCCGACCATTCCCACCAATATTATTAGCGACAAGGCAAAGATCAACCAGTTTATTTCATTATTGATTGAAAACTCCATGCAACTGGTAAGCCTGACCAATCGCATAAACCAAACATCGGGAGGGAAACTCCACCTTGAGTTGATGCCCATTACAGATCGAGAACATGAGAAGATTTTCCGTATTTCGGTAATCGACAAGTGCATGAAATTTAAAAGCAGTGCCCTAAAAGAAGTTCACCAATACTATTCCTACTACCACGACCTGTCGCCCTACACCGGGTTGAAGCTAAAAATTACAGGGGGGATGGCCGAAATTATTGGTGCGCACCTGCAATTTGAAACTTTGGAAAAAGGGAATAGTTTTTATGTTGATTTGGCGTATGAGAGTTTGTAAAAACTCATTTTGCCTTTTTTTGAAAATCCCAAGGGGAGCCTAAATATAAATCCTTTCAACTTGGAATTCATTCTTATTTCTGACTACTTTTGGTAATCAAAAAACCATTAATACTATGAGATTAAAACTCTTTCTACTCATTGGCTTCGTTTGTTTGAATTCAGTTTTTTTATACTCCCAGCCATACCTGGAATGGGTAAAAGTAAAGGACAATGTAGAAGCACCAAATTCAATATATCAATTCAAAGATGTGGGTACCGATTCACTTGGCAATATCTATTTCAATGGCAGGGATGGCAACTTTATATTCGAATGGGATAGTATTATAGTATCTAATCAAAGTGGATACACATTGGGTAAACTAAATGCCAATGCAAGTATTGAATGGGTAAAATCGGTAGATGCAGCAGCATATTGGTTAGGGTTTGGAAGTAGGTATATGGTTGTAACCCCAGAAGGAAATACCTATACTGATGGTTTAGATATTAGTTCTTCAATTTATACTTTTGCAGGGGATACATTCTACAATAATTATCCATCAGGGGGTTGTTATGGAATTTATAAGCATGATGCCGTTGGGACTGAATTATGGTGTAAGCAGTTTTTAGGGATTTATTTAAATTGTTTTACAATTGACAATAATAGCAACCTAATTGCATGTGCAAAACATAGTGTAACAGGATACTGGGACAGTATTCCATTAACAGCCTTTAGCCCAACAGACTGCATACTTGGCAAATATGATTCAAATGGCGAGTTATTATGGGCTAAACAATATGGAGGTTCAGGATACGATGAATTCTATTCCCTTGCTTGTGACATGGACGGTAATATTATTGGCACAGGCTATTACATGAGCAACGATTTTGTTTTTGGGAACGATACCCTGCCGCCTTGTAATGAAAAAAGGGGCTTTGTGGCCAAGTTTACTCCCGATGGCGAACCGCTTTGGTTTTACAGCCTTGGTGCCGATGTATCGATTGGCCGCAATGTAAGCGTAAACAGCAACAACGAAATTGTCTGTGCCGGGGCCTTCCTCACAAACGGTGTATGGTTCGGTAGCTTTGGGATTGAAAGCCCATCTA
>JAIOYV010000128.1 GCA_021740905.1 Bacteroidales bacterium
ATAAACAGTTGGCTATGAATTTTAATTCGTCTTAATTTTATCAAAGCATGATATTTCGTTTTTTTTGAAATATTACGCCTGCAAATCAGTACTTTAACTCATGGGAATCAAGATTTTTTAAAACTTCCGGACAGCTATGTTTCAACACAAACTATGTTCTTCTGCACAAAACATTTTTATATTTTCGCAGTTTCAATAATAGCCCTGTTTGCAGGGCTGTTTTTATATAGGAGAGATTAAAAATATCAGCAAAATATGGGAAGGACAACTTGTTGTGAGGAGAAAAAAGCGATTGGCAAAAAATCATTATGGGGCGTTTTGATACTCGTATCTGTTATCAGTATTACTTCCCTGCTGGTGTCGTCAGGTTCTCAGCCCGATGATGACAAAGCATACCAATCTGATTTCAAAAATGGCTATTCTGTTTATGCTCTCGACTTGCCCGATGAACTTATCTTTGCCGGGGAAGAAGTGCCTCTCAACGATTTTTATGTGAGGGAAGCCCTCGACCGGGAGTTGTTGGTGAACACCTATTACCATTCACAGACCTTCCTCTTTATAAAAAAAGCGAACCGATTTTTCTTTGTGGTCGAACCCATTTTGAAGGAAGAGGGCATACCTGACGATTTCAAATACCTGCCTTTTATCGAGAGTGGGTATTCCAATGTAACTTCTCCGGCAGGGGCTGTGGGTTATTGGCAGTTCATGAAAGGAACCGCCGCCGACTATGGCCTTGAAGTAAATACTGAAATCGACGAACGCTACCACCTCGAAAAATCGACCCGTGCCGCCTGTCGGTTCCTGAAAGAATCGTTCGAGAAATATGGAAGTTGGACACTGGCAGCTGCTTCATACAATGTAGGCCGTAGCCGCCTAAGCGATGAACTGGAGCGGCAAAAAACCGATGGCTATTACAATTTGTTGTTGAATGAAGAAACCGCCCGCTATGTATTCCGCATAATGGCCGTGAAATTAATTTTAGAGAACCCTGAGAATTACGGCTTCAAATTCAGGAAAAAAGACCTTTACGAAATGTTGCCGGTTACCCAGGTAAAAGTGGATACAGCAGTAAGCCACTTTGCCGATTTTGCCGCTAACTTTAGCCTCAGCTACAAAGAGCTAAAAATTTACAACCCCTGGCTCCGCAACCATTTCCTTACCAATAAATCGGGCAAAACTTATTTTATTGATATCCCGAAGAAATGATGAATGATGATTGATGATTGTCACGAATAAAGCTACTTATACTGCAAACGGGATAAATTTCCGCATTTTATTCAACCCATTTTCACTGTATTATAGCAAAGAATTAAGTCCTATTCATCCTGCCCCAAGCGAGCGAAATCATTCAATCCCAAATATAACCTAAATTCCCTGCACATTGGAATACACCGAATTTTTAATTTTGTAAATTCTGACGATAACTTTACTCCGGGGTTTGATTGCGCCCCCTTGGGGCTTATTTTACATGTCATTCCACACCCAGGGCTGCCACCGCCTATGGCGGTGGATACACCCTGGGTTAGTGATAACACCCCTTTGGGGCTACCAAATGAAAAACGCAAAACACTTAAGACTAAAAATTTCATTGTTCATAAATCATTGATTTTGTTCAACATCTTTCCATATTCGAATTTAATCTAGCCCCAAAGGGGTGTTATCATTAGCCCAGGGTGTATTTTTTGACGAAGTCAAAATTAGCCCTGGGACACATAAGGTATCAGATAGACCAAGCCCCAAAGGGGTGTAATCATAATTCCTTAATGTAATCGCTGCGGTAATTTATCCCGTTTTATGTATATCTACTTCAACATCGCTTTGGTCGAGGTCGAAATTGACCACTTCAACCCCAACTTTTCGCAACAGGTCGAGGCCATGCGTGGCGTGGTATTCATACGAGTAGACAACCCTTGTAATCCCGGCCTGTATAATCAATTTAGAACATTCCATACACGGTGATGTAGTGACATAGAGAGTAGCTCCCTCGCTGCTATTATTCGATTTGGCCACTTTGGTTATGGCATTGGCCTCGGCATGGAGAACATAGGGGAAGGTTTTATTATCGGGGTCTTCGCAATTATTCTCAAAGCCGGAGGGGGTCCCGTTGTAGCCATCGCTGATGATCATCTTGTCTTTTACCAGCAAAGCCCCCACCTGCCTGCGTTTGCAATAGGAGTTTTTCGACCATACTAATGCCATTTCGAGGTAGCGTTTGTCGAATTGTTTTTGTTTCTCTGGGCTTAAAGTAGTACTATTTTGATTTTTCATTTTCCGGTTACTGGTTGCTTGTTACTTGATACTTGATTCTTGATACTTGATTCTTGATACTTGATTCTTGATACTTGATACTTGTTACTTAATACTGAATACTGAAGACTGTTTCCATCATGCTAACTAATCAATAATCATTAAAAAATAATCATTCTCAATACCCTCTCAGAAATTCCTCCGGGTTGTTCATGTAATTCTGTGGGTCCTTCAACTGATACCGGTTTCTATCATATTCTTCAAATTGCTTTCGCTGACGTTCATCCAGGAATTCCTGGTTTTGAGCCTTGCCATCTTTGTATTCCATTTGGTAATCTTCCTTGCCATCTTCGAGGTAGAAAATCCAGGTCTTATCGCGCAAGTCATTTTTATAGGCTCCTCTTATCTGCACACGGCCGTTCTCAAAGTACACATAAAACAGACCGGTTCGCTGGTCGTTTTTATACATGGTTTCAAAGCGGGGGTTTCCGTTTGGATAAAACCTCCGCCAGGGGCCTTGCAATTTATCGTTGTCGTAGGTTTGCTCTTCTGCCAATTTGCCATCGGGGTAGTATTTATAGAACTTGCCATCCTTGATTCCCATTTTATAGGATTCAACGGCAATCAGCTGTCCCTCTTGCGTAAAATAATTCCAGATACTGTCTTTCTTTTTTTCATAATAATTTCCAATGGCAGCCACTTTCATATTTTCATGAAACAGCTTTGCTCTGCAAATCCGGGTAATCTCATCGTAATGCAAATCGGTGCTTACCCCTCCTTTTTCGAAATAGCGTTTAAAATTCCCTACAGGTTTATCATCTTTAAAATAGCCCTCGTAGGCAATGTTCCCGTTTTCATATACTTTCTTCCAGAAACCCTGCTTCATGCCATTTATGTCGGTGTAATTGACAAGTGAGTCGCCCGATTGACCAACATTTTGGCTATAACATGAGGCCGCAAAAACAATCATCAGAATTAGTGTAATAATATAACTTCGCATAATTTGATCTTTTCTTTGGGTCAAAAATATATATTTACAAATTAGGGACAGATTATTTTTCAATTGAATCTTATCCCCTTTGAAAAATATACCAGAAATAAGAACTTAATCGCAGTGTGAAAATTGTGGCTGAGGTAAGTAGGGTGATTAGGTAATTGAGGAATTAAGGAATTGAGGAATTAGGAACTTGAGTAATTGCGGTGAGTAAGGAAGTTAGGAATTCGGATGAGTGAGGAAGTGAGGTGAATCAATTCGAACAAAGGTTCTTTGAACTAGCCTGGGTGCCCCTGTCAAAAGTGGGATAACTAAAAACGTGGACTAAGAAAGAAGGGTTGATTGGATAGGCAATATTACAAAAAGGGGCAAACAGATTTCTCTCCACCACATTTTGCTGCACAAAATGTGGGGTTCGAAATGACAGATCGCTGAAAAGAGGGGCGAATGGGGGCGAGCTTCGCTCGCCCCCATTCGCCTGCCCACACACATTAGCCTTGTCATTTCGAGCCACAACCCAAAAAAAATGGGCACAAAGAGAGATGACAAAAGAAAGAATTTAGGATTGATCTTCATTCTGAAATCAAATTTGCATACCTCTTAACGTACAGCCTTTTACGAAAAGTTGTCATTGGTAGCGTAGGGAGAAATCTCTGAGCTATAAAGGTAGCCCTTGTCAAAAGAAGGATAATACAAAAATTGGTTATGGAAAAATAACAGAACCATTCATTTTGTTCAGCGACTTTCAGAACTCACCTTTCATCCACCGAAGCTTCATCGTTGAAGGAACTCCCCCCAATTCTTTAATTACCTAATTACTTAATTCCCCAATGACAAAATCACCTAAACAAAACTTCGCTTTGTTTGTTACCCTCTCAAATCTTTAACTATGGCATATAATTTACTGAAAGGAAAAAAAGGGATCATTTTTGGGGCATTGAACGAAATGTCGATAGCCTGGAAGGTGGCAGAACGCGCTTATGAAGAGGGCGCAGAATTTATACTCACCAACACACCTTCGTCCATTCGCTTTGGCGATATTGATAAGCTGGCCGAGGCTTGCAACACCCAGGTTGTTCCTGTCGACGCTACCAGTGTGGCCGATTTGCAAAATCTGTTTCAAGTTGCAATGGACAAGTTTGGGGGCAAAATCGATTTTATCCTGCACTCGATAGGTATGTCGTTGAATGTCCGCAAGGGGCGGCTTTACGACGACCTCGACTATAACTACATGCAAAAGACCCTCGACATTTCGGCAATATCTTTTCACAAGGTTTTGCAGGTGGCTCGAAAACTCGATGCCATAAACGAATGGGGATCGGTTGTGGCTCTTTCGTATGTGGCCGCTCAACGTACCTTGTACCGGTACAACGAAATGGCCGATGCGAAAGCCATGCTTGAGTCGATTGCCCGCAGCTTTGGATACATCTATGGCCGGGATAAAAAAATCAGGATCAATACAATTTCTCAATCGCCCACATTGACTACTGCCGGTAGTGGCGTGAAAGGCATCGACAACCTGATGGACTTTACCGAGCGCATGTCGCCTTTGGGAAATGCCACGGCTGAAGAGTGTGCCGATTATTGTGTCACCATGTTTTCGGATCTGACCAAAAAAGTGACCATGCAGAACCTTTTCCACGACGGGGGATTCTCAAGCATGGGTATGAGCCTGAAAGCCATGACCATGTACAGTCAAGGACTGGAAATGGAAAATGGGGATTGAAAAAGGTTTTCGACAAAATTGCCTGATCAGAAAATAGTGTTAGGATCATGAATAGATCGGGGGGCAATAAATTTGGAGTGATGGAGTGATGGAGTAATGGAGTGATGGAGTATAGAGAAAGCCTGCAAATTGCTACCCAATAATCCACCCCTATGAAATAGATGCTCAATTGTTGGGATGGCTAAAGGAGGCTTATGAATTGAGGCGTTCGGTGCAACAATAATCATTTATGTAGCTTCTGATAAATTTCCATGTTCTCATCATCAAAAATGGCAAAAACTACTTTTTCGATGGATGGGTTTAGGGCAAGAAATGCTTTCACTTCCGAAAGAGCTATTTCTGCGGCTCTTTGCTTGGGGAAACTATAAACCCCTGTGCTGATGTTTGGGAAAGCAATGCTTCGTACTCCATTGGCAAGAGCCAATTCCAAACTTCGGCGGTAGCACGATGCCAGCAATTCTTCCTCCTTACTTTGCCCTCCATGCCAAACCGGGCCAACAGTGTGGATCACAAAGCGGGCCGGCAGAAGGTAGCCTTTGGTAATTTTGGCTTCACCGGTAGGGCAGCCATTCAATGTTCGACATTCTGCCAACAACTCGGGACCAGCCGCCCGATGGATTGCACCATCTACTCCCCCACCACCTAACAAACTGGTATTGGCAGCATTTACAAGGGCATCAACCTCTAATTGGGTGATGTCGGTTTTTCGTAGTTCGATCTTTTCCATAATAATATTTTGATAGAACGCGGATGACGCGGATGACACAGACAAAAACGGATTTTTTTTATTAGTGAGAATCCGCGCAATCTGTGTTATCTGTGTTCTATCCTCATTCTAATTCAATCTATTTCAACCAGTGATTTCTCATATATCACACCTCTTTCTTCCAGTTCCTTTAGAAGGAAATCAACACATCTTTTATCCCTTCCGAGGTATTCGGGCAGGGTAAGTCCCTTTTCTGTGTAAACATTGCCAATCAGCATCCGAAGGGCTGATGTAGCTGTATATCCCGTTGTCCTGGCCATGGAATGGATGCCCGAAATAATGTCAAATTCGTCGTACAGGTCGAAAGTAAGTTTTTGCCTTTTGCCATTTTTGATGCCTTCGCCATACACTTGCATGATGGTAAAATCGACCTCTCCAGGTTTAAGTTCCCATTTCGGAAAAAGAAGGCTGGATGTAAAATCGATAGGACGGATCCGGGCATTGCCAATTTGTTTTTCTTCCTGATCGAAAAAACCCGAATCGCGCAGTATCCGCATAATTTCAATGTGCCCCGGATAGCGCAAAGTCTTTTCTTTTAGATTGATGGCTTTAATGGTTTTGGAAAGGGTCCGCAAGCCATCGCTGTTAAAGGCTTCGAGGGTACCGACAGGTTTAAAATTCAACAGCTCGGGTTCGCTGAGGGCAGGTTTCACCACAAGTTTGCCATTTTCGATAATCCGGGAAGGACGGGTGTATTCTTCCAACACATCGACGGGGGAAAAAACGGCTTTGTATTCGTAAGGCCACTCGCGGGTTTTAGGCAGTCCCCCAACATAAATCACAGCATTTTCGAGCACATCAAAATAGCTTTCGAGATAGCCCACCAGGATGTGGCTCATACCCGGTGCCACACCACAGTCGACAATGCAGCGTACCTTGTGTTTTTTGGCCAGGTCATCCAAATCGTATGGTTCTTCAGGAAAAAAAGCAATGTCGACCACATCCTTTCCTGCATGGATGATTTCCTTCACCGTTTCGTAACCCATAAAACCAGGCACCGCCGAGATCACAAAATCAAAATCGCGGACTATCTTCTGAACTGATCCAGGTTGGGATAGATCGGCCTGTTTGGTTGAAATTCCCATTTCGGGCGGGAGCTTGTCTAAATTGCTTTGATCGATGTCGATCAATGTTACTTTATATTGAGGATCGTTGGCAAGGTCCATTGCCATTGGTCGTCCTACCAAACCTGCTCCAAGTACTACTATTTTCATACAATTAAATTTTTGTCATCGAATTACACGAATTTGCATCCATGAATGAATGCCCCCAGTTAATGAATGCTCAAAGATATATTCAACTTTAGAATTATAAAAGAAGTATTTTTGAGGCAAAGAAAACGAACATGGAAATCAATTCGTACCCATCGGTTTTGTTGGAAAAAGCTGTGAATGAATTTGCAAGCTTGCCGGGCATCGGAAAGAAAACGGCCCTGCGGCTGGTGTTGCATTTGCTGAGGCAGGACAAGGATACGGTAAAACGTTTTGGCAATGCCTTTATCGAACTCCGCAACGAAATAAAGCATTGCAAGAATTGCCACAACATTTCCGATGCCGATGTCTGCTCTATCTGCTCCGATTCCTTCCGGGATGCAACTACCGTGTGTGTGGTCGAAAACATAAAAGACATTATGGCCATTGAAGGCACCCACCAATACAATGGGCAATATCATGTGCTGGGCGGGATAATTTCGCCCATGGATGGCATTGGCCCCGGCGACCTCACCATAACCAGCCTGGAAGAAAAGGTGGCATCTGGCGCGGTAAAAGAAATCATCCTTGCACTATCAACTACGATGGAGGGCGACACGACCAACTTTTTTATTTACCGGAAACTCTCGAAACACAACATCACCATTTCGACCATTGCCCGTGGCGTGTCGATTGGCGACGAGCTGGAATATACCGACGAAGTGACCCTGGGCCGTTCCATTAAAAACCGGACTGTTTTTACGGGGTCGTTTTAGATTGATTTATGCAATTTTGAATTCTCCGTCAAGTAACTCTACATTGAAATTTACCTTAGCTTTCAATGCTTTAAATACTCGCAGGATAGTCTCAATGGTAACATTTTTTGCATTTTTCTCAATACGTGATATTTGAGATTTTTGAACACCAATCATTTCTCCAAGCTCAGACTGGGTCAAATGCCTTTCCTTGCGAGTTTGTTTTATCATCTCTCCCAAAAGGTCAAGCCTGAGTTCATATTCATACTTGTCCCGTTTATCTGTACCAACTTCACCTATGTGTTTATTCTTGGCTTCTTCTAAGGTGTAAATTCGCAGTTTATCAGTATTTTCCATAGTTTTTATTGTTTTGGTTTTTGATCAAAATAAAGCTTCATAATCGCCCGTGCTTCATCAACTTCTGTTTTTGGAGCTTTGCTTGTTTTCTTAATTATGCCATGAGTTGCAACAACCAATGTCTCTGTTTTCTCTGTTTTGTCCCAAAATGAAAACAGCCTATAATATGTTTTGCGATAAATTTTCCTGAATTCCCATATATCTTCATTTAGCTTTTTAAATAATTCAGGATCACCTACATATTTCGATTTTTCAATGTTGTACAGTATCTTTTCTTTCGCTTTCTCATCAATACTATCCAACAAATCCCAAACTTCTCCAAGTAAAACGATCTCAATTTTTTTTGCATTTGTAATGTTTTAATAAGAACAAAGGTACGCCTAAGTTCTAATATATGGAAACTTTTTCAGTCTCATCGCGAATTTCTTAAATAGTTAATTTATTAATGCAAAAGCAAATCCGCTCCCCATGGGTCAAAGAACAAGAGAAATGGTACTTTTCGATTGTTGATGTGGTGGGTGTTTTGAGCGACAGCCCCAACCCAAATAATTATTGGAAAGTACTAAAACACCGATTAAACAAGGAAGGTAGCGAGTTGGTTACAAATTGTAACCAACTGAAATTGCAATCGGCAGATGGTAAATTTTACAAAACCGATGTGGCCGACACCGAGCAACTGTTCCGTTTGATACAAAGCATCCCATCACCCAAAGCCGAACCTTTTAAACTATGGATAGCCAAAGTTGCCCGCGAGCGGATAGATGAAATTGAAGACCCCGAAATTGGGATTGACCGATTGATGGAAACCTATCTGCGAAAGGCTATTCGAAAGAATGGATAAACCAGAGGTTGAAAAGTATTGAAATCCGCAAAGAATTGACCGACGAATGGGAAAACCGGGGTGTGCAAAAAGGACAGGAGTTCGCCATTCTCACCGATGATATTACACAGGCATGGAGCGGTTTTACGACCAAGGAATACAAAAAACACAAAGACCTGAAAAAAGAAAACCTGCGCGACAACATGACCAACCTGGAACTGGTGCTCAACATGCTTGCCGAGGCAACCACCACCGAAATATCAAAAGGGAAAAAACCAAAAACACTACCCGAAAACCGCAAAATTGCCAGACAAGGCGGCACCATTGCAGGGAATACCCGCAAAGAAATTGAAGAAAAAACCGGAAAGAAAATTGTGACCAAACTCAACGCAAAACAATTGGAGGAAAAAAGGCAAAACGATGCGTTGAAGCAACAAAACGAAATGGAAGAATTATTTAGCTAAAAAGCTTTGGAGATGAGTTTGAGACAGACCTTAGCTTGTTGGTCTCAAAACAATTCTTACTTTTGGTGGGAATAAACGGAAACCATGATTACAGATATCAAAAACAGCTATATGAAACAGAGATATCCCAGGCAAAATAATTTAGATATGCGAAATAAGCGCAAGTGTACTGTGGATAAATACCCAGATTTGGGTCAATATACGCAATAGCGTAGTAAATATTAAATGTTAGCGGTCAGTTTAAAACGAATAAAAAACTTAAAAATGAAACAAGGACAAGTAATTTTAATGATTCTCTTGGTCTTCAACCTTTGGGGATGTCAAGAAAAGGTAGCGAAAGAAGACCTTAACAAATTTGTGGCAACAGAAACCTATCCAAATGATGTTTTTTTGGATACGGTCGGCCACAAGAAAGCTCTTATAGTTGTAGCACATGATGATGATGACTGTGCAATGTCTGGAACGATAGCAAAATTGACAGCAAAAGGTTGGAGCATCCAACAATTAAGCCTGCAAAGCCATATTTTGGCAAAAACAGGTAAAAATCCTGCGGAAATTATTTGCACCAGCAACGAACTTATCTTAGAAGATGGCTATTATCGCATAGGTTTAGATACAATGAAAAGCCCTTATTTACCAATCCCTTATGCAAAAATTAAAGAGCAATTTCTTACCAAGAAAGTTTCTGATGCTCTAATAAAAAAAGTGAACGATTTTAAACCTTCTGTAATTTTCACTCTTGACAACGAAAAAGGCGGCTATGGGCATCCAGAACATATTTTTATAAGTCAATTAATGAAAGACCTTTTTGAAGAAGATAAAATTGAAATTCAAAGAATCTATCAATCTGTTTATACCGACCATATGGAAAAAGAAATTGTTGACAAATGGTTGGGCGAAAGAATGAAAAAGTGGGGCTATCCCAATGCAAGTGATATTGCCAATAAAATGTATGGTATATCTGGGATGCCAGAACCTACAACTCAAATTGATATTTCTGAAGTCGCAGACACAAAAATGAAATACCTAATGGCTTATGACGAAGACGTAAGGAAAAACCTGAGAAAGTTTATACCTTATTATGAAGAATTTGATGCCAAAACTTATTTTGGAATATTTAACAAAGAGTATTTCACAGTAATAGAAAAACCGAACCGCTAATCGAGTAGACGGCCCCGGCTAAAATAGCTGGGATGCGCCTCTCACCATTTATCCCGTACTGAAAGTCGGGACCACCATACGTACGGGCCTTCCCGACCTATCGGTGCGGGACAGGCTGTATACTGGGGGTCTCTAAAACATTGGGGACAACAAATAACAGTCGCTGGAATCCAGCGCTGTCAGGCATTTACTAACCATAACTTGTATAATAATTACCAAAAACTAAATTCTGCTAATTATGGAACAAACACCTCGACAACCAGAAGCAAAAACAAAAGGTCAAAACGTATATCGGTTTTGCTGTTGGGCTGACAATTGCAATTTTGGCACAACAATACTTTTTTAAAGCTCCATCGTTTGACAAACAGATGATGGCGATTGCCAGTGAATTATACTAAAAACGGGATAAATTTCCGCATTTTGTTGAAAGCATCAGAATTGATTTAGGTGAATGAACACCTCGATAGAGGTGATATAGCGATAGAATAATGGGCCTAAAGATTTTTATAATAGTAGATAGTGAAACCCGACTTGACAATGCCCTTGCGCTTCCGGGTAAAACCTTTCAATACAATTATACTTTGGTTAATTTGGTAAAAGACAGTATTGACATTGGGAGCCTTGAAGAATACCTAAATCCCGTGATCCTGAATAACATTAAGACAAATCCGGATTTAAAAACATTCAGGGACAATGATGTAACAATGGCCTACAACTATAAAGACAAGAATAGTGAACATCTGCTTAAGCTAATATTTACTCCCGATCAATACAAATAAAGTAACCCACTCGCTGTTTCCGATTTGCAATCGGTGTCTCCTTAGCCAAAGACTCTCACGATACTGGTGCGAATTTCCATTTCGTACCTTATCAACGAATAGAACCTTTTAGATAAATTGATTACCTTTGTGTAAAGAATAAAAATATGAGAGCATTAGAGTTTAAGTCGAAGATAAAAAACAATCGGATTTTGATACCGGCAAAGATCCAAACTGAACTACAAACAAAAAAAGATAAAGATGTTCGGGTTATTGTGCTTGTTGATGATTCGGATATATATGATGACATGATTTTTCAACATGCGACTCAAAGTCAATTTTTAAAGGGATACGACGATACGGATGCAATTTATGACACCTATTAATTATGGATAAATTGAGTTTCGGAGACATCGTCCTGCTTAAATTTCCATTTACTGATGGAAAGACCTTTAAAAGGAGGCCCGCTTTGATAATCAATGACTTTAATGATGATGATATAATTGTATGCCGGATAACAAGTCAAATTTACAAAACGAAAAACGACATATCTATTGACGATTGGGAAAAATCAGGACTAAAGTTACCCTCTGTAATCCGTATTCATAAGATAGCCACTTTGAAGAAGGACATGGTTGAGCTTATTATGGGACAGATTGACATTTCAACAAAAGAAAAAATAAGAAAGATAATTTTGAAACTGACTGATTAATAATATTCCAGTTACCAATAAGAGACATTAAAATTTGCAGGGTCAGTTGACTATACAAAGGTCGAAGAAAAAGCTATTCAAAAACACAAGTTGGGAGACACGATTTTTTCCGCAATAGGCCTTAGCTGCATGGGAATGAGATTTTCGGCCTGCCCAAAGGACATAAAAGAGTTGATTTACTTGCCCACTCGCTGGCGACGATTTGCAATAGGCCCATCCTTGCCCAAAGGGTTATACATAATCAGCTTTTCAACAAAATACATATCGATCATTCCTTTATTTTTTGCTTCAATTTTGCCACGGTGTGTGCAAGTGAATGTATCTTTCACCAATTCGTAGGTGCTACCGCTAATATTGACTTTACCCGGCTCGCCAGATGATTCCATGCGTGAAGCAATGTTCACCGTATCGCCCCAAATATCATAAGCAAACTTCTTGATCCCCACTATTCCGGCAACTACACTTCCTGTGTTGCAACCAATACGGATTTCAAAATAGGGCGTAAGCAATCGGCCTGGTACATATTGTCAGCACCCCTGAGCCGGTCTATCTTTCGCAGCAAAAATGGAAATGCGGAAAGAAGAAAAATATCGAGAGCTTATCCAATTGCAGGAGGACTCCGGGCTAACAGTAAAAGGG
>JAIOYV010000034.1 GCA_021740905.1 Bacteroidales bacterium
TTTCAACAAGGGGAAAGTCGAATTTTTTATACTTTTATGCAGTGGAATAAAGCCCATAATTTTTTTTAAAAGTTTGCGCTTCAAAAATTGGAATTTTCGGGCTTTATTCCTATATTAATCTTTCGGACAGCTATGAATCTTGACGAAGTTAATTTGAAAGTTTCATTAAGCCGGCAAGCCTGGATTTCGGATCAAGACTATATTCTCGACTTGCACAGCAACTCAATAGACTCGGTATTCCGGCAAATGAAATTTCTTTTGAAACAGGGTTGAGCATAGCAGAATCGAAGCGATTGAAGATTGCTGAATAAGCTTAATGCCAGGACAGGATTGTATTTAAAGAATTTTCTTTGCGGTAATAAATTTCCAATTTTCTTTATCTATTATTGTTCAGCAAAGTGAGCAAGATTAAGATTCTAATTTTTAAAACCAATCACAGCTTTTGAAATTCAACCAAATACATGATTTTTTTCACTATTTAGAATGATTTCAAATGAATCTATTCTATTTTTGCGGCCATCTTTACAAAACATATAAAACGATTATGAAAATGAAGAAGCATTTATCTCTCAGTTTGTTATTCACCATCCTGGCACCAGCGTTTATGTTTGCCAGCGAGGCAGATTTAAAAATCCCGGATGATATGCATTCCCAAACTATTTTATATTGGGGATTTCTAATTACCATAGCTGGGTTCGTATTTGGTTTATTCCAATTCCTGAAAGTAAAAAAATTAAAGGCGCACAAGTCGATGCTTGATGTTGCCCAGGTAATTTACGAAACCGGAAAAACATATCTCCTTCAACAAGGAAAATTTTTGGCTATTTTGTTCTTGTTTATCGGCGCAGCGGTCGCTTTTTATTTTGGCTACTTGTCGGATGCCAACTTTGGGTTTGGTGGTGTTGCCATTATATTAGGCTGGACTGTGCTGGGTATTCTCGGCTCGTACAGCGTGGCCTGGTTTGGTATCAGGATGAATACCCTGGCCAATGCACGTATGGCATTTGCATCTTTGGAACGCAAACCTATCAAATTATTAAATATCCCTTTGACTGCCGGGATGAGTATTGGCGTCGTGCTGATCTCCCTGGAGCTAATCATGATGTTAATCATCCTGATGTTTGTTCCGGGAGAATATGCCGGGGCAAGTTTTATTGGATTCGCTATTGGCGAATCGTTGGGAGCTTCCGTGCTTCGTATAGCAGGTGGTATCTTCACCAAAATTGCAGATATCGGTTCCGACCTCATGAAAGTGATCTTTAAAATTGGCGAAGACGATCCCCGCAACCCGGGAACTATTGCCGACTGCGTGGGCGATAACGCCGGTGACTCGGTTGGACCAACTGCCGATGGTTTTGAAACATACGGAGTAACAGGAGTTGCCCTCATCTCTTTCATCCTACTTGCTATTGTTGATGTTTCTCTGCAGACCCAGCTTTTAGTTTGGATTTTCTTGATGCGTATTCTGATGATCATCACTTCAATCGGTGCTTATTGGATCAATGGTGCCCTTGCTAATGCCAAATATAAAAATGTTGACGATCTTGATTTTGAAAAACCTTTGACTTCGTTGGTTTGGATCACATCCATACTTTCCATTGTGGTGACATTTGCAATCAGCTATCTCACCATTTACGACCTACCGCACAACATGTGGCTTACCTTGTCGGTAATCATTAGTGCCGGTACTTTGGGGGCAGCCTTAATCCCTGAATTTACCAAGCTTTTCACCTCGCCACATTCCACTCACGTAAAAGAAGTGGTAAATGCTTCGAAAGAAGGTGGGGCATCGCTGAACATCCTATCTGGATTGGTAGCGGGTAACTTTTCAGCTTTTTGGATGGGGATGGTATTTTTCCTTCTCATGTTTGTTGCTTATTTTGCCAGTACTTACGGACTGGGCGAAGTAATGATTTATCCTTCGATTTTTGCTTTTGGCCTGGTCGCTTTTGGGATGCTCGGCATGGGCCCTGTTACTATTGCGGTCGATTCGTATGGCCCGGTAACTGATAACGCCCAATCGATTTATGAACTATCGTTGATTGAAGAAACCGAGGGCATTTCAGAAGAAATTGAAAGAGATTTTGGGTTCAAACCCGATTTCGAAAAATCGAAACATTATCTTGAGGCAAACGACGGTGCCGGGAATACTTTTAAAGCTACCGCAAAACCTGTATTGATCGGTACTGCTGTGGTAGGTGCCACCACTATGATTTTCTCGCTTATCCTTGTCGTCCAACATACCTTGCACATAAAGCCTGAAGAAATCCTGAACGTTTTAAATCCTTATACGATCATGGGATTTCTGCTGGGAGGGGCGGTTGTTTACTGGTTTACCGGAGCAAGTATTCAAGCGGTAACTACTGGTGCAAGCCGTGCTGTTGCCTATATCAAAGATAACATCAACCTCGACCCCAATGCACCCAAAAAAGCGGACTTGAAAAAATCGAGAGAAGTGGTCCAGATTTGTACTATATATGCACAAAAGGGAATGTGGAATATTTTTATTGCCATCTTCTCCTTTGCTCTGGCCTTTGCATTTATTTCATCGCCCATTGGGCTTACTTCGGATATTCTCGCAAGGGCCGGAGAACCTGGTGTTCATGACCAAATATTAAAACTATCAGCCCCAATATCCCTATTCATTGGATACCTTTTATCATTGGCCTTTTTTGGATTATTTCAGGCAATCTTTATGGCCAATGCAGGAGGATCATGGGACAACGCAAAGAAAATTATCGAAGTGGATATGAAAGAAAAAGGCACACCATTGCACGATGCAGCGGTTGTTGGCGATACTGTAGGTGATCCATATAAAGATACTTCTTCGGTTGCACTTAATCCGGTCATTAAATTTACAACCTTGTTTGGTCTTTTGGCAATGGAGATAGCAATTGCAGAACAATTCAGAGAAATTGCCCCATACATTGGCGTAGCATTTTTACTGGTAGCTTTATACTTTGTGTACCGTTCGTTCTACAAAATGAGAATCGGACAATAGGTTTAGAGTTGAGGAGTTCTTAGTTGAAAAGTTGAAGAGCTTAGTTCATTTGTTGGGAGTGTGGGGGTGACACGAAGTCACACCAACTCTTGATAGAATCTCGTTCACACATAAAAATCCCGATCCATAATTATGGATCGGGATTTTTTGTTTGAAATCAGGTCGAAAGCCCGAAGTACATAAAACCCATAAGGTTTTCGTATAATTATTATCGGCATAATTGCCAATTAGAGGCAGCTTCCTTAACAGCACCATCTGGCTATCAGTAACTATCTCTTAAAAACCTTCTTTGTCAAATTGTTTGCTGCTAATGATAGCTCTTCCGAAATATTAAACAGATAGGTTAAGATAAGAAAAGTAGAGGCCGTAATGGAACTACGAACTGCAATATCAAAAATATAATTATCGAAACCTGGGGTAAAATAACCTGCCAAATAGGCCAATATCGCTACTATAGAAATATATACATAGTGTAAATTATATGGCTGCAATTTAAACTTGTGCCATATAAAAATAAATTTCGCAAGATTAAAAGCGAATTTGGCCAGGAATGATGCTACTGCTGCACCTACTAAACCCATATAGGGTATAAAAATCAAATTGAAAATCACGACTACAACAATCAGGGCAAATGAAAAAACGGATTGAGCCTTGTAATAGTCGGAATTTGCAATTATATGGGTACTTGCACCAGAAAGCATATCCGATAAATAGGCAAGGCCTATGAAAAAAACGACCCACTTCCCTTCAATAAAATCAGTCCCCAATATCGAAATTATGTTTTTGTCGTTCACCCAAAGCCCAATAAATATGAGACAACCAAGAATATATTGATTTAAAGAAGTTTTATGATAAATAGAACTGATCATTTCAATGTCCTTATTCCGAAATGAATCAGCAATATAGGTAGAGCTTATTTTTAATATAGCTCGTGATGGTAATATTACCAGTGTCCCAAAAAAGAAACAAGTGGAATAAATACCGGCTGCACTTAAACCTACCATATCTTCAACCATAATCCGGTCGATCTGAAAAGTTATTACAGCTGAGGTGGTAGATAAGATCCCAAAAAAACTGATACTGAGCACTGGCTTTATTAGGGATTTGTCAATAATCCCTTTTCGGGGCACATAGGACAATTGGCCTTCTCTGCTTAACAGGTACATAATGATGAACAGGGGGATAGAATAAGAGGCTACATATAAATATACGAAATCACCAAAATCGATTATATGAATTGCAAAACCAATTATTAAACACACGATTACGATACGCAATAGAAATTCCTTTAAGAATAATCCCCTGGATGCGTTAAACAAGGCTTTATTATAATTATCAAGAAAATTATACAGAACTATAAAAAAGGACAAGGGATAAATAAGAAAGCTATATTGCTGCAATAAATCCGAATTATTCTTTTCATCAAAAATGAAATATTTGTTTATGAAAAAGAATATGATCCCGACCAAAACAAATCCAATAAGGGATATTGAGCTACCTAGAAAAACAAATCCATTATGGTTTTTACTTTTATCCCTGAAAAATGGAAACATCTTTGTTGTAGTAGCGAGAAAACCGAGACTTGCAATTAGTGAGAATATTGTTGCATAAGAAACCAATACATTGACCAGCCCTATTTGCTCTGTTGAAAGTAGGCGTGGGAACAGAATGCCGGAAGTGAGAAACCCAATAATTGCCCCGGCATAAATAAATACCGTGCCCCGAATGGATTGTTTTTGAATTTCGCCCACCGTAATTAATCAATTAAATCGAAACTTAGTGGCGTACCCCTTTGAATATCCGATTTTGCTTTTTTGCCAACAACATCCACAAAGTGTTTTGGGTGTAAGCCCATGCCTGGCCGAATGGAACGTACATTTTTTTCGGTTATTGAATCCCCGGCTTTAATGTCCTCTACCACAAATAGGGAGCGTCCGAAAGCTTTGCTTTTCTTCACCTTTTCGTTCAATTCAAAACTTTCTTTCCCTAATGATTTTTCGGCCTCCCTCACAGCCTGCACCATGGCAGAGAATTCATCATAATCTAATGAAAAGGAAGCGTCTGGTCCGCCAATCGACTTGTTTAATATGAAATGCTTTTCGATTACCCGTGCACCCAAGGTGGTTGCCACAATGGGGACGGTAATCCCTAATGTATGATCGGACAAACCCACCTCAACCCCAAATGTTTTTTTCAGGACAGGGATCATCACAAGATTTGCTTCATCAACCGGGGCAGGGTATGAGGAAGTGCATTTCAGTAGAACAATCTGATCGTTTCCGGCATCCCTGCATGTTTTTAAGGCCAACTCAATATCCTCGAAATCGGCAATTCCGGTGGAGATGATTATGGGTTTGCCTTTTCTTGCCACATAATTGATCAAGGGAATATCCTGGATTTCGAAGGAGGCAATTTTATAGGCAGGTACATCCAATTGCTCTAAAAAGTCGACGGCTGTTTTATCGAAGGGCGATGAGAAACAGACCAAGCCTTCCTCTTTGGCCACAGCAAAAAGTTCCTCGTGCCATTCCCAGGGCGTGTAAGCTTCCTGGTAAAGTTCGTACAGAGTCTTTCCCTTCCACAGCCCTTCCTTCAATTTAAAGTGATCGTGATCACAATCTAAAGTAATTGTATCGGCAGTGTAAGTTTGCAATTTGATGGCATCGGCCCCAGCCCTTTTGGCTGCCCTTATGGTTTCAATGGCAACTTCCTTGTTCTGATTGTGGTTTGCAGAAAGCTCTGCGATGATAAATACGCTTTCAGATAAAGATTTATAAATATCTACTTTCATTATTCCGTAATTCTTCAATTTCTTTATCCGAGAAATACTTTGGGTTGAAACATCCTACTAAAAGCCTATCCTCATTTTTATTGTCTACAAAATACTGTCCTTTTAATCTGCCTTCTGCAATCCAACCAGCTCTTGTATAAGCTTTTATTGATGAAATGTTCGATAGATACATTCCACCATATAGCTTTCGCATATCAAATTCTTCAAATGCAAGTCTATTCCCCAATTTTATTGCTTCAACGGCCAAACCTTTTCCCAAATAGTTTCTATCTCCAATCAAAATAACCAAATCTGAGGTTTTATGAGAATGATTGATTGGACCAAGTTTAATTGTTCCTATTATTATATTCTCTGCTTTATCATACAGCCCAAAGGTAAACAGGTTGTTGTTTTCCTTTCCATCCATTATAGATTTAATTAAAACCTCCTTTGTGATTTCCCTTTTTGAACTTGTATAAAACCTCATAAGTTCATCATCCTTGAACCATAAAAGTACCCTATCATCAATTTCCTTGATATCAATTTCTTTCAAAAACAATCTTTCTGATACATATTCATTTTTCATATTCCAAGTTTTTAAAGGTTTCTAAAATTCTATTTGGTGATTTTAAATCGATTAAATCCCTATACCTATTTCGATAGACAGCCTGATTATCCGCAAGCTGAACAAGCCAGGTTTTAAGATTGTCGAATTCAATATTCTGAAAATCCCCAAGAGGCTTGGCCATATCGGATGAAATCAGATAATTATAAAAGTTCCTTTGATTTTCGACAAAATAGCCCACCAAAAATGGCAAGCGCATAGCAATGGCTTCAATGGCAACCGAACTGGATGGGAATAAACCAACCGATGAATCAGCCATCAAATTGGAAACTTGCTGTGCATTTAGGTTTCTCAATACTTCCACACCCGGATATTCATTCTGACTCATCTTCCCTTGATATGCGTTTCCTACTAAAACAGCTAAATTCAGGTTTAAGTTTAAATTCAAAATTTTTGTTGTAATTTTTGAGGTAATATCCCTTGGATCGGCACCCCCAATCCCGATCAATAAATCGTATTTTTTTGCCTGAATAGAATTTACCGGTTTCAGGAATGGGCTTCGGAGTAAGGCATATTTCAAACCCAGGAAAAGCTGAGTATAGGGCTCGCAGGAGAATTGGGATTCGTCAATCCCTTCTGCATGGTTGATCACCGCATCAGCCACATAATGTTTGTCGTGCATATCGTCGATGCAGACCAGCTTGCAGCCTTTCGTCATTATTTTTTGTTGATAGGCAGTGTCGAAAAAGTAATTGTCCAGCACAACAATCTCATCCCCTGTTAAATTGGACAGGAATACATCGAAATGAGAATCATCGTCCGGTAAAGACACCACTTCCTGACAAATCAGATTGATTTCTGATAGTTGTTGTAGTGTAGGATTCCGTGTGGCATAGATCAAATAAAAGTCATCCTTCAGCATTTCGGACAAAGCCAAAGTACGGGTAAAATGCCCCATGCCAATTTTAGGGCTACCATCTGCGCGTAGGATGACTTTAGGCTTGCCCATGGTTTAGTTTGTATTTTAATTCGGTTAATTTCCAGTCGGTTTCAGAATCGATGTCTTGTACTTCAATTTCATCGAGGATAAGAGCTGTAGATTTTTGGGTAAGCAAGCTTTTCTCATTTACGAAACTATTGTATTCCACCCAATAAAAAGAACCACTGTCGTGATAACTTGGTGGTAAATCCTGGCTCCGTTTCGTGAAATATTCAGGCCAGTTTGCCTCAAGTATGTTTTTCTCGTTTATTTTGAAGGATCGCAGAATCGGAAATGAGAATGGGACTACCGGAACCACAGAGGTATAGTCTTCTTCATTCAGCATTTCGTGTCCCTGCATTAGCCGAACGATTTTTATTAAAGGGGCCGTGGGCAAAATGCAACAAATCTTGTCGAAAACTTTGCCTTCCTTTTTATAATACTCCACTACCTCAAGCACTACGTCGGCTAAGGTGGCGTGATCATCAGCATTTTTTCCCGAACGCATCACCGGCACGTTTGCACCAGCTTCCCGGGCAACTTTTGCAATTTGGTGGTCATCAGTCGAAACCATGATCTCGTCGAACAACCCGGATTCTATGGCAATCTCGATGGAATAAACAATTACGGGTTTCCCCAGAAAATCCTTGATGTTTTTTCCCGGAATCCGCTTACTCCCACCCCTTGCCGGTATAATTGCAATGTTAGCCATGCCCGTAAAACTCGTTTATTTTATCCAGAACAAAGAGCTGCTCTTCATCCGTTAAAGTTGGGAAGATGGGTAGGCTCAGGCAGTGTTTGTAATAATTTTCGGCATGTGGGAAGTCTCCATCGCCCCACCCAAGATCACGGTAGTAGGGCATCAAATGCACCGGGATGTAATGCACCTGGCAGAAAATGTTGAATTCCCTGAGAAAATTAATCAGCCCTGTCCTGTTTTCAAATTCACCCACGTACAAATGATAGGCATGGCCTTCAACCACACCCGATTGCCCTTTTATGTATGATTTATCTCTTAAGGCTTCTTCATATTTTTTGGCAATGATCCTACGCTTTTTCATTCCTTCATCGGCTCTCGACAATTGGCTTAAGCCCAGGGCAGCCTGGATGTCTGTGAGCCGGTAATTATAACCCAGCTCTTGCATCTCGTAGTACCAGATGCCGTGGTTGTGTATTTTTTTCTCAGGATCTTGCTGAATGCCATGAGTGCGTAAATTCAACACTTTTTCATACAATGCCTTGTCGTTGGTGGTAATCATCCCTCCTTCTCCGGCAGCAATGTGTTTCACCGGATGGAAAGAGAATATGGCCATGTCGGCAAAGTTTGAATTTCCACAGTTTTGTTGCACTTCTTTGCTGTCGGTAAAATATCCACCGGGCGCATGACAGGCATCTTCGATTATCCAAAGGCCATACTCATCGGCCAATTTTTGTAATGCTTCCAGGTCGACCGGTCGGCCTGCAAAATCAACAGGGATAATTCCTTTGTAAGTCCCCTTTGGGGAAGCCTGCAACAATTCCCTTATTTTATCCAAATCGATGAGATAGGTGTTGGGGTCAATATCGGCAAAAACCACATCGCCACCGGCATAGCGCACGCAATTGGCCGAGGCAGCAAAAGTAATAGGTGTGGTGATCACTTTGTCTCCGGGTTGCACATTCAGGGCCAGGGCACACAGATGAAGGGCCGCCGTGCCATTCGAAACAGCCACGGCATATTTGCACCCAATGTATTCGGCAAAAGCATCTTCAAATTCTTTTACATTGGGCCCCTGGGTAAGGAAATCCGATCTAAGGACTTTGGTCACAGCCTCAATATCGCTGTCGGTTATGTGCTGCCGTCCGTAAGGTATTCGTTTCATAGGATAGGTTTAAAATTAGGGTCAACATGTTCGATAATTTTTTCCCGAAGACTTTCGATTGTTTCCCATTCCGTATTAGTGCCCGAGTTATATTTGAATCCTTTCTCCACTTCTTTCGCATTGAAGTGCTTCAGGTATTTCGATTTATCGGCATCGCTGGGAAGGATGGCAAAATACCGGTCGAATTCGATGGTGTTGTACGAATCGCTTTCGGTGATCATTTCTTCGTGCAACTTCTCCCCGGGACGGATTCCCACATCCTCTATTTTGGCATTGGGGGCAATGGCTTTGGCCACATCGAGAATTTTATAGGATGGTATTTTAGGCACAAATAATTCGCCCCCGATGGCATTTTCAAGTACCCACATCACCATATCGACGCCTTCTTCCAAAGAGATGTTGAAACGGGTCATTTCTTTATGGGTGATCGGGATTACGCCGGTCTTCGCGATGTTCCTGAAAAATGGAATGACTGATCCTCTCGATCCCATCACATTGCCATAGCGGACTACGGAAAAACGCAATTCCCTTGAGCCTTTGATGTTGTTTGCAGCGATGAATAATTTATCGGAAACCAGTTTGGTAGCACCGTACAAATTGATTGGGGCAGCGGCTTTATCGGTAGAAAGGGCCACCACAATCTTCACATTCGTGTCCAGGGCTGCATCGATCACACTCTGAGCACCTCCAATATTGGTTTTGATAAATTCGTCGGGGTTGTACTCTGCAGCCGGCACTTGTTTCAAAGCAGCAGCATGTACAATAATATCGATCCCCTGACAGGCCCTTTTAAACCGATTCGTATCCCTGATGTCGCCAATAAAATACCGGATCCCGGGGTATTTTTGCTTGTTGAATACCTGCGACATTTCAAATTGTTTCAGTTCGTCGCGTGAGTATATGACCAGTCGTTTGATGTTTGGGAATTTGGATAAGATCGTTCCCACAAACATTTTTCCAAACGAGCCTGTCCCTCCGGTAATTAACAGGGAGGTATTGTTTAAATCCATCATCTATTCTTCTTTTTTGTGTAAGCGTAAGCGTTCAAAAGCATCGATAAACGATCCGGGTGTGCAATTAAATATCTTTGCATGGATACTTTCAGCATAGTCCCTGATCGTAAAATAGCCTTCAAAAGTATGTAAAAATTTCTGTAGTACTTCGTGCAGTTTCTTGTCTCCCTTGCCCTCCGTGGTTACTCCCATGGGAAGCCCTTTGGTTTTTCCTTCGTCGTAAAAATGCTTTTGGTTGACCAGCACCCGGTTGTTGTCATCCACCGATATTTCGGGGATCCACGAATGGTCAACCCCAAAGAGGTAAATTTCTTTAAAGCCCAGGTTCAGGCTAATCATTATGGATGGGATCGCCACGTTGTGCGGGCGGGTCATCCCCAGATTCCATTTAAAAAACAGATTCCTGAACCACCTGAAACCTTCCACCGGGGTGTTGTTGAAATAATGTATGCTGACATTGGTATTGGTAGCTAAAATCTCCTGCCAGGCTTTGTAGTTTTTTGCTTGTGCAGGAATATAAAAACGGATTTTCCAGGTGGTCTTGGATGCAATGGCCTCAAAAATTTTACGGCCATTGTCCTTGTACATCTGTTTTATGTTTTCCAACCAAAACTCGGGGGCAGTGGTCACAAATATTTCTGGTTTTATCTTTTCGTATAGGTCGGTCTTCGGAAAATCGTTTACACAGATCAATTTCTTGCCTTTCAGGAATTCGGGATTATCAGTAATCGATCTGTTGAGCGATGGCCCATTCCCTAGAATGATACAAGCCTGGTTTTCAAAATCTCTTTTGATCCTTCCGCGACATTTCGACAATAGGGCAACTTTGACGAGGGTCAGGGATGAACTGATCGCATTTTCAATAAACAATTTAATATCCAGTAAAAGCATGCTCCTTTTATAAAAAGTTGAACCGTTTTGAACCAACGAAAATATGGTGGTAAAAGTATGAATTTTTGAGAGGGCTGCAATTGAAGCTTCATATCTATTTATTTCATTTGCACGATCAAGATGGTTTTTTTGAAAGTCATCAAACCAATATCCCCATTGACAGAAAAGCCAATAATAGTTCCATCTTTTTTCACAATGGAAACATGAAAAACCAAAGGAAACTCTTACCTTTGAATCAATTACTCTTTAAAAACTAAAGCTATGAAAAAGTTGGCCTTTTTATTCTCTATTTTTCTGATGTCTTATGGGATAAATCATTCTCAAATCAATTTAGATTCTTGCCTCGTTGCCTATTATCCATTAGATAGTATCCCAATAGATTATAGCATTTATGGCATTCAGGGAACAATAAATGGAGCGACACTCGATACAGGTAGAAATGGTTTTGCAAACACAGCCTTTCATTTCAATGGTGTTAATCAAACCATTGATTGCGATACAAATCAACGGGGGATAACCAATAAGGTAACAGCATCAGCATGGATACGAAAAACTACGGTGAATACAAATGTAGAGGTTATCCTATTGAAATATCATGGTGGAAACGGAAGCATTCAACAAGGGTTTCAATTGGTTCTCCACCCGGGCGGTCATCCAAGAATTTCGGGAAAGATGGGACAAAGTAGTTTGTATGGTTACTATATGTTTATTGCTGATGAAATAAATGTGGCAGATGGAGCCTGGCATCATGTGCTCGGAACTATCGATCAAAATGAATGGAGTCTTTGGGTTGATGGATACCATGCAGGAACTTTTACCGGAATTAGCCCAAATCCATCGCTGGTTAACACTCAACCTCTTGTCATTGGTTTTTTAAATGAAACACAAGAGTTTTATTTTAATGGCACAATCGATGAAGTCCGTATTTATAACAGGGTTTTGAACAGTGCTGAGATTGCTTTGTTATCCGACCAATCGTTTATCGATTCTACCTATCTTGTTCAACCCGACACACAGCTGATTGCCCTTCCCCAGGGTTGGAGCATTTTTTCTACCTTTATCGAACCGGACTTTCCAAACATGGACAGTATCATGGCCGATATTGTCAACTCGGTCATAATCGTGAAGGATGGAAATGGTTTGACCTATTGGCCACAATGGGGATTAAATGCGATTGGGTCTTTGGATTTTCTAAACGGGTATCAAATTAAAATGATGGTGCCACACACATTGCAGATAATAGGGACGCAAGTGCAACCCGAATTATATACAATCCCACTTCCCCAGGGTTGGAGCATTATTGGATACCTCCGCGAATCGCCTCTATCGGTCGCAACCGTGTTTTCAAGCATTTCAAGTTCTGTCCATATTGTAAAAAATGGGTCAGGGCAGGTGTATTGGCCTACTTATGGGCTTAATCTGATTGGCAACATGCAACCAGGCCAGGGCTATCAAATCAAGATGAATGTAGCACAAAACCTGGTTTACCCGGCCAATTAAACGGTGCCTACAAAATTGCTTGTAGGGGAAGCCCATCTTGCCAAGAGTCGTCCATAATTTACTTTGACAACTCTTTCAATAAAACCTGTCTCCCTTCGCCGAGGGGAGATGTCGACAGACAGAGGGGTGAAAAAGAACGATCTACTCCACCACCATTTTCCACACCCACTTCATTTCTTTTTGCTGAACCATCAGAGAATACAAGCCTGGGGTTACTTCTCCCATTTTTATTTCTTGTGAAAGCTTTTTATCTGATGATATTTCCTTCTAATAAATTTCCTGCCCGGTGGAATTGAAAATGTGCAAGTTCAAATCATCCTTCAACACTAAACTTCCCGATAGGAAAAAATTGCCCTGGTTGGGATTGGGGTAAATCTGGATCGGAGCCTCCCCTCCCATTTCATCAATATCAAAAGTAAAAATTTGCATCATTGATGTGTCCGAACCGCACTGGTTTGCCGATATCAAAGTTGCCGTGTACCACATATTTTGATTTAAAACAGGGTAGTCGTGTTCGGGGTTGGACTTGGTTGAAATGGGCGAACCATCGCCAAAATCCCAGAAATAATAGTAGGCATCCTGCGACTGGTTGATGAAATTGACATGGTTGAAGGCCTCGAAGAAGTTGAAGGCTGATATTGCATCGGTTTGTTCTGTTACCCAAACGGAGTCGATTGTGACACAACCCAGCATATCGGTGAGGGTCAGGGTGTATAAACCCACAGAGTCGATTATAGTGTAATCGTTATGGTAGCCATTGCTCCAATAGTAATCGTAGAGGGTGGAATTGCCGCCATCGAGGGCCAGGCTTTGGTCGGGGCATTTGGCAGTGTCGGTGGGGAGGATGCCAACAGGCAAAGGAAGCAAGGTCAGGTTTATTTCAACAGTGTAGGCCACGGTACAGGTTGCCGATGAAACGGTTACATAAAAGAAACCGGAACTATTGGTTAATAAAACATTGGAAGTATCGCCACTTTGCGACACATAAGAAAACATACTGTCACAGACTATCCAGACAGTATCGCCCGTGCAAATTTCAGGATCGAAAATCATATCAAACTCCATATTCTCATAAGAAACCGCTATGCTATCCTGCAACATGCAAAATTCGGTGGAAACAGTGACAAAATAATTCCCTGCCTGGTCAATTGTAATCGGATTACTTGTTTCGCCTGTACCTCATTGGTAGGCAAATCCTATTGGCGTTTGCAAATACCCTGATGCATAAGGGCAAATTTCAACGTCTGGCCCCTAAGTCGAGAGTTAGAATTACCTCATCGAAATAAAGGTGAAAATTAATTTCTTCATTGCAATAAGGTGATTGAAGGTGTCCTGTGTAAGTTCAATATCTTGCTTTTTGCTTTAATAAAAGCAGATAGATTTAATTCCCCTTTTTGACTATGAAGAGGTGGAAAAATTAAATCTGCTCGAACTCCATTTCTAATTAGTTCTGATTTCGCAACTTCGTGAAATAAATTAATATGACAACTAGAAGTAGTTAAGCTTTACTTACCTCTAGCTCCTGAAATTCTTATTGGATTATCAAATGCGTCTATAAAATTATCGTATGCTACTTGCAAAATATTTAAAGTATTTGCACTACTGATATTGTTTTGAATTTTAATCTTTACATCATTCAGTAGAGTTTCTTCCTATTTTAGCCTTTATTTCCACACAAGCAAAGATGAATGTTTGTTGACTATAAATCAAAGACTATAGGTAACACTTTGAGAACAATTGACACCTTCATCTATTTTCCTACTTTTGCACATTAAATACTAAGAAAGTGAAAGTTTACCACAATATTGAAGATTTTTCTACTCCAATCCCCATTGTGACTATGGGCATGTTTGATGGGGTGCATTTGGGGCACAAGATAATCCTGGATAGGTTGAAAGAATTATCTGATGAAAAAAATGGAGAGTCGGTTGTTATTACGTTCTGGCCTCATCCGCGGCTGGTCCTGAAAAACGGAAATGGCAATCTCCGATATTTAAGCACCATCGATGAAAAGCTTTTGCTGCTTGAAGAGGCAGGAGTTAAGCACACCATTATTCTGCCATTTACTGCTGACCTTTCGCAAAAAACAGCGAGTGAATTTATCGAGGAAATCCTTGTCAAAAAAGTTGGCATAAAATATCTTATTGCAGGTTTCGATCACCATTTTGGAAAAGACAGAAAAGGCTCGCTCGAAGATTTAAACACTTGTGCCGGAAAATTTGATTTTGAAGTAGAAAAGCTCGATGCACTTTTTATCGATGATAAAGCGGTCAGCTCCACCTTGATCCGCGACATCATCGAAATGGGTGATATTCCAACTGCCAATCGATACCTGGGCTATGAATATTTTATTCTCGGAAAAGTAATTTCCGGGAACAGGATTGGCCGTTCCATTGGTTTCCCCACAGCGAATATTGAATTGACTGACGGGCACAAACTTCGACCCGGCATTGGGGTTTATGCTGTGGAAGTAATTTACAATAAACAAATTTTTCAGGGCATGTTGAACATTGGTATCCGGCCAACCATCGACGAAGCCACCAAAGTGAAAAGCATCGAGGTGCATATTTTCGATTTCGACAAGGACATTTACGGGCATGAAGTGTCGGTCGTTTTCAAGCAAAAAATCCGAGAAGAAAAGAAATTCGACAGTGTGGTAGAATTGCAAAAGCAATTGGAAGCTGATCGGTTTACAGTGAAAGCATTGTTGAGTAGTTGGGGGGAGTAGGTAATTAAGTAATTGGGTAATTTAGTTAATGATGAAATGGCAAACTCCTATTCAACAGCTAAAAGCGATTTGCAATTAGTTCCTTTCGAGATAAGCAGGAAACATCAGCTTGCGGAGGATGTCTATTTGATTTCGGTACCACGCAAAAGCGATTTCGAAGCAGGGCAGGTGGTGGCCGTAAGCTTGTCGGATGGACAAACCCCTCGTTTGTACAGCATTGCAAGCGGAAATGCCGGCCCGGAAATTTCCATTCTTTTCAACATAAAGAAAGATGGATTTCTTAGCCCACAACTAGCTAACAGCAAGGAAGGTGATCGTATTTTGGTATCGGCTCCTTTTGGGAATTTTACCTGCCGGGATGAAAAGGCTTGCTGGATTGCATCGGGCACCGGGATTGCCCCTTTTGCATCGATGTTTTTTTCCGGGCAGTGGAAAGGAAAAACATTGATTCATGGAGGAAGGACAGTTGATTCGTTTTATTTTCAGGATGATATTGCTCCTGTGATGAAAGAAAGTTACATCCGGTGCTGTTCGCAGGAAAATGGTCTGGGACTGTATCAAGGGAGGTTAACTTCCTATTTGAAGGAGCAGACCTACCTCGACCTCAGCCAAAAATATTATCTCTGCGGAAGCCCCGAAATGGTGGTCGATGTGCGGGATATTCTCATCAGCAAAAAAGTGCCTTTCGAAAATATTATTTCTGAAATCTATTTTTAAGACATGGAAAAACCGTCCTTATTCGGAAAAACCCTCGACGAACTGAAACAAGTTGCCTCAAAGCTTGATCTGCCAAAGTACGCAGCAAAACAAATGGCGGAATGGCTGTATAAGAAAAACGTTGTCAGCATTGAAGAAATGAGCAACCTGTCGAAGAAAACCAGAGAGGACTTGGCGACTAATTTTCAAATGGGCAAAGTCGCTCATTCAAAGGAACAAGTTTCGGTCGATGGCACCAAGAAATACCTTTTCCCATCGGGACAAAATAAATTTATCGAAGCAGCCTACATCCCCGATGAGGATAGGGCCACGCTTTGTGTTTCATCGCAGGTGGGATGTAAAATGGGCTGCCTTTTTTGCATGACGGGCAAGCAGGGCTTTCAGTCGAATCTATCGGCAGGTGAAATTGTAAATCAAATATTCAGTCTTCCCGAAAAAGAAAAACTGACCAACATAGTATACATGGGCATGGGCGAGCCTTTCGACAATCTACAGGAAGTCTTAAAAAGCCTCGAAATCCTGACTTCGGAATGGGGGGCAGGGATGAGCCCTCGCCGGATCACGGTTTCAACAATCGGGATTGTACCTGCCATGGAGGAGTTTCTCGAAAAAAGCGAGTGCCACCTGGCCGTTAGCCTGCACACTCCCTTCGACGAAGAGCGCAGAAAATTGATGCCTATAAATACAGTGTACCCAATCAATAAGGTATTGAGCGAAGTCCGTTCATGGGATTTTGGAAAACAGCGAAGACTCTCCTTTGAATACATCATGTTTAAGGATTTGAACGACACAACCGCCCATGTGAATGAATTGGCACGTTTGCTAAATGGCCTGCGTTGTCGCATCAACCTGATCCGTTTCCATCCCATCCCCGACACACCGCTGTTGAGCAGCGACAGCGAAAAAATGGAATCGTTTAAAGCAGCCCTCGAAGTCAAAGGGATTACAACTACCATCCGACGTTCCCGAGGTGAGGATATTTATGCAGCCTGTGGTTTGCTTTCTACGAAAGAATTGGTGAAGAAAGAGGAATCGGATTATTAAAATCAGTATTAATAATGGTCAATATTTTTTAAGAAAGACTTCAAAAATTTCATTAGGATTTCACCCTTAAACACTGTATATTAGCGAACTTTTTTGAGTAGACTGAAAAAATGGCAAAAGGCGGAAAAGACAAGACTTCCAAGAGTTTTAAGAACAGGTTACGTAGTTCATATTTTACAACAATACTATCCATTTCGCTTGTTTTGTTCCTGATAGGCTTAATGGGGTTGTTGCTATTGAACAGCCAGCGCTTGTCGGATTACGTGAAAGAAAACATCGGCTTTTCGGTTATCCTGAAAGACAACATCAAAGAAGTCGACATCATTCGCCTGCAAAAAGAATTGGATGCAACCCATTATATAAAATCGACCGAATACATCCCCAAAGAAAGGGCTGCCCGCGAATTCAGCGAAGAACTAGGCGAAGACTTTGTCACCTTCCTGGATTACAACCCCCTTCTTGCGAGCATCGAAGTGAAACTCTATGCCGGTTATGCCAACCCAGACAGTATTGCCGTTATCGAAGGTAGTTTTCAGGATTATGCGCAGGTAAAAGAGGTGTATTATCAAAAGAACCTGGTCCACCTGATCAACGACAACCTCAAACGGATTAGCTTTTACATATTCATATTCAGCCTTTTGTTATTGCTTATCGCAGTAGTGTTGATCAACAATACTATCAGGCTATCGGTGTACTCTAAACGATTTATCATAAACACCATGCAGCTTGTTGGGGCCACCAATTCCTTTATTCGAAGGCCCTTTATGTACAATAGCATATTTCAGGGATTGTTGGGTGCCGCTATTGCCATTCTGTTGCTGTTGGGCCTTATCGATGTGGCACAAAAAGAACTGAGTGGTGTGATCAGCTTTAAGGAATATGAACTCTTGTCCATCCTATTTGCTATTGTAGTAGCAGTGGGTATTGTGTTGACTGGTATTTCAGCCTGGTTTGCAGTAAACAAATATTTAAGGATGAAGGCTGATGAACTTTATTATTGATAAAGGTGTACTATTTATCTCTTATCATAAGAATTATTAAGACAAAAAGTAAATATTGAGAAGCATGAAAAAGACTGACAAACAAAAAAGAGCGGAGCAAAAACCGGAAAAAGTGGGGATAAAAAAACAAGAACCTAATGAACTTGGATTTGCAATAGGAAAAGAAAACTACATGTATCTGATAATCGGTTTTGTCATTATTATTATTGGATTTTTGTTGATGATAGGTGGTGGTTCCGACGATCCAAACGTGTTTAGCGAAGAAGTATTTAGCTGGCGAAGGATCACCCTGGCACCTATTGTTGTTTTGTTTGGGTTTGTTTTTGAAATCTGGGCCATTATGAAAAAGCCTAAAAATATAGAGGAAGCAATTTAATGCATTGGTTAGAAGCACTTATTCTTGGCCTGGTTCAAGGCCTTTCTGAATTTCTCCCGATCAGTTCGAGCGGGCATCTCGAAATTGGTAAAGAAATTTTGAATGTAACAGCTAAAGACAATATCACTTTCACCGTTGTGGTACATGGGGCAACAGTACTCAGCACCATCATCGTGTTTTGGAAAGATATTGTTGACATATTCAAAGGTTTGTTCGAATTCAAATGGAATGAATCGACGCAATATGCACTTAAAATCATTGTTTCGATGATCCCGGTTTTGATAGTAGGGGTGTTTTTCGCCGATGAAGTGGAATCGTTTTTTGGAGGGCAAATCTTATTCGTCGGTTGGATGTTGTTGATTACGTCAGCATTGCTGGCTTTCACCTATTATGCAAAGCCCCGTGCCAAGAGCATTAGCTACAGGGATTCGTTCATTATCGGGATAGCCCAGGCCATTGCCGTTTTGCCAGGTATTTCACGTTCAGGGTCAACCATTGCCACAGGGTTATTATTAGGCAATCAAAAAGAAGGAATAGCAAAATTTTCTTTTCTCATGGTGCTTGTGCCTATAATTGGGGGAAACCTAAAGGATATGTTTTCGGCCCCTGCAACTGGTCATTCATCCATTGGTGCATTACCTTTGATGGTTGGCTTTTTGGCCGCCTTTATTTCAGGGTTGCTGGCATGTAAGTGGATGGTCAGCGTTGTAAAAAAGGGGAAACTTATTTATTTTGCTATTTACTGCTTTATCGTAGGTAGTATCGCCATTGTGTATGGCTTTATGTAAATCAATTAACAAATGTTTTTCAGCGAAACAACCAGAAAAACAGATTTTCAAACAGGGCTTCTCATTTTAATCGACAAACCATATCGTTGGTCATCATTTGATGTGGTAAAAAAGATCAAGAGTTTGCTGCGCTACCGTTTGGATCTGAAAAAAATAAAAATAGGGCATGGGGGTACGCTCGATCCATTGGCCACTGGGTTGATGATTGTAGCCACTGGCAAATTCACCAAACAGCTTTTCGAAATACAAGGCGAAGACAAAGAATATATCGCAGACATTAAGCTGGGGGCCACAACTCCTTCTTATGATTTAGAAACCGAAGTTGATGCAACTTTCAGTGTAGAAGGATTGTCGAAAGAAAGGGTGGAAGAAGTATTGGCCGGATTTATAGGTGAGAACCAACAATTGCCCCCAATATTTTCTGCCAAATGGGTTGATGGGAAAAGGGCCTACGAATATGCAAGAAAAGGACAAGATTTGGAAATGAAGCCTTCTCAGGTGTATATTCGCGAAATAGAATTGTTGAATTTCGATTTGCCCGACATCGTTGTACGAGTAAAGTGCTCGAAAGGCACCTACATACGAAGCCTGGCCCACGATATCGGAGTAAGACTGGAAAACGGGGCACATTTAACCGGATTAAGGAGAACTTTTTCGGGCGATTTTAAACTAAGTAAGGCTTTAACTGTTAATGACTTTGAAGAACTGATAATGAAAATGGAATAGTCAGGTTTTCGATGGAAATAAAAATTTAATTTTTAATATATATGAAACTATCTCAATTTAAGTACAATTTACCGGAAGAGCTAATTTCGCTATACCCTGCAAAAAACAGGGACGAGGCGAGATTAATGGTTATCAACAGGGAAACCGGTGCAATAAAGCACCACATTTTTAAAGATGTAATCGATTTTTTCGGTGATAAGGATGTGATGGTATTCAACAATACCAAGGTATTCCCAGCCAGGCTTTATGGCAATAAAGAAAAAACCGGGGCCGAAATTGAGGTTTTCCTGCTTAGGGAACTGAACCAGGATCAACGTCTGTGGGATGTTCTGGTCGACCCGGCAAGGAAAATCAGGATTGGGAACAAATTGTATTTTGGTAAAGATGATTTACTGGTTGCCGAAGTAATAGACAACACCACATCACGGGGGCGAACCCTTCGCTTCCTGTACGACGGGCCTTACGACGAGTTTAAGAAAACTCTTTATTCGTTGGGCGAAACCCCACTACCGAAATTTATAAACCGGAAGGTGGTCCCAGACGATAAAGACCGCTACCAGACCATTTATGCCAAACACGAGGGTGCTGTGGCTGCCCCAACTGCTGGTATGCACTTTAGTCGCGAATTGATGAAGCGACTCGAAATCAAGGGGGTCGATTTTGCTGAGATTACTCTGCATGTTGGCCTGGGTAACTTCCGCAGTGTGGACGTAGAAGATCTGACTAAACACAAAATGGACTCGGAGCAGATTATTATTAAAGAAGAAGCCTGCGACCGGATAAATGAGGCAAAGGACACCAAGCACAATGTTTGCGCTGTGGGCACAACCGTATTGCGTACGTTGGAAAGTTCTGTTTCGACCCAAGGTCATGTTAAACCTTTCGAGGGCTGGACCAACAAGTTTATTTTTCCGCCATATCAGGTGCGTGTTCCTAATAAAATGATCACCAATTTCCACCTACCCCAAACCACATTGCTTATGATGGTTTCGGCCTTTTCGGGTTTCGATTTGTTATTTAATGCCTACGATGTGGCCATTAAAGAGAAGTATCGGTTTGGGACGTATGGCGATGCCATGTTGATAATTTAGGTAATTAAAAAGCTTTTATATTGAAAACCCCTTGAATATTCAGGGGGTTTTTGATTTTTATATCAGATATCTTCATGAACAAGCACCGGCACTTCATCCTACACAAACCTTTTGGCTATTTATCCCAGTTTATCAGCTTTGATAAATCGAAGAGGAAAATGCTGGGTTCGTTGTATGATTTTCCTGAGGGGACAATGGCTATAGGTCGCCTGGATGCCGACTCGGAGGGATTGTTATTTCTTACCACTGATGGTGTATTGAGCGAATGTATTCGAAGCCGAAAAGTAGAAAAGGAATATTATGCACAGGTTGATGGGGTGATCGATGAAATTGCCATTGAAAAATTACAAACTGGGGTTGAAATCGGCATTGAAGGTAAAAGGTATATCACACGACCTTGTCAGGCTTTTCGGATTGTACCTGACCCCAGTTTTCCACCTCGAACAAAAAAAATCCGCGACGACAGGCATGGACAAACAAGTTGGGTATCTATTATCGTAGCAGAAGGAAAATTCAGGCAAATACGGAAAATGACTGCTTCAGTGGGCTTCCCTACCCTGCGGTTATTTCGGGTACGGATCGGGAATGTTCATCTTAATGAAATGAGGGCCGGAGAAGTAACCGAAGTATCTGGTTTTGATATTTGAGTGATCCAAAGACAAACATAAAAAACCACGAATGTGTGAATATATTCATTCTCACATTCGTGGCTTTTAATTCAACAATGCAATTCTACTTCGTCTCTTTCTTTTTGTCCGAATCAAGCATAAAATTAATTGGGACCGTGTAGGCTACTTTTACAGCTTTCCCTTTTTGCTTACCAGGCGTAAAATCGGTTAACGATGAAACTACGCGTAAAGCTTCCTCGGTGAGCTCTGGTGCTGCACATGTAACCATTTTGTTGTCTTTGTTGGGCTTAATGGCCTTTGTCTTAGCTTCCTTTACACTTACAACTTTGCCTTTTTCGTCGACAACAAACTGTACATATACTTTCCCCTGAATCCCTTCCTTTCTCGAATTCTCGGGATACTTCACGTTGCTCGCAATGAATTTTTTCAAGCCTTCATCTCCTCCATTTAAAAATACCGGCATTTCTTCCACAACTGTATATGGCTCAGATTCGCTTGCCTTCTTTATAGTGTCCTGTACTATTTCTGGATTGATTTCATTGATAATGGTAAAAGATGTTCCTTTAGTATTATTGGTAAAAGCCATTAGAAGGATGGCAACCACAGGGATCGTAATCAACATTCGTAACGAGGCCCATTTCGTAGATTTTTCTTTTTTCATCATGATTAAGCGTTTTTTTAAAAGTGATTGATTAAAACTATTTACTATTGAATTATAGGGTATGCCGGTTGTTTGTGCGAATAATATTTGTTGATAATGAAAACGGTCGCTCCCATTTCGAAGGACCTGCTGGTCTGCTTGGTATTCGTGAATGTGTTGGATGCTTTTTTTATACATCCACACAAAAGGGTTAAACCATTGAAAGATGCTAACACATTCAATCAATAGGATGTCGAACGAATGGTATTGGCTTATGTGGGCTTTCTCGTGTTGGATAACCTCGTTGATGTGCTCCGTGTCTTTGTCGTTTGTGGCAATAAAAATCAGGTTGAAAAAGGAGAAAGGGGCAATGTCTCTATCTGTAAAAACCACTTTTACACCATCGTGATATGTAATGCTATTTTTGATCACCAAGAATCCCAATTGGCCAATGCGCCAAAAAAAACGGGAAAGAAAAAAGGCAAAGCCGGCAAAATATACTGCCTGGATAATTCCCCACAAAAAGTTTTCTGAAGACATAGCGCGTCCAACAGGTTCTTCAACAATGGTGATAGTTTCCAAAAAAACCTGGCCAACCGGATTGCCTGAACTCCATGAGTAATTCATTTTAATTTCAGGAATAATTATACTGAACAATACAGACAATAGAAGGAAGGTTCGGTTCATTGCAAAATGATTGTGCTTCTGCAAAAACAACAGGTAGGCAAAGTAAAATATGCCCAGGCTTATAAAGGATTTCAACAAATAAATAATAAGTGCATCCATAATATTTAGCTATTTTCTTCGGTTTTCATTTCATTTATCAAATCTTCCAATTCTCCGGCAGATAGCTTTTCTTCTTGTGCAAAAAAGGAAACCATCTGTTTGAATGAATTGCCAAAATAATCCTTCATGAATAATTTATAATGTGAGCGAGCATAATCTTCTTTGCTGATCAAAGGGTAATACTGATGTGTTTTTCCGAATGCATGATACCCAACAACTCCCTTTTTTTCCAATATCCTGATAATGGTCGATACGGTGTTATAAGCCGGTTTAGGTTCTGGCATTTGCTCTATGATGTCCTTCACAAAAGCCTTTTCCATATCCCAGAGGATTTGCATTATTTGTTCTTCTGCGTAAGTAAGCTTCTTCATTTTTCTTTTTCTTCTGATAAAATTCTTGACAAATATAAAACTAAATACTTAGTTATACAACTAAGTCGGTAGTTAAATTATTGTGAAGAAAGGAAAATTTTTATGGAAACACTTCTATCCATTTGTTTGTTTGGATATTAAGGATGAACGGAAAGTCTTCGGGCAAAGATAGATGACAGAAAGCTAATTTGAAAAATCTCCTCAATGGTTTGGAACAATAAAAATTTCGACATAAAAAAACAGGGCCGAATAGCCCTGTTCTTTAACTTGAAACCTACTTCTACTGAATAGGTTTTAAATATCTTTGCTCGGTTCCTGATCCATAAGACTGGCATCCATCACAATAATATCGTATTTGTAACCCGATCCAAAATCTTTGTTCAGGGTGACTATGCCCTCAAAGGTAACCGTATCGCCCAAAGCGACCTCATCGTTTGTGGTAATGGTTAGATCGAAAAGTTCGTTGAATTTGCTACCATCTTGTATGTGAACCCAATTTCTGTTTAAGATGCCAGCATTGTATTTTACTACCTGTCCGCTCACAATCACTTTCTTTCCTTCATAGCTATCCATATTTTCAAATAGGGCTGCCAAGCTTATGCCCCCTTCCGCAGGGCTAATGTTTATCTCAACTTTGTCTACGGATTTCAGGCTATTATGCGGATCCTTCTCTGGTTCGTCTTTGGCGATTACAGCCTGGTCGCTGACAGATGTAATAAAATAAATGACATCAAATGTACGCTCCAATTCCTTGCTCTCGAAATTCCGCATTTCCATCCCGCTCGTAAAATAGAGGGTCTGACCTTCGTGGAAATCACCTAAAGTAGTGGCCAACCAACGTTTTTCACTACCTTCTTCAACTTTCAGGTAGGAATATGTTTTTCCGCCAATTACTTCAACTACCTTTACTTTATGAACGTATGTGTCGTTCGGTATAATTGGTTGTGCTTCTTCTCCTTTACAGCCGGCAAGAGCCAAAAATGCGACCATCAAAAATGGGATAATGTTCTTTACTTTCATTCTTTTTTTTCTTGAATTAATAATCGCCAAAAGTAAGGAAAATTGAACATAAATTAATCATTCTAAAGAAACTGTTTAGGGCTACTTTTCGAAGCAATTTGTGGGGGTAAAATATTTTTTTGAAAAAATGAATTTTGTTTTTGTAGTTTGGAAACTAAGTCTATCTTTGCACCGCAATTTGAGCAAAGTACTATGGTCTGGTAGTTCAGTTGGTTAGAATATCGGCCTGTCACGCCGAGGGTCGCGAGTTCGAGTCTCGTCCAGACCGCAAAAAGCTTCGGGAAACCGAGGCTTTTTTTGTTTAAAACAATGAGCGATTATTAAGGATCAAGCGGAACAATCCGGAAACCCGAACCCGAAAAATCATGTGGGCATTGCATAAGTTTCCCTGGCCCCAATCCTGATATTGGTTGTAATCGACGACATCGACAGGGTAGTCGATGAGGTGATCAAAAGCGATACAATAACAATCAACCAGAAACCGATCTGGCTTGCGTTTCCAACAACCCACTCCAGCCTTAGGTACACCATGTCCCCATCAATGGTAAACAAGGGGGGTGTGAAGACACCTCCCAAATGTTCCAATTTATTTTGCTTCTTGCATATTTCAGAACGATATGTGACTCTAAGAAAAAAACGGCTTGCCTGGTTTTTGACGAGAAGCTACAAGGTTGCCATCTCGTCGTTATCGAAATTCCTTCGGTAATAGTTCATGTACTCCACTTTTCTTTCCAACGAATCGATAACAGCATGGTTGAAGTTTACCTTTTCGAACGTTTGTGCACTTCCTAAACCACCCGGACTAAACACATTGATTTCCATTAATTTGTCGCCCACAATATCAAGCCCAACCAAAAACATCCCGTCCTGGACCAATTTGGGGCGTACTATTTCAGCCAATCTTAGGTGTTCCTCCGTAATAACTGCCTGTGCCAGTTTTCCACCTGCATGGATATTACTTCGCATATCGTCGCCTTTTCGTAGCCTGCGAAAGGCAGCATATTTGCCTTTGTAGCGCATCGGTTGGCCATTCATCATGAAAAGCCGGATATCACCATCGATTGCTGCCGGCAGATATTCCTGGCCTATAATGTAACCATCGCGAAGCAAAGATTCGACAATTTGATTCAAGTTCGCCCTATCATCCGGTTTGACAAGAAACACGCCTGACCCTCCTGAACCCTGTAATGGTTTAAGTACGATATTCCCTCCGTGTTCCTCGGCAAATTGTTTGATCTCTTTTGTATCGCGGGTAATTATTGTTTTTGGCCTAACCTCTTCGGGGAAAAGTTGAAAATAGGTTTTGTTTACGGCTTTCGACAGGCCATTGGGATCGTTTAAAACAATTACACCATGGCGCATGGCAATACGTCCGAAGTTGATTCCAGCCACCTGTGCCCATGATCTTGTCCCTGTTTCGTTGGCCGGGTCGCTGCGTAACAACAGCACATCCAGATCATCAACAGTAATCCTTTCCTTTAGGGCATTTTTTCCTTGAAGGGTATTCAGATATATTTCGTTCGACTTATATTGTTTTTTGGGGACTGACCGGGCGCGGGCACGGATACTCTCATCTGCATCATAAGCCAGGTCGCCCAGCCCCATTATCCAAACTTCATGACCACGGTTTATGGCAGACACTGCTAATCGTGTGGTGGTGTAACCTGATTGCTCTGTGTTGATATCATTTACAACTATTCCTAATCTCATTATGTTTTCCTTTTTATTAAATTTATAAGCGTAAGACCATTTCTCAGGTCTTTCAATTTTTCAACGGTTTGTGGGGTATCAAAGTAGCTTGGCCTCAACGGGGCGGGGTGTAATACTTTGCGCCATTGAAGCTCTTTTACAATTGGGATATGGTCGGCTGAAATTTTGCCTACAAACAAAGGCTCCAATTCACCTCCCTTCTTTATATATTCTAAAAGCTGTACCAAACCCCGCAAATATACAGCATCTTTTGTTAATCCACCACTGCGGAATGTCCGCATGGCTATATAGAAAGCGGTGTAGCGTTCAAAGCCGTGTACATTATTCAGTTCACGAAACACATCGATAAATGTGGCCCCATTGATCATGTTGCGGGCGGCCACTACACGGGCGGCCAATAAGCGCATCCTGGGTTGGGTCAATCCATCTACCATGTATTCGGACAGAACTGCAAGGCCCTCCTGCAACTCTTCATATCCGGCCAGACCCACATATAATTGTCTAAGGGGTTGAGCCTTGCCATTGATGTGGGTCAAAACATGCGTTCCTACTTCATGCTGGATCAGGGCCTCGATTCGGGCAGTAGGGATTTTTAAGTGTGACCCGATGAGCACGTTTCCATGTGATACCATCAAGCCCGAAATATCGTCACGAACCACCACTTTATTTCGGATTTCGGGAACCGTTTTTTTAAACCAGGCTATCTCTTGATTGGCCCTTGCCGCAAAAGCTTTCGCATCGACTGAAAAGCCTGTGGCCTCTTCCCTGCTGCGGGGCGATAGTTGCTGCAATAGTTCAAGCGACATATCCATCAAAGAGTCTTCGATGCCACCAAACAGTTGAAGGCTGCCGTACATAAAGGAGCGTGTTCCCCGGTCGATGAGCATGGTGAACTTGCGGTCCAGTTCCAGTTGTTGCCCCCTGAAAAGCTGGGCCAAGGTTGGATCTTCAATTTTTTCGATGGGCACCTGAAAAAGCCGCCGCTTGGACAGGGCCGGGTCTACAACCAACGGACGGTAGGTAAATTGCGGTGCAACCTCAAATTTATTTCGTTGAAAGGCTGCCCATGCTGCCTTGCTGTTGGTAGGTGTGACCTGCAAAAGAAAATCGAATTCGTTGCATATATTCGCCAATTGGCGGTCGATCTCCCAAACGGCCTTTACCATACTCCTGCGACCCAGACTCTGGTAATGAAGCGGGCGATAAGGTGTGTGGACAAGCGTAAATTCGAAGAAACAATTTTTTAAGGCTTTGGCAAATCTCCGTTGCAGATCGCGGCGAAGGAGAGGGAAAATTTGCTTTGTCTCAGCATCGCGATAGATGGGGCGGACCTCGATCCCTATGATGTGACAACCCAGCTCTTTTGCTTCGGCCATCGAAAGCACGGGAGACAAACCCGATGGCGATATTTTAGTGGCTTCCACTATTTCAACTTTTGCTGCTTCCCTGCGGATTTTTACCTCCCTCAATGCACCCGCAAGGGTTTCGATAGTTGAATTTATGGCCGTTTTCTTTGGCTTGAAAATGGTAAAGGCCGGTTTGTAAGTGGGCATTTCGCTGTATTGGCCATCATCCTGAGTTAGCCAGACTTCCAATATCAGGAACGACCCAAAACTTTTTTTTAAGGTTTGGGCGATTCGTTTTACCAGCACAGAAATTTGTTTTTGTTGATTTCGGTTCCCGGTGGCAATCAGGTACGATGCTTCGCCAATGATAAGCCGTTCGGATAGTGAGTCATCGTTTGTGACCCGCTGGCGATAGATGCAAAGGAAGGGCAGTTGCCTGTCGATGTGCAAACGTCCCCACAGGGGAAGTGTTCGGCGAACCTGCTTGTTTTCTGCCAATCGCTCACAAATCGTGTCGATAAAGCTATCCGTGATTGGGCTAATTTGTTTTTTTACCATTTCGCCCCTAGCTGTTTTAATTCTTCCAGCACTCCTTTTACAGTGGATTGAAGTGCCATGTCGATTTTTTTAATCTGATCCTGATCCGGAATTCCGGTCCATTCGTCCATAAAGAATTTTTTAAATTCAACCGATAAACAGCAAGCTGATTCCTGGAAGTTCTGGTGGATCCATCTTCCAAATTGCCCGCCCTTGAATTTTATGTTTTCACGCACATCGAGTTTTCGTGAGTCATAATCGTAGTTACCGAGGTCGGACATAAAGCGATCAACGAGGGGTGCCCATTTTTCCCGGTCCATGGTCCCTGTTCCTATGTTTACTTCGGGGTTTAATTCTGCGTCGGCAGGCGGGCCATCGGGCGACTCGCGCCGATAGCAATACGAATGTAGGTCGAACACCACAAAACGGCCATATCTTTTTTCCAGGTCAGAAAATAGTTTGTGGGCTTCCGCATAAAAGGCATCATATTCAGCCAGCGAACGATCAATAATTTCGGCAGGAAGGTCAGATTTCCACACGTTCAAACCCCAGGCATCTTCAGGCAAAATATACACAGCTTTTTCGCGGGGCCGGTTCAAATCGACCTCGAATCGAGAGTGGGTTGCAATAATCCGCGTATTTCCCATGCTCGTCCAGATTCCTGTAAAAGGATCCTCCTCTTGTAGCTGACCGGTATCGCTCAGTGCAATCAGGACTGCCACTTCGGGCCGTAGCCTATGCCCATCGTGGATGGCTGTGGCTACCAGAGGCCCATTGCCAAGGTGTGTTTCCCAAATTTTATTTTGATCGTTCATGTTTCCTGTCTCTATATCTTATATCTTTTTACTCACTTATCATTCCTTAATTTTAATAGTTGGACATAAAATTTAAAGGAAAATTTATTACGAAAATAGTGTTTCATTTGAATCTACACACTACTTACGGGTATTGTTTTACAAGGATTTTCAGTAACTTTGGAATCTAATGTCAACAAATTTGCGTTTAAAGTCTTTATTTCCGGAATTAATCGAAAAACTGGTTTAAAAAAGAGACTATCGAATATTTTCTTAGTCACATATTTTCATGTAATTTTATGGTTAAACCATCATTCCTCCGTGTATTCTCAATTAAAATTGTATTTTAGTCTTTTTGACAAAACTTACTTTTAATTGATATAGAAAATGGCGAAGTCCAACAAATTCGGCGCATTCAAGGGAGTATTCACCCCTTCCATTCTGACCATCCTGGGTGTAATAATGTACATGCGTCTGCCTATGATAGTGGGAGAATCGGGATTGTTTGCCACTTTGGGGATAATAGTAGTGGCACACATCATATCCATTACAACAGGCTTAAGTGTCTCGTCTATTGCCACTGATAAAAAAGTGGAGGCGGGAGGCACTTATTTCATCATTTCTCGAAGTTTGGGCTTGCCCATTGGTGGAACGCTTGGTCTGGCTTTGTTTGTGGGCTTGTCGTTTAGTGTTAGTCTTTACCTGATTGGTTTTGCCGAAAGTTTCCTCAGCTATTGGGGCTTTGGAATGGACATTAATTCGATTCGGATTGCCGGAAGTGCCATTCTGTTGCTGGTCACCATCCTTACCTTTATAAGTACCTCGCTGGCTTTGAAAACCCAGTATTTTATTATGGCCGCCATATTCTTATCGTTGATTTCCATTTTCTTTGGCAAGCATGATTATGTGCCCGAATTGCCCAATCTAACCGGAACTGGCACAGGGGTTTCTTTGATGGTTTTGTTTGGGATATTTTTTCCGGCAGTAACAGGTTTCGAGGCGGGGGTTTCGATGTCGGGCGATTTGAAAGACCCGAAGAAATCAATTCCCGTTGGTACACTCTCAGCTGTACTGGTAGGTTTGGTGGCCTATATTTTCCTTGCCTTTTTCTTTTCTTATTCGGTGGATGGTAATTTGCTGAAAGACGACCCACAAGCTTTATTGAAAATTTCGTGGATACCTGAGCTTGTTATTGCTGGTATTTGGGGTGCTACTTTGTCCTCTGCATTAGGAAGCATACTTGGAGCACCCCGTATTTTGCAGGCCACTGCCCTGGACAAGATAACCCCAAAAATATTTGCCAAAGGCGTAGGCCCGGCCAACGAACCCCGAAACGCCCTCATCCTTTCGTTTCTGATTGCCGAAGCCGGCATCCTGATTGGCGACCTGGACATTATTGCCCGGATTGTTTCCATCTTTTTCATTACGACCTACGGGTTCCTGAATTTGAGCAGTGCTTTCGAAGCCATGACCAGTGCCGATTTCAGGCCCTCCTTCAAAACTCCGATATGGGCTAGCCTGGTTGGTTCTGCAGCCTGTTTCCTGGTGATGATCCAGCTCGACTTTGTGGCCATGCTGGGGGCTACCGTAATTTTAGGCTTGCTGTTTTTATACTTGAAACGAAAAGAATTGAGCCTTCAAACCGGTGATACGTGGGGCAGCATCTGGGCCTCGATGGTGAAATATGGGATTGCCAAACTCAGCAAAACTGCCTTTCACCACCGCAACTGGAGGCCCAACATTATTATGTTCTGTGGACAGGACAACGAAAGACCCGGACTCATAAAATTGGGCAACGATATAGTCGGGAAATTAGGCATGCTTTCGGGCTTCGAAATTGAACTGACCGATGATACAAGTCTGCGAAAATCAGTTTTTCAAACACGCTTACAATCTACAGGGAACGAAACCACTATCCGAAAATACAGCAGCCAGTCTTTGTACGAGGGTATGGACGACATTACCCGTTTGTACGGTATTGGCGGCTTTGAACCGAATACGGTGTTTATTGGCTGGAGCAAGAATCCCAAAAACCAGGCGGCTTTTCAGGAATTTGCAAAAAACCTGAACCACAATAATTTCAATTCAATCTTTTTCAGATACAATGAAGCACGGGCTTTGGGGAACAACAAAACCATCGATATTTGGTGGAGCGGACAGGGGCGAAACCTTAGTTTTGCCATTGGCCTTATTCGACACCTTACCGCGTCGGCTACGTGGAAAAATGCTAAGGTTCGGTTATTGGTGATAGCCCAGGATGCCAACCAAATAGAGAGGGCATATAAATCGCTCCACACCATTGTTGAAGATTACCGGGTAACTATGGAGATTGAAATCATCAATAATTCCTTCGAAAAACTGGACGAGAAAACCATTATAGCCGACCGCTCGCAGCAAACCGACCTGGCTATACTTTGTGTGCCGGAAAGGAAAATCAAAAACTTCGAGAAACATTATGATGAGTACAATTCACTAACCCAACAATTAGGATCGAGTCTGTTGATTAGTGGTTCGACCCATTTCGAGGAGTACAACCTGTTCCCCGTAAAAACACAACTGGTGATGAAACCTGAGGCCGGAAGTATGGCCCTGCCCGATTTGGCCCAATCACAATTCACTCAAATTGCAGAAATCACGGCGAAAGTTGATGCCTACCAACAGGAATCTGCCAATAAATTATTTATAGGTTCGTTCCAACCTATTTATATCGAAAGCATAGGCTTTGTGGACGACATCAAACGATTGATCGGCGCAAATAACACGGCCCTCCAAAAAATACTCTGGTATAGCGATAAACCGAAACAATCGAAAGTGCTGAAAAAAGCGAGAAATGATTTCTATTTCAAATTGAAAAAATTGATTGAATCCTTTTTGAAAGAGAAGCTTACGGTGCAGCGCGAATTGTTAGGCTCGGGCTTGTCATCTTTTCAGGTATCCAACATCGAATACTTAAAAGACACACCATCGAAAATAAGACTTGTCCTTAACCGGAAAGAATTCCTTTCAAAAGAAATATCCAAAGAGAAAATATACAAACTTATATTGCGCTCGCGATTGACAAAGCCATTTTTGGGCAAAGATCAGTTTCAGGTAAAAATTAGCTATCGCGATTTGGCTTCCTATTTTATGCACGATCAGAAACAAGTCCATCTCGCCGATGATTTGCAAAAGATTCAGAAGTATTACATTACATTCCTTGGCGAAATAAAGGGGATAATCCTGGAAGAAGAAGTTCAATTCGAAAGCATCAGCAAAAAAATTAGCGACAAAACTTTAGAGAAATCCAACCTGGATGAAATTTATGCCCAGGCAAAAAACATGGTTGGCGAACTAAAAACATACATCGAAAAAGAACAAAAACAACTCTACCAAATTTTAAAAGGAAATGCCCGCAACGGCGCGAACAAGTTGGTGCAGGCAATTGACAGCCTTGATCCTCAATCGGAAATAAACCAAAACAACAGAGGCCGGAAATACTATAAAAACCTACTCGAAGCCAACGAGAATTTTGCCTCACAATGTTTTGATGCCTGCCAATATTTTACCAACCGGCTGTACCTCGAAATACTTCTGAACACCTACAAAAACAGGGTGAAAGAAAACATGGAACTTTTTTCCGCCTCACTTATCCAGAAAATAAATTCGGGCTTGCTCTCAAGAATAAAACAAATTCAGAAAAGCATATCGGACAATAAGGAGGATGCGAAAGCCTTGCTGTTGATAGGTGTTGATTTTGAAATGGAGTGGGACACAAGTTTCGATGAATTCTACGAAACCCTGCGCACGAAAACAATCGAGCTTTCGGAGAACCTGCCTGAAAATATCACCATTGCACAAAACATTGGAACGGTTGGCGAAACGGTAAATCAAACGGAAAGCCTTTCCCTTATCGAAGTGCCGGCAATGCAAATGTCGCACTACCTAACAGAGCTACGATTGTTAAGCCCGGTGAAGGAGGAGCTGGAAAAAATAGCGACTAAGCTCAACACCCAATATTATCACCTGAAAGACCTTACAAGCTACCTGCATTTCGAAATTGAAAACATCGACCGGGAAGCACTCGACAGAAACGAGCTTATTAAGCAGATTGTGACAGAAACACAACAAGAACTGAACGATGAGATTGTTGCAATTGAAAAAATCCAAAAGGAACTTTCGATATATACCCTTAAGCAATCCGAACAAGTATTTTCAGCCTTGTCGATCCATAAGATAAAAGACAGCAGCGAAGAATTGTCGCACCTTATCCGCGAAGTGCAAAGCCGTAAAAGTGTAGGGCGTTTGGCAATACTTCGTGATAAGTTTGTTGTCGGCTATCAAAAACTTTTGGTGCAAGTACTTTATACAAAAAGCGAGGGGATATTGCTGGCCAACGAATTGTCGGAGCAAACACAAAAGCAAAGTATACATGAACAGATCCTGAATTTTGTTGAAAAGAAAAGCCCTAAACCCGCAGTATTTCATAAAATACCGAATTATTATAAAAGCCTGTTCAGTGGAAAATCAAGCATTAGCCATGAGTTTTGGATTGAACGTCCCATCGAGGAAAACCAATTCGCGAAAGCCTTGGTACGCTACAATGATATTAAGCGGGGCGGGATTATGGTGATAGGCGAACGCAATTCGGGCAAGACCGCTTTGTGTCGTTACCTGGCCGGAAAGCATTTCGAGGCGGCAAAAAACGTCCATGTCCATGCCCCTGTAAACGGTTCGGTAAAAACCGAAGACTTTCTAATGGCTTTGAAGGAAGCGACCAAACTACAGGGCAACGCACACGAAATTATCGACAAGCTGCCCCATAATATCATCCTCGTTATCCACGACCTCGAACTTTGGTGGGAAAGGACCCGGGAGGGCGGGCAGGTTATCGCACTCATCCTTGAATTGATAAAACAGTTTGGGCATAAAACCTTCTTCGTTGTCAATCTAAATAATCATGCCCACGCCTTTCTGGGCAAGCTGTTTAAGTTGGAAAACTATTTTTTCAGTTCCATTTATTGCCGCCCCTTCGATGCCGAAGAGATAAAGGATTTAATACTGACCAGGCATCGCAGCAGTGGCCTAAGATTTAATCTTCGGAAAAAGGAAGAGCAGCAATTATCGAAGGTAAAACAGGCAAGTCTGTTCAATAAATATTTCAAAGTATCGAAAGGGAACCCCGGACAGGCCCTTCAAACATGGTTAACCAGTGTTCAAGTTTTTGCAAACAACATGCTTACGATAAGCGAACCGGTTGAACCCAACCACGCCGTGCTGGAAAACCTCCCCGACGAATGGTCCATAGTGCTTGCCCAGATACTGATCCACAAACGGGTCGATAGTGGCAAGCTATCGCGTATTACAGGCATGTCGCCCGAAAGCATGGACGATTTGCTGACCACGCTCCTTATGTCGGGCTTGCTGACCGACCGGGGTAACAATGTGTTTATGATCAACTATTATGTGAATAAGGAAGTCAGCAAAGTATTAACAAACAAAGAAATCATTTAATATTCGAGATATGAGAATCCTGATTGCACTTGTCGTTGTAATTGTATCGGCAATCCTGATCAATTCCTTTAAGCTTGCCCTTAACAAATTGCTTTTGAGGTATAAGTTGGCAAAAAGGGTGTACAAAGTACTGCCCATTGTGGAACTGATATTTTGGATGGCCCTGATGTTTTGGATCGTCAATTTTTTGTTCGAAGAATATACATTTTACAATCTCCTGGTGGCCTCGCTCATGTTTGTGGCCATCCTGTTTGTTTCGTGGTACTACATCCGGAATTTCATTGCAGGGATATTTTTCCGGCTTCAAAATAAATTTATCATCGGCGACATCATCCAGTTTGCCGAAATCACCGGAAACATTAAAAAGTTAACCTCAAGTCACCTGGTTATTGAAGCCAAAGAAGGCCAGGTAATGCGCATCCCCTATTCCAAACTGAGCAACGAAATTATTTCGGAGCACACCGATCTGAATACCTTCCAGGAATCGAAAATCACACTAAAACCAAACCTTAGCCTTGGAAAAGATCAAACAAAGGAAGCCATCGTTTCCAGCATTTTGCTGTCGCCCTGGCAAAAGCTAAACCGTAAACCCAACGTAAAATTTATTGCAGAAGAGGAAAACCACTATGTTTTTGAGGTGAATGTAAGCACCAAAAACGAAAAGCATTTGGGCTATTTGATTAGTGCTTTAAAAAAGGAGTTTGAAAAATAGTATAATAACTTATCCAGGAATTGTCATCCCGAGCCACAAGCCAAGAAAAAAAGGGCACAAAAAGGAAGGATTTTATTAAGGCTATTTTTAGGTTAAAATTGCATCAAAACATTTCATGTAATGTTTTGATTTAAACATAAAAACACTAGTTTTGTTATAATGTCTATTAATTAAAAAAAGAAACAAAATGAAAAAGATTTACATTTTATTGATCTCAATTATTTTTGCGACAATTTCTACCTATTCGCAAACAACGATCTACAGTTTCGATTTCGAGAACTACACAGCCGGTATCGGGATTGCATCACAGGCTGGTACCCCATGGACTACCTGGAGCGGCACTACTGGTGGGTCTGAAGATCCTGTCGTTTCTACCGACTTTGCAGCAAGCGGTATAAATTCTGTAAAGTGTGTCACCAACAACGACCTGGTGCTTGACCTTGCCGACCTTACTACAGGAAGGTATCAGATTACATTCGATATTTTTGTGAAAACCGGCAAGGTTGCTTACCTAAACCTACTGCAGGATTTTGCCGCATCGAACAGTGAATGGGCAACCCAAACGTATTTTAATGTAAATGGCACAGGAACAGTGGATGCCAATGGTGAATCGACGGGCACCTTTACTTTCACCCACGAGACCTGGGTCAATATAAATTATATTATTGACCTGGACGATGATTTTGCTACCTTGTACATCGATGGCGTTGAGATTGTGAGCTGGAAGTGGAGTTTAGGGTCATTTGGAAGTGGTACGATGGTGAAACTGGATGCCGTTAATTTTTATGGTTGGACAGATGATTTAGGCAATGGTTCACAGTTTTATATCGACGACGTAAGCGTGATACAGCAACTATCACTCGATGGGCCAAGCAACCTTGCTGCAGTTGTTACGGCCAACGATATTGCACTCGACTGGACTGCCCCCGTAACAACCCCCGACAGCTATATCTTGTCGAGAAACGGGAGTATTGTTGCCACAGGCATCGCCACGCTTACCTATAGCCAACCCGATATGTACCCAAATACATACGATTATGTGGTTCGTGGCCATTATAGTGGACTAGGATATTCTTCATCGTCGAACACAGCAACAGCAGTAGTTACAGGTGGTGTTGACCGTGATTTGGTGCTTTTCGAAATCAGTACTGGTACGTGGTGCGGGTATTGTCCGGGAGCTGCCATGGGTGCCGACGACCTCGAAGCCGCCAGCTACAATGTAGCCATAATTGAATACCACAATGGTGACCCTTATGCCACCACCGATTGCGGAATCCGCGAAAACTACTACAGTATAAACAGTTGGCCAACAACAGTTGTAGATGGAATTGCAGGATTTTCGGGCGGGAACGCCACCACAAGCCTTTTCCCCGATTACGAGTATTTGTACAACGATCGAAAAGATGTCCCCTCGGTCCATTTGGTCGATCTGCAAGTTACGTATATCGATAGCACCAATTACGTAGCCTCAATTACCGTTGAGCAATCGAACCCTTATTTTTCTGATGGATTGGTGCTACGAGCTGCATTGACCGAATCGCACATACCAGAAGTCTGGGGTGGATTGACGGAAGTGAATTTTGTTTGTCTCCAGATGTACCCCGATGCTTATGGCACACCCATTAATTTCGCTTCCAGCACAACCTACTCCACCACCATTAATTTCGCATTAGGTAATGCTGTTACCGAAAATTGCGAATTTATTGTCTTCCTCCAACACGATCCCTCAAAAGAAGTGATCCAGACTGCCCGTTTCCATTTTTCAACAGTCGGGATAGGAAAGGCCCTCGCCGAAAATTACATCAACGTTTACCCCAACCCCAGCCATGGAGAATTTAACTTAGACATTACCACGCCCAAGACCAAATCGTTCGACATTTCGATTATGAACCTGGCCGGGCAGGTTGTTGAGCAATTTCAAATTGAGCAGGTCAACATCATCAGTAAAAACATTGATTTGAGTAAATATGACTCAGGTTTTTATTTTATTCGGATTGGCGATGGAACTGATACTGTAATGAAAAAGATACAAGTGATCAAATAGGTTTTGAGATAATTTTGGCTTGAAACCAGTTCGTATAAAAAGTTCCTGTTACACCCGGAATTTAGGGTGTATCAGGAACTTTTACTTTGGATAATAAAGATGAAATAAAAGGAATTCCTTTTATGCAGATGTTATTTGGCATTTTGAAAACCAATAAAATGAGAACTATCTTGACATTTATAATGGGATTTCTTTTCTCTTTTTCACCTTTGCAGTCAATTGAAAAAGACAATCAAAAATATTTTTCCTTTTCAAATTCCATATTTGCATACCATGAGATTAAAAGTCATTCTGTTAACTCTGAATTCAAGTCCGAGTTTGTCGGAAACTTTAATGAAAATTATGGTTTTCTATATTGTCAATTTCAAAATATCGACAATTCAACAATGACTCTTGGGCTTATAAATATCAATTCATTTGATGAAATTTTAAATGACGTTACGAGAAGTAGTGACAATGAAATATTATGGGAAAATAAAGTATGGAAATAAAAGAATGGTACACCAAAAATTCAGGGCTTGAAATTAATGAATGGGGTTCGTCGAGTTTTGAATCCAGAAACATGAACAGACCTGACGAGATAAACTCGCTTTAATGGATGCCTTTCAAAAAGGGGATGAGTATTTTTCACCATCCCAAAAAGATTTTATGATTAATTACCGGGTTCAGACTATGGAAGCACTTGTAAGCAAACTTAGAGAAAACAGAGTAACCATCCTTGACAGCATGGCAACATACAACTATGGTAAATTTATCCATATCATGGACCCAGAAGGTAACAAGATAGAGCTGTGGGAACCCATTGATTTGTGTATTATTGAAAAAGGGTGGCAAGACCACTAAATGATAAAGAACGACGCATCAACAAAAAAAGCCGGTATACCCGGCTTTTTTCAATTCATTTCTCTTTTCCTATATCCACCTCACAAAATTAAAATCCTGGCGGTGGGGTATGCAGTCGCAGGTAGGGAACATGCGGATCCCATAGTTTGTGATGCCTGCCTTTTGCACCTGAAACTCGATTTCGTAGAATGTCAAACTGTTCTCTGTATGTGTTTGCTTGAACAGTTGTGTCTTTGAGACTTTCACCTTTTGGTTGCTGTCCAGTTCGGCAAACACGATTTCCAGGCTGATGTCCTTGGCATCCATTTCAGGAAGTCGCAATACAACCTGTATTTTATTTTTCGCGCCAAGCTCTAGTGTCCCGGTGCCCATGGATGGGAATTGTGTTTCAACAACTTCAATTTTATCCCAGTTGCGCGCCACTTTCTTTTTCCATTGGGCAAGGGTTTGTACGCTTTGGTAATAATTTTTCCGCAGCTCGTTGGTGCGATTAAACAGTTTTCCGTAGAAACCAGCCTGGTAATCTTCGATCATCCGTTTCATCGTAAACTTGGGTGCCACATGGGCAATCGAATTCTTGATATAACCTATCCATTTTTCGGGAATATTGTTGCTGTTCCGGTTGTAGAAAAGGGGCTGAACCTCCTGTTCGAGGATGTTGTAAATCAATTCAGCATCAAGCTGATTCTGCAAGTGCTGATCGTCGTATGTTTTTTCCATGGGTAATGCCCAACCGGCTTTATCTTCGTAGCCTTCTACCCACCAGCCATCGAGGACCGAGAAGTGGAGGCCGCCGTTCATCACGGCTTTCATGCCACTGGTACCGGAAGCTTCGAGGGGGCGGGTTGGGGTGTTCATCCAAATATCAACGCCCTGCACCAGTTTTTTGGCCAGTTCGATATCATAGTTTTCGAGGAAAAGGATTTTGCCAAGGAACTGGGGCATGCGCGAGATTTCTACAATATCTTTTATCAAATCCTGTCCCGGTTTGTCGTTAGGGTGGGCTTTTCCGGCAAAAAGGAACAACACTGGTTTATCGGGGTTATTCACAATGGAAGCTAGCCGATCGATATTATTGAAAAGAAGTTTTGCTCGTTTATAGGTGGCAAACCTTCGGGCAAAGCCGATTACCAACGTGTTTTCGTTCAGCAATTTTAAAACGCCCATCATTTTGTGCGGGTCTTCGTGACGGCGGATCCAGTTTTTTTCGACCCTATGTTTTATATAATCGATGAGGATTTTTCGCTGTGCCTGTCGGATTTTCCAAATTTTTTCGTCGGGTACCTGATAGATTTTTTCCCATCGGTCTAAGTCGATTTGGTTGTGGATGAAATCATCGCCCAGATGCTGGTTGTACAATTTCTGCCATGCCTTGGCTGTCCACGAAGGATAATGCACCCCGTTGGTGACATACGAAATGTGCAGCTCGTTGGGGTAATATCCTGGGTACATGGGGTTGAACATCTCCTTCGAAACCTCACCGTGCAACCAACTCACCCCGTTTACTTCCTGCGAGAGGTTCAGGGCCAGGTGGCTCATAGAAAAGTTTTCGTTACGGTCGGGCACATTGATTTTTCCGAGAGCCAGGAATTCAACCCATGAAATATTTAAACGCTTTGGATAGTGTGACATATAAGTCCGTACCAAATCTTCATTGAACGTATCGTGACCGGCAGGCACAGGCGTGTGTGTTGTAAACAAGGTAGATGCCCTGACGATTTCGAGCGATTCGGCAAAAGTGAAATTCTTTTTGCTGATCAAGTTGTTCAAACGCTCAAGCCCGATAAAGGCAGCATGTCCCTCGTTGCAGTGGTATAAATCGGGGCTGGCCCCAATTGCATTTAAGGCACGGATTCCCCCAACCCCGATTATCATTTCCTGTTTAAAACGGTGTTCGTTGTCGCCGCCATAAAGCTGGTAGGTGATGGCGCGGTCGGCTTCGCTGTTTTCATCAATATCGGTATCCAATAAATACAATTTGATGCGCCCCACATTCAATTGCCATATTTTCGCGTACACTGAACGACCGGGTAGGTAAACCGAGATTTTCATCCCATTTCCTTCCTTGTCTAAAACAGGTTGCATTGGTAAATGCAAAAACTTTTGGCGTTCGTAAGTGGCAATTTGTTCGCCATGTATGGTAATTACCTGCTTAAAATAACCCTGGCGGTATAACAAGCCCACCCCGATCATGTTTACATTCGAGTCGCTGGCTTCTTTCAAATAATCGCCGGCAAGGATGCCCAGGCCTCCTGAGAAAATTTTCACCGAATCGTGAAAGCCATACTCCATACTGAAATAGGCAAGCGATTTACCCTCTTCATCAAGAGGTTCGGCCATATAATCCCTGAATTTACCGATTACCTCCTGGTAGTTTTCAACAAAATTCTTATCGGTTTCGAGTTCTGAAAACCGTTCAAAGGACATTAATTCCAACAAGGCAATCGGGTTATAGCGGCTTTCGCGCCAAAGGGCCGGATCCATGTATTCGAACAGGTCGACAGCCTCGTAATTCCACGACCACCAAAGGTTTTTCGATAGCTCGGTCAATCCCGAAAGACTTTTGGGAACAATGGCTTGCACCATCGCTTTACGCCAAACAGGTTGATCGGTCCCTTTGGGTTTGATCCTTCCCTGTTCCGGTTCGATAGGTTTTAGCTCGGCAATCTTATCCTGGCGGTCGTCGAGTTTTTTAAGGGCAATCCGATAAGCATCGAAATATTTCCCAATCATATTTTCCCAACGAAGGAGACGCGAAATTTCAAAAGCAGAATTTCTGGCCGACTTTATCTCCGATTCCGTTTTCGTACTAAAACTGGCAATAATCGCTGCAATTTGCCCTACGACTACTTCATTTGTACTATTCATCCGTTCAACAATGTAAATCCCATTGTTGCTGACATTTTCGCTTGCCAAAATCCAGCGACCAATCCCGGTGAGAGATGTGGTTACAGTTGGGATTGAAAATGCAATACTTTCCAGTGCAGTGTATCCCCAGGGTTCGTAATACGAGGGGAAAACAGTTAAGTCGAAGCCAATCAGGAGATCGAAATAGGTCATATTGAAAACACCATCGTTCCCATCAAGAAAAGCAGGGACAAATACGACTTTCAACTTCGAACCCTTTTCATTTTTTAAGTCAAGCGAATTCACCTTCCTCATTATAGGATCGAAATCCTGGTCGTGAAGCCCATGGGAGAGTATCCTATCTTGTGGATCAAAGTTGCTGTCCTTGTTTTGCAATTTTTCGACTAGCTCTTTGCGGGCACCGTAGTTATTGGCTGGTACCATGATGAATGCGATAATGTCTTTGGCCTGTTTTTCGGACTTGTCGACTTGGGCAATGGCATCGATAAAAACATCGGTGCCCTTGTTTTCAAACTCGTAGTGCCCACTGTGCAGGATCAACAAAGTATCGTCGCTAAATTTTTGTCCGCATAAAGCTCCGGCCACTTCAAACAACTTTTTTCGAGCCGTGTCCCGCTTCTTTTGAAAGTTATTTTCATCGGGCAAAAAATTATCCTCAAACCCGTCGGGTGTAATTACATCTACTTCTTTTTCCAGGAAATGAGCACATTCGATACCCGACAAACTACTGGCGGTTGTAAACGAATCGGCAATGTTCGAAGATATTTTTTCGATGGATTGCTTTGAGACCACCTTGTATTTTTGGGCTACCTCGGTGGGTTTATAGTTTTCGATAGCATCGTAAAACCGCTCGCCCTTGTCGGCCAAGGCATGTCCTAAAACCGTAGAATGTGCGGTAAAGGTTGTGGCCACGTTCGGTACAAAATTCTTTAAATACAGGATGCCGGCCCCCGTGTTCCACTCGTGAAAATGGGCCACGATGGCAGTGCGGAGATTAAAATGGAAACGGCTAAAACTTTCGATCACTTTTCCGGTGGCATAGCCAAATAAAACCGGCTCGATATAGTCCCACTGCCCCGAAATGGAGTCGAGTTTGTTGCTATCCCAGAGGTCGGCAAAAATACTGTCCTTTTGGCTAAAAAAGGTAGTAAAGTCGACCAGGATGACGAGGGGCTTGCCAGGGATGTTCCACCGGCCCACGCGCACATGGAGGCCTTCGGCGGTGGCCTTGTTTCGCCAGATGCTAAATATTTTGTTGTCTTCGATAAATTCGCTGTGGTCGTTCGATTCGCGGTATACATCGGGGCCAATCAAAATGAGGTTGTCCTCGTACTCTTTCACCAGTGTTTTTGCTTTGGTCGAAACCACCGTGTGGATCCCGCTTATCTTGTTGCACACCTCCCAGCTCACCTCGAACAGGGCATGTGGCTTTTCAATATTGTTTATCATTGTCGTTCTATTTAATTCTGTAATCAACACAGGAACAAAGCATTTGTTCCGATGAAATTTTTTATTTTGGTTCGCAAATTTGCAATATTATTTCCACAAAAAAAGGCGTGAAACCAGGAATTTTCAAACCCTCTCGCTTGCAAACGTTTGCAATGGTAGGGTTGAATTTTAAACTGTTGATGTGAAATGACCAAGGTGCAGGTTATTGAACACAATAAGGATTATTCCAAATTGGAGACATGAAATCCTGTATTAACCAACACTTTCAAGGTTTTTAAAAACCTTGAAAGTGTTGGTATCTCTCTCTATTTTTTACCCTTAGGATTCTTTTTCTGCGCCTTTATCTTGCGCAAACTTGCTTGATAACTTTTTATCTTAGCCTGTATTTCTTCCTCGCTAAGTTCTTCTTCAACAGAAACAGGACATAACGCTTTTACCCTACTTGTGAAATCGCTGATTACGTTCATGTAGTTGATAAATGCATCGTAAGGTGAATTGTATGGGTTGAAATATTTGTGTACATCGCCATCCGAAAACCACTTGGTACACATGTAGTAGAAATGGTCGCTGTTTTGGAGCTTCTGCCAATCGCTGATAATGTCCTTTCCAGTAAATTTTTCAATTATCGGAAGAAGGGCATACAGTTTCTCGTAGGCTTCGTCCTGAAGCTCGTTGCCCAACCAGGCGGTGAGGTCGCGCTCTTCGTCGGCCCACGAAATGGCATCTGGTACGTTGATGGCCGAAACGGGGTCGAATTTTTTGGCCACTTCCGAAGCGGTCAAAAAGCCAATGTTGGTTTTATCGATAATTTGGGAAGGGAACGCTTTCAGGAATTCAAAAATCCCGGTGCGCGCATCTTGGTGCTCGCCAAAGGTTTCGTAGTCCATAAACAGGTTGAGCACCTCTTGCTTTGGGTCGATGGCTTTTATCCAACCTACATATTTGTCGGCAGTCAATGGCCATTCGCCCCATCCCTGGTTCGAGAAACGGAAAGCTATATCATCGCTCAAAGTATAGTTTTTCAGCAATAATTTTAGTTTTGGGTCGATGGTGTTGTTGTACAAATAATTGGGACTTTTCCAACCTAAAATATGTTTTGCCCCTTCGGTGATCATGGCCTTATAACCCAATTGGGCAACCATTTCGCCAATTTCATCGGAATAAACCAACTCCGTATTTCTAAAAACGGTTGGGGTTTGCTTAAAATGTTTTTTGATGAGGTCGCCATGGAGTTTTACTTGCCTCACAAATTCATCTTTATCTCTTAATGAGGACAACGAATGGGAATAGGTCTCAGCCAGAAATTCGACTGACCCGGTGGCTGCCAGCTTTTTGAAGCTTTCCAACACTTCGGGGGCATACATTTCGAATTGCTCCATCACCGATCCCGAAAGGGAATAGGTCACTTTAAATTTCTTTCCATACTTTTCAATCAGTTCGAGCATCACCTGGTTGGCTGGCAGGTAGCAATTGTTGGCCACTTTCTCCATGATTGCCCGGTTGTTGAAATCATCAAAATAATAATGATCGTTCCCTATATCGAAAAATCGGTACCGCTTTAACCGGAATGGCTGGTGTACCTGAAAATATAAACAAATCGTTTTCATCGTTGTATCCTTTTTTCTTCCTTTTTAATCTAAAACCGATTGGTAAACCTCTTTTACTTTGAAGGCTGCATTTTCCCAAATCAGGTTATCTACTTCTTCCTTGCCATATTTGCTGAACATAGCCTCCAAACTATCGTATTTCAAAATTCCATAAATAGCATCGGCCATGGCGTCTATGTCCCAAAAATCGACTTTCACAGCATGTTTCAGGATTTCAGAAACCCCCGATTGCTTTGAAATTATTACCGGTACATTGGACCGCATCGCTTCAAGGGGCGAAATACCAAAGGGTTCCGATACGGAAGGCATCACATATACATCGCTCATCTGGAACATATCATCTACTTCGGCACCTTTCAGGAATCCTGCAAAATGGAATTTGTCGGCTATCTTAAGCTCTGCCACACGACGTATTACCTTATTCATCATGTCGCCGCTACCGGCCATCACAAAACGTACGTTGGGATAATTTTGGAGGACCTTCGCGGCAGCTTCCACAAAATATTCCGGCCCTTTCTGAAAAGTGATCCTTCCGAGGAAAGTCACAATTTTATCATCGATGCCCTTTGTGACCGATTTCTTTTTCTTCTTTTCAACCGGCTCAACGGCATTGTGCACAGCCACCACTTTATCGGGATCGATGCCATAGCGGTCGATCACAATGTTACGGGTCAGGTTGCTCACGGCAATTACTTTGTCGGCGGCTTGCATCCCTTCGCGCTCGATATCATATACCAATTGGTTCACATTTTCGCCACTTCGGTCGAATTCGGTGGCGTGCATGTGGACAACCAATGGTTTGCCTGAAATCTGTTTGGCTGCAATCCCGGCCCGGTAGGTCAACCAGTCGTGTGCATGGATCACATCAAAATCGTTTTCGGCGGCAATGGCCGAAGCAACCAAAGCATATCGGGCCACTTCTTCCATGAGGCTGGTGCCATATTTTCCGGTGAATTTAAAATCGCTCGAAAATACCGAATCGGTCACTACGGTTTTATCCAGTAATTTTTCTGTTGATAGTTTTTCAAATTCTTCGGGCGATAAATAGGGAAGTAGGTTTGAACCCACTTCGATATAGGTAAATTTTTTCCAAAATTCTTGCGTCGAAATCTCTCTTTTGGTCATCGAAACCCCCTCTGCCTGTTGTAGTTTTACAAAGCTTTGGTCTTCATCGCCAAAGGCTTTGGGTACCACAAACAATACTTCTACATCGTGGAGGGACAGGCCCTTTGTAAGACCATAACATGCTGTTCCCAGTCCACCAGTAATGTGGGGAGGAAACTCCCATCCAAACATTAGTACTTTCATATTTTTATTTATTTCAGTATAAAGTAATTAGTATCGAGTATTTGGAGGTAAGTAATACCATCTCTTTGAGTTGTCTTTATACTTGATACTTTCTTCTTGATACTATTCGCTATATATAGTTATTAATTCTTTTACTCTTAGCAATTCGGCTACACTTCCGGCATGGCTAATAGCACCACCTGGATGATTTGGTGGATCTCCATCGAACACTTCCGAAATAGTGCCTATCCCATGACGACTCATTTCTTTTTCGATCCCGTTGTAAAACTTCTTTATGAAATCGACCCCCGATTTTTCATGTAATTTCAAATATGCTTCAGCAAAATGTCCAATCAACCAGGGCCAAACTGTACCCTGGTGAATGGCATTGTTCCTACTGGCCTGATCGCCTTCGTACGTGCCTTTATAATTTGGATTTTTGGGCGATAAAGTCCGCAATCCTTTTTTTGTCAATAGTTCTTTCTGCACCTTATCAACAACTGCCTTTTTCATATCTTTTGTTAGTGGAGAGAATGGTAGCGATGCTGCAAAAATCTGATTCGGACGAACAGCCCAATCAGTTATCTCATCGTTGACATAATCGGCCAGATAATTTCGTTCGCTTTTCCAAAATGTGTTAATAAATGATTTTTCGATTTTGCAAGGCAAGTCTTTCCATTCTTCGATAAACTCTTTGTCTTTGTTTTTTTCAGCAACAACTATTGCAAACTGGACAGCATTGTACCACAAAGCATTAATTTCAACGGCATAACCTGTTCGGGGAGTAACTGGGGAACCATCAATCAAAGCATCCATCCAGGTTACCGATACACCTTCGTGGCCTGCCCAAATAAGCCCATTTTCCGTCATTCTTATATTGAAGTCTGCACACTTTTTGAAGCCTTCTAAAATGGCCTTCATCTTTGCCCAGTATTTCTTTTTAATGTTGGCATAATTTCCGGTTTTATCGGCATATTGTTGAATCGTCCAGAAATACCACAAAGGAGCGTCTGCCGAGTTATAAGATGCATAATCGCCATATCCCATATTTGGAAAAAGTGCCCCGTTTAATTCCGAAGACATGGTATCTAACACCTCTTCGCAAGTTTTCACATCACCTACTGATAAAGTGAGTCCAGGCAAGGCAATAAATGTGTTTCTGCCCCTACGTCCATACCAGGGGAACCCGGCATAAATTTCCACTTTTTCTTTACTCCTAACAATAAATTGCTGGGCGGCATTTTTCAAGTTATTATGAAAACTGTCTCGTGGTGTACGGGCAGTTAGTTCCTTATCAAATTGCTCGTTCAGCGATTTGGCAGTCGTTTGTTTTACCCCTGCCGAGAAAATAATGCTCTCGCCTTTTTCAATATCGAATTCGAAATGACCGGGCACAAATAAGTCCTCTGAGTATTCGTAGCCCCTACGTTGTTCTTCGATGTACTCGATGTTCTTATACCAGTCAGGCAATGCCACAAAATCCGCCTTCTTCGATGTTTGCATATACAACCAGGGATAATTGTTGTACATCTGCGATTTAATGCCATTGGGGATATTTTCAACATCGGTATTGGCATACGGGTTTTCTTTGCTTAAAGCATGTACACTACGGTAGGCCAAAAATGGCTGAAGCTTTATTTTTGTCGGGCTATGTGCGTCCAACAACGTATACCGCAAAAGTATCCTGGCTTCGTTTTGGATGAGGATCATTTCTTTTTTTAGCAATACGCCCCCAACCCTATATACGATGGTCGGCATGGGGTCCATCGTAAAGCTCATGGCATATTTATGCCCTTTGGGTTCCCAGACATTGCCTGGGTATTTGTGCACTCCCAGTCTAAATTCTGCACCGTGTTGAATCACAGTTTCGTCTAAATTGGATAGCAACACATGGTTTTGATTGTCGATCTCGGGAAGAGGGCAAACCAACAATCCATGATATTTTCGCGTGTTCGATCCAATAACAGTGGTGTTGGCATACGAGCCGGCCCTGTTCGATCGTAACAGTTCAACATGTAAAGAATATTCAAGATTTATCAGGTGGTTTTTATCAATATCAAGGTAACTCATTTCAATTTTCATTAAAAAATTAATACAATTCTATAATTGTAAACAATTATTTTTCAGCTATATATTCCTTACTCCCTGGGAATTTTTTCCAGCTTTAAAGGAAAATATTTTTTCCGAAAGGAGATTAAGATTAGGTTAAATTTTTCGGGGGAGAAAAGGGAACAATTCGAGTCATGCTCCAGGAGTGGAATATCCCAAAACCAAAAAACCCCAGACTCTCGCCCAGGGTTACATTATATTATTTGTATAAAGTATTATCCTTTCAATGCTTCAACACCAGGATTTAATCTTTCAACACCTTAAATACCAAAACCTGATCATTTCTTCTAATGGACAGAAAATAGATACCCTGTGAGAAACCAATAAAACTAAACGCAGCAGGACTTTCGGATATTTGTCTGACATATATCTCCTTCCCTAAAACACTGTAAAACCGCACCATGTAACCTGGTCTTAGGTTTTCAATTAACAAGATATCATTTACAGGATTTGGGGATATTGAAATATCAGAACCTATTAATTCTGAAACATCAGAAAAAGTAAAACAATCCGATGTATCAGTCCCACATTCATTGCTGACAATGACGGCATAACTTCCAAGAGTCATAGGGGTAAAAGTATTCGTTGTTTCATTCGGGACAGGGTTTAATGTGGCACAGTCGATCCACTGATAACTTGTGTGTAGCATAAGTTCGGTGGTCAAGATATTCCCATTGAATAGGTCAATAACAGGATCGGGGGTGAAAATCAGGGTAAGGTCGAGGTTGATAAGAGAATCGCATCCATCCACACTTTGCAAACTTTGCGTATAGGAACCCGAAGCATTGTAAGCCACGCTGTTTAACCAATATTCATCGCAGGCCGAATCAACCAGGTTAACTTCAAAAACAGGAAGTATATTCAAATTTAAGGTAATGAGGCTATCACAACCCGCTGCATTCGTCGAGGTGTAAGTAGCGCTATTATTGCTACTGGTGTATGTATTTCCATCAATCCAGGTATAAGAACCACAGGCCGTGACTTCATCAAAACCTGCACTTGATTCGTTAATGGTAAGATTAAGATGTACGATACTATCGCATCCTGCTGTAGTACTCAAAGTGTAAGTCGCCGTATTATTGTTACCGGTGTATGTGTTTCCGTCAATCCAGGTAGTTGAATCGCAGGCTGTGATTGCATCATAACCAACTGTTGATTCATTTATGATTAGATCGAGATGAATGATACTATCGCATCCTGCCGCGGTGTTCATAGTGTAAGTTGCCGTGTTGTTGCTACTGGTATATGTATTTCCATCCATCCATGTGTATGAATCACAGGCAGAGATCTGATCATACGTTTCGGTGGTTTCATTAATAGTAAGATCAAGATGTATAATGCTATCGCAACCCACAGAATTAGTCAAATAATAAGTAGCTGTATTATTGCTGCTGGTATATGTGATTCCATTAATCCAGGTATAAGAATCACAAGCAATGATTTCATCATACACCTGGGTTGATTCAATAATGGTTAGGTTAAGATATATGACACTATCACAACCAGCTGTATTTGTTAAAGTATAGGTTGCCGTGTTATTGTTACTGGTATAGGTATTTCCATCAAACCAATAATAATAATCACAAGTTGTGGTTTCATCAACCATTACGGTTGATTCATTTACGGTAAGATCAAGATGTATGATACTATCGCAACCAGCTGCATTGGTCAAAATGTAAGTAGCTGTATTATTGCTACTGGTATACGTATTTCCATCCATCCAGGTATAGGAGTCACAAACTGTGATTTGATCATACAAATTTGTTGATTCATTAATGGTTAGGTTGAGATGAACAATACTATCGCAACCGGCTGCATTAGTCAATGTGTGAGTTGCTGTATTGTTGCTACTGGTGTAAGTAATTCCATCCATCCAAGTATAAGAATCACAAGCTGTGATTTCATCAAAACTTTCAGTCGATTCAAGGATCGTTAAATCTAAAAACATTGTAATGATGCTATCGCACGCATCGGCATTTATCATTGTGTAAACAGCCGTATTGTTGCTACTGGTATATGTAATACCATCAATCCAGGTATAAGAATCACAAGCTATAACTTCATCAGAGTAGGTAAGGGAATCAAAAAAGACTAAATTCAAGTGTATGATGCTATCACACCCTAAACTATTTGTCAGTGTGTCAGTTGCTATATTATTACTGCTGGTATAGGTGTTTCCATCTATCCATGTATAGGGCTCGCAAGTATAAATTTCATCATAGCTTTCGCTTGCTTCATTGATGGTTAGGTTTAGACGGATAACACTATCACAACCTATACTATTGATAAGGGTGTCGTAATAAATTCCTGAATTGGTATATAGTTGATTCGTTTGTGCCCAAAAATATTCGTCACAGGCATCAGCAAATATATTAGAATCTGAAGGAGCACAAGTATTCAGTTTTAAAAGATAATCTGCACCAAATGGGAAGGCATTTGACATAAGTAAATGCATATCAATAGAATCGGGGTCGAAATCCACAATATCGTCCAAATGACCCGCGACATAAATCGCATTGTCTATCCATTTTAGTCCCCAGGAATAATTCCATGAAGGTTCCATATTATGTAAAAGTCCGGCCCAAATAAAATCGCCTTCCGGTTCCAAGGTAAGGACATAAGTTTCTTTTCCGGTAAGATAATTTGTGGTAAGGTTAAATGAATCAGCGGATAGGTCAAAATCACATGTTCCCCGCATGTTCCCGCTAATGGCTATTTGATTGGATGTGTTTAGCGAAACATTCCAACCTTCGATAATAAGGGAGGAACGATACCCCTGACCCCATAAAAAATTTGCCGCAGAGTCCCACATAGCTACAACAGTTTGCACCGAATCGAGTAAGTAAACAGAATTACTATCAGGATCTAAGTCCACTTGCAATAACATGTTATTGGTGCCGGTCAATACTAAATTATCATAAGAATCAATGTCCAGATCCAACACATGATAACTAGTATTGCCATAATTTTTGAACCACTCAACTGATCCGGCAGAGTCAAGCTTTAAAACATAGCCACTACCATCTGCCACATAATACTCTTCAACTGTTGTGTTGTTAATTTTTATGTTTAAGGAATCATGAAAATAGCCCCCAACATACAGGTTGTTAGCCGAATTTATCACTATAGAAGAGGCATGTAATGATAGTGTTGCGTCAAATGGCGTTACCCATTTAATCTGTCCGGCAGTGTCGTATTTACAAACAAATCCTCCAGCTTCTCCATTATAAGGATTGATTATTGAATCGTTTTTGATATAGTAACGAAACTCACCACAGACATATAAATTATCTTCATTATCAAGAACTGATCTTCGGGTTGCAAATTGATACGAACGCAGCACTGCATTGTGCCATATATAATTACCATCCAGATCGAGTTTGAGGACAAACGATATTTCATCGGAATTGGTGGTTGTTAATAAAGCATCGTTGGGGCCCGGGTCGAAATCGTAGGTACCGGATTGATTCTGAATATGCCCAGAGATATAGACATAGTTCCCTCTACATTTAACTTCTCTTGGCCGGACAACTCCCCAACCGGAAAGTCTTTCAATAAATTTTGTCCAGATCACATTTCCGGCGGGGTCAAACTTGTATACAGCTCCGCAATATTGAGAGGGACCATTTAAAAGACCTGCATTGTCGAGGCTGAAGTCGGTTAAAGTATCCCCTACGCTAACAGTATAAATATTATTGTACTGGTCCACATCCACTTCCGAAAATGAATGTTCGCCATAAATGTGGGCCCATTCAAATACCTGGGCATTGATCAATTGTGTCACAAACAAAAAAAGTGAAATCAAAAAAGTAGTCTTTTTCATGGTGATTGAAATTAATTTACAAATTATGGTTCTGTAAAAAAGTGCTTTTTCCAAAATCAAAGGTACATATATTTTTATCGAAAAAACGAATTTGAAAATTCTCGCTGCGATTTTATCAAAACATTCAAGTAACCAAATTTGAACAGTTGAGATAGTCGCTATGTGAGTATATGGGAGAATCCCAAAACCAAAAAACCCCGGACATTTGCCAAGGGTTTTCATTTATAATATTTTCAAAAAGGGTTATCCTTTCAGTGCCTCGGCACCACCCACAATTTCCAAAATTTCGTTGGTAATGGCACTCTGGCGGGCTTTGTTGTAATGTAGCTTGAGTTCGCGGATAAGCTCGGTGGCATTGTCGGTGGCCTTGTGCATGGCGGTCATACGGGCACCATGTTCTGATGCGTTCGAGTCTAATAGGGCTTTGTAAATTTGAACCTTTAAACTTTTTGGGATCAGTTCGTTTACAATATATTCTTTCGATGGCTCAAAAATATAGTCCCTGTTTTGAGTAGCTGTATTTTCCTTATTTTCTTCTATTACAACAGGAAGAAATTGTTCTTTGGTCAATATTTGAACAGCTGCATTTTTAAATTGATTATAAACCAAATCAATTCGGGCATAGGTTCCATCAACAAATAAATCCATCAGCTCTTGAGCGATAGAAGAAACATTTTCAAAGATCAGCTTTTCGTAGACGTCGTTATGGTTAGCAATTACATTAAATCCCTTTGATTTAAGCAAATCGCCTGATTTTTTTCCGATGGTGAGGAAGTCAACTTTTTTAGCTGCCAATAGATCACGGTAATCATTTTCGGCAAGTTCGATGGCACGTTTTACCACGTTGGCATTAAAGGCACCACACAAACCCCGGTTCGATGTTACGGTTACGATCAGTACTTTTTTGATCTCGCGTTGCTGGCCATATTTGTTGTCCTCCCGGTCGTCGAGGCTGGCAGAAAGGCTTGTCAGGATTTCATGCAGTTTAATCGCATAAGGGCGCATTTGGACAATGGCATCCTGTGCGCGCTTCAACTTGGCAGCCGAAACCATTTTCATGGCCTGGGTAATCTGCCGGGTCGAAGTGACCGATGAAATCCTCGTACGTATTTCTTTTAAACTTCCCATTCTTTGTTATTGATTATTGATGAATGATTATTGATGAATAAGTTTTTGACGTATTTATCAATAATCATTAATCCTTTATCATTTTTTATAGTCTGATGCTAGGTCTTTTGCTACTTTCTCAAGGATGGCAGTGACTTCATCTGTCAATTTGCCTTTGCGTAATTCTTCCAACGCTTCAGGGTGTTTGGCTTCGAGGAAATCGAGATATTTTGCTTCAAATTCTTTTACCTTGTTCACAGGAACATTGGATAAAAGGTCTTTTGTTCCGCAGAAAATTATAGCTACCTGTTTTTCAACCGATACCGGCGAATACTGCAACTGCTTCAGGATTTCAACGTTTCGTGCTCCTTTTCCGAGTACGGCTTTGGTGGCTGCATCGAGGTCGGAACCAAATTTCGAGAAAGCTTCCAGTTCGCGGTACTGTGCCTGGTCGAGTTTCAGGGTACCAGCCACTTTCTTCATCGACTTGATCTGAGCATTTCCACCTACCCTCGATACCGAAATACCAACGTTGATAGCGGGACGTACTCCGGCGTTAAATAGGTTCGACTCAAGGAAAATCTGACCATCGGTGATCGAAATTACGTTGGTGGGGATATAAGCCGAAACGTCGCCTGCCTGGGTTTCGATAATTGGAAGCGCAGTCAACGAACCTCCCCCTTTTATCAAATGCTTTATCGATTCCGGTACATCGTTCATCTGTTGCGCAATGCTATCGGCATTGATAATTTTCGCAGCCCGCTCTAATAATCTTGAGTGAAGATAAAATACATCGCCAGGATAGGCTTCCCGGCCTGGTGGACGACGGAGCAGCAAGGATACTTCACGATAGGAAACAGCCTGTTTCGACAAATCATCGTAAATAATCAATGCAGCGCGGCCAGTATCGCGGAAAAATTCACCGATAGCAGCACCAGCATAAGGAGCATAAAATTGCATGGCCGCAGGGTCGGATGCCGTGGCACAAACGATGGTAGTGTATTCCAAAGCCCCATTCTTTTCGAGGGTTTTGGCAATGTTGGCTACGGTCGATCCTTTTTGTCCAATGGCCACATAAATACAATATACGGGTTCGCCTTTGGCATAAAATTCTTTTTGGTTGATAATAGTATCAATAGCAATGGCAGTCTTTCCTGTTTGGCGGTCACCGATGATTAATTCGCGCTGGCCACGACCAATAGGGATCATCGAGTCGATAGCCTTGATACCAGTCTGCAATGGCTCGTTAACCGGCTGGCGGAAAATAACCCCAGGAGCTTTCCGTTCGAGAGGCATATTGAAGCGTTCGCCTTCAATTGGGCCACGGCCATCCAATGGATCGCCAATGGTGTTGATTACTCGTCCTAACATGCCTTCGCCCACATCGATAGAAGCAATTTTTTCGGTACGTTTTACGATATCTCCTTCTTTTATTTCGTCGGACTTACCCATTAAAACAACACCCACGTTGTCTTCTTCGAGGTTAAGCACAATCCCTTTCACTCCGTTTTCGAATTCAACCAGTTCGTTGGCTTGTACATTCGACAAGCCGTAAACACGGGCAATCCCATCGCCTACCTGTAGTACAGAACCAATTTCCTCTAAATCGGATTCGGTTTTTAAGCCTTCGAGTTGTTGTTTTAAAATTTCAGAAACTTCTGCAGGTTTAATATCAGCCATAGCTATATTTTATTTCTATTATTTATCTAATTATAATTTTATTTCATAATCGTCGGTAACCAAATGACGCTTCACAAATTTCAGTCTTGATGCAACACTGGCATCAAACTGTTGATCCTCTACACGAAGTACAAAGCCCCCGATCAATTCGGGTCGAATATCAAGGATCAGGTCTATTTTTGTTTTGAATACCTTTTCGGTTATTTGCTTGATCTCCTCAACTGCCTTTGCACTAATTTCGATGGCCGACACAAAATTGGCCGATTTAATCCCAAGATCCCTGCGGGCAAGATCAAGGAAGTTTCTGGCGATATCCGACAGGTACACTTCGCGCTTGTTTTTTAGGATCAGGAAAAGAAAATCGAGTGTCATTTTTTCTACCGATTTGCCAAACATCAAACGAAATATTTCCTGTTTCTTATTGCTTTTTATAATGGGGCTTTCGATGAGGAATTTAAAATCCTCCACCGACTTGGCAATAAGCTGGATATATACCATGTCTTTTTTGATTGCTTCGGTCAATTGGTTTTCCTTGGCAAGCTCAAAAAGTGCTTTGGCGTATCGAACGGTTATTTTACTTTGGTTCATGTTCTGTTTTCTTCGGATTATCGCGAACGGTTCTCAAGATACAGTCTTAGTTCATGTTGATTTCTTTCAACATTTCTTCAATGTATTTTTGTTGATCTTTGGCATCGGCTAATTCACGTTTCAGGATTTTCTCTGCAATCTGGACCGATAGCAAAGTAACCTGGTTCTTGATCTCAGTGAGGGCCATTGCCTTTTCGGTTTGGATACGTTCGCGGGCTGTTTCAACCAATTTATTGGCTTCAACAGTAGCCTGAACTTTTGCTTCTTTAATGATATTGTCCTTCACCTCCCTGGCTTCCTTGATCAAATTGTCGCGTTCGACTTTCGCTTCGACAATAAATTTTTCATTGTCGGCTTGCATCAGTTGCATTTCAACTTTTGCCTGTTCGGCCGATTGCAATGCACCTTCGATCGACTCTTCACGATCTTTCAACGATTTCAGGATGGGTTTCCAGGCAAATTTTCCAAGTACGAAAAGAACAATGCTAAACGAAAGCACCATCCAAAACAACAATCCATAATCGGGGGTAACTAAGCCCATAGTCGTATATTTTTAGTTTCAGTATTAATTTTAAATCTCTGTTTTTCAGTCTTCAGTCTTCAGTCTCCAGTCTCCAGTTTTTTATTCTTAGCATACAGTTGACAACTGCCAACTGCGGACTGTTTTTTGCCGACTGCCAACTGTGGATTACTTACTGCCAACTGAAAAAAAACTTACAGTCCGGCCAACCGCCAGGACTGTAAGCAAAATTTCTGATGTTAGATGAAAAGGATAAGGAGACAAACTACGATAGCGAAGAATGCTACCCCCTCAACCAATGCAGCAGCAACAATCATATTCGAGCGGATATCACCAACAGCCTCTGGCTGACGGGCAATAGCGTCCATTGCTTTGCCACCAATACCGCCAATACCGATACCAGCACCAATTACAGCAATACCAGCTCCGATGCCGGCTCCCATTTTTGCGATTGCGATGTCTGCAATTACTAACAAAATACTTGATAATGAAAACATAATTATATGTGTTTGGTTAAAAAATTCACTTTTATTAATGATGTTCTTCAACTGCCATCCCGAAATAAAGGGCCGACAACAGGGTAAATACATAAGCCTGGATAAATGCAACCAGCAATTCCAGGAAAGTCATAAAAATGGTAAAGGCAATCGACAGGATGGAAATTCCATATCCTGCCACGATGTTCATACTACCAAAAATAAATATCAAACTAAAAAAGCCTAAAGCGATGATATGTCCCGCTGTAATGTTCGCAAACAAACGGACCATCAAAACAAATGGCTTCGTGAATACTCCAATTAATTCAACAACCGGCATCAATGGAATAGGAACTTTTAGCCACGAGGGAACATCAGGCCAGAAGATGTGCTTCCAGTAGGCACCGTTTCCACTAAAAGTGGTAATGCCGAAAGTGAACAGTGCCAGTACTAAAGTTACTGCAATGTTTCCTGTTACGTTTGCACCTCCTGGAAGTATAGGGACTAGTCCCAATAAGTTGTTGAGGAAGATAAAAAAGAAAATAGTTAAGAGATAGGGAACGTACCTTTCGTATTTTTTCTCGCCAATGGAAGCTTTTGCCACATCGTCGCGGATAAAAATAATAAGGGGTTCGAGGAAACTCTGCATTCCTTTTGGTGCTTGTCCCTCCCTTCGTTGATATGATTTTGCAATCGATATAAACACCCAAAGCAAGAGGCCTAGGCTGAAAAATATGGCCAATACATTTTTGGTAATCGAAAAATCGAGAGGCAAAACTTGCTCCCCGGTCGAAAGGGTTTCAACGATTTTCCCTTTGTTTTCACCTTCCATCATCAACATGAAATTACTGTGTGTTTCGTGACCATGGTGAAATTTGGATGACATAAATATTTTCAATCCTTGCTCTTTGCTGATAAGGATAATGGGAAGGGGAAGCGATAAATGAAAATCGCCAATGGTGGCAACGTGCCAATCGTAGGAGTCGGCAATGTGGTCCATGATAAAACTGCCAGGTTCGAATTTTGCTGATCCGTGCGGATCATGTCCACCTTCTGGTTCGCTTGCCAGCACAGTACCAGCACTAAAGCTAATTGCAATTAAGATCGCAAGCAGTGTCGTAAACGACTTATGTATAGAAAACCAACTCATCTAATTATCTATTTATAAAGATTTTTCGATGCGCAAAAATAGATAATTTAAGTTTAAAGTATCAAGCTTTTTTTGAAATTTGTATCCTATTGGGCAATGGCAAAGGCATTTGATTTAACCCGTTGATACTTGGATGTTTGAGAAGATGAGTGAATTAGCTGTGTAAATAATTCAGATATTTAGGCACTCGAAAGGTGAAATGGGATTTGTAAAATATGTCCTAAAAATAAGAAGAAATTAGATTTTGGATTTTTACGATTTGTGTGTTTGTAGATGCCAATAACCCTGTATTTGATACAAAATCATACCAACATTACCCCGTATTTGTTACAAGATAGTGTTATGTTACCCTGTATTTGATACAAAATAGTTGTATATTTACCCTGTATTTAAAACAATGGCTATGATATTTAATCGTAAGATATATGACAAATTGCTAAAATGGAAGAATTCAGAAAGGCGTAAACCTCTAGTTATGAGAGGTGCCAGACAGGTTGGGAAATCAACCCTGATCCGGGAGTTCTCGAAGGAGTTCGATTTTTTTATTGAACTGAACCTGGAACGGAAAGAAGACCTTCTTGTTTTCGATTTAGACAAGGTAACTGAAATCCTTGACCTGCTCTTAATTAAGAATGAAGTTTCCTTACAAAAAGGGCAACTGTTGCTATTCATAGATGAAATACAGGAATCGCCTAAGGCCATTAGTTTGCTTCGGTTCTTTTACGAAGACCTGCCCGACCTGCATGTTATCTGTGCGGGTTCGTTGTTGGAACATGTTATTGAAAATATCCCATCTTTTCCGGTAGGGAGGATTCAGCAAATGGTTTTGCACCCCTTCGATTTTGAAGAATTTATGGGGGCCAAAGGGAATAGCCAGCTTGTCGAGCAATTGGATGAAATCCCGATAAAACCATTTTTGCACGACACACTCTTAAAGCATTTCCACGAATATGCTATGGTTGGAGGAATGCCCGAGGTTGTTAAGACACTCGTGGCCAACAAAAACTATCTGGAATTATATGAGGTGTACGACGAGATATGGCAAACCTATAAAGACGACATCGAAAAATATGGGCGAAATTCGACCGAAAAAAAAGTACTCAGGCACATTGTCGAAACAGCCGCTTACGAGAAAGACCGGATCACCCTGGCTGGGTTTGGGAACTCGAATTACAAAAGCCGTGAGGTAAGCGAGGCTTTGTTGGCATTGGACAAAGCAAGGCTGATTCAAACCATTTACCCAACAATTAGTACCATTCCCCCCCAGGAAATTGATAGTAAGAGAAAACCACGTTTACAATTTTTAGATACTGGCTTGCTCAATTACATCATGAAAATACAGGCAGAATTTATAGGGATAACAAGCTTAAATGATTTCTATCGTGGAAAGATTATCCAGCATTTGGTTTACCAACTTATCCAATCGCAAAATTCCTCGGTGGGTTTTAAACTGCATTTTTGGGTTCGCGAAAAAGTAAATAGTTCTTCCGAAGTAGATCTTATTTATCAATATAAGCAATATTTGATCCCAATCGAAGTAAAATCAGGATCGCAGGGACGGTTGCGCTCACTGCATCAATTTATGGAAAATACGAACCATCCTTACGCCATCCGTTTGCTCGCCAATAAACTTTCGGTTGAGCAAGTATCGACCCCTGGAGGTAAAGAATATATGCTGTTGAATTTGCCCTATTATCTATCTACACTAATCGAGCAATATATTGAATGGTTTGTTTCGGGAAAGGGTGTTTAAGGATTTCATCGCGATTTTTTCACTTCATACTATATCCAAACAGGGGGAGTTTATTTGAATGTTATAGTAAGTAGCTACGGAAACGATTTTTTTATATTTTTGAACAAAAGAAAATTAGTATGCGGAGGATATTGGTTGCCATTGATTTTTCGGGGGATTCGTTCAACGCCTTGGAGCATGGTATTTTATTGGCCAACGGCCTGGGGACCCATCTCAGGTTGGTGCATATTAAAAAGGACGATGATTTTGATGTTCCCTACGACCCGGGTTCAAACCTATCGAAAAGGCCCCGCTCGCAGGAAGAATACCTTGAAATCCTTCTCGAAAAATACAAGCCTTTATATAAAGTGGACGATGGCATTTTCGATTTTAAAATCAGAAAAGGAAAAGTGTATGTAGAGGTTTCGAACCAGGCACGCTACGACGATTCATTCCTGATTATTTGCGGTACACATGGTGTATCGGGTTTCGAAGAATACCTGCTGGGGAGCAATGCCTTCAGGATTGTGAGCAAAGCCGGTTGCCCGGTGTTGACGGTAAGGCATGGCTTTATGCCCGAACCCATGAAGAAGATTATTGTCCCACTGGATGTTACCGGCCAGACCCGCCAAAAAGTACCTTGGGCAATTGATCTGGCTATGGCTTATGATGCCCAAATACATGTGCTTGGAGTACGCGAAATGTCAACAAAAGAGGTGGTTGAGAAGATCACCAAATATGTCGACCAGGTGGCCGACCACATTACAAGCAAAGGATTAAATGTGGTGAAAGAAATAATGACAGGTTCAAATATCACTAATATTACCATTGAGTATGCGAAACAGGTGTCGGCTGATTTGATTATCATTATGACCGAGCAAACCGAAAGCCCCGAAAATATTTGGCTTGGCCCTTATGCCCGTCAAATGGTGAACCATTCGCCCATTCCGGTGTTGAGCATCCATCCACCCGATCAATAGAAAATTTTTAGTTATGATGAGATTAAACATTGACAAACAACAACACATTCAAAGAACAAACTGGATTTTCCTTCTTGCTATTTTGATAGGATTGATCACATCATTCGATTCCTATTCGCAAACCGAGGAATCCGATATTTTCTTTTCTCTCCAACACAGTAATTCTGATATGGGAAAAGTGAAAATTCATCAGGATGCCCGATTGCACCGACTGGTCGAAAAAAAGATTGCTCAAAGCAGGATGGATATGTCGATCCCCGGATACAGGATACAGATTTACTCAGGCTCTGATAAACGGGAGGAAGCCTTTCAGGTGAAAGCCCGGTTTATGAAGCAGTTCCCCAAATATACGCCCGATTTAATTTACAGCGAACCCTATTTTAAATTAAGGGTAGGAAATTTCCGCACAAAACAGGAAGGCTACAAATTATTCAAACTCATAAAAAAGCACTTTCCAAATTCCTATTTTGTGATCGAAAACAAAATGGAGTGGCCTGAGATTGAAAAAGATTGATGGAAAGCGAAGAATTGGAAAATAAGGCACGAAAGATAAGGATTGATGTAATCCGTTCACTTGCTGAAGCTGGATCGGGACATCTTGGTGGTTCGCTTGGGTTAGCCGATATATTTACCGCACTCTATTTTTTTCTGTTGAAGCATGATCCAAAAAATCCTGTGTGGCCCGATCGCGACCGCTTGATTTTATCGATTGGTCATGTTGCCCCTGTATATTATGCAAGTCTGGCCCACGCCGGATATTTCCCGGTCGAAGAACTATTAACACTCCGTAAACTCGGATCAAGGCTTCAAGGCCACCCGGGCCGCGATCATGGATTGCCAGGGATCGAACTTTCGGCTGGCAGCCTCGGTCAGGGATTATCGGTGGCTGTTGGGATGGCCCTAGCCGGAAAAATCGACCAAAAAAACTACCTTGTTTGCTCGGTGCACGGCGATGGAGAATTACAGGAAGGCTCGATTTGGGAAGCCGCCATGAGTGCCTCGCACCACAAACTGGATAATTTGATCGCCATCGTCGACCGGAACAAAGTACAAATTGATGGGCCGACATCCGATGTAATGGAAATTGAACCTTTGGCCGATAAATGGAAATCGTTTGGCTGGCAGGTTTTTCAGTGCAATGGAAACTCCACCCCGGATTTTATTTCCACTTTTCAGGAAGCCCGGAAAACCTTTGGAAAGCCTTCGGTAATTATCGCCAAAACACAAATGGGCAAAGGCATCCTCGAAATCGAAGGGGATTATCGCTGGCATGGCAAAGCCCCATCAAAAGAAGAAGCCAAAAAATTTATTGCCCTTCTGGATCGCCAGGGTTTTAGCCAAGAAAACTAATCTTGTACTAAATTGTTATCATCATTATAAACTTAAATACTATTTTATGAAGAAAATTGCTACTATTTTAATTATCCTGGCCATGCCATTTTTCGGTATCAATTTGGCTCATGCCCAATGTACCCCGGATGCAAGTTGTGTAGACACTGGTGATCCTGGACAGATGTGTCCCGATTCTCTAGTCGATGGAATGGTTAATGTTCCCTACATGGAAGTGATCACCGTATTGCCTCCGCCAAGTGCTGTAGTAAGTGGGTTTCCGATAACATTGAGCCATATAAAGATTGTAAGTGTATCGAACTTGCCTCCGGGCTTGACCTATCAAAGTAATGCCCCTGACGACCTATTCGAGGTGGGGACCAATTATTGCATCCTTATTGATGGAACACCCTCCACTGAAGGCATTTTCACTCTCGAAATAGAAGTCATGCCATACCTTCTGGGCTTTCCAACAGGTACTACAGTTACCGACAGCACTTCCCTATTTATCAAAATACTGCCCGAAGCAAATTCGGTGGCGGCATTTTCTCAAAAAGGTTTTTCTATTGATATGGTTTACCCCAACCCAACTACCGGTCAAAGCACGGTACTCTTTTCCTTGCCCCAACCTGGCGCGGTACAAATTTCGGTAAGCGATGGGCTGGGCCGTGAAATAATCCAAGAACAAAAAGATTTCCCGCAAGGCGAAAATTCTTTTTCGGTCGATGCCAGTTCAATCATGCCTGGCCTTTATTACTATTCCCTAACTTTTCGCGATCAATCGAAAAACGGGATATTAATGAAACAGTAGGGTGCGCATGAAGTATTTCTTATGTATTGTTTTATGTTTCTTTATTTTCAACATTGAAGCCCAAGAATCGGGTATAGCTGGTAAAGTAAGCGATTCGGAAAGTGGCGAGGCGTTGATTGGCGTGCATGTTTTTTATGATAAAAACCACGGTATCGCCACCGATCAGGACGGTTTTTTCCGGTTTACCCTGCCACCAGGAAATTACCACCTACGTTTGCGTTATCTTGGTTACGATGAAAAATTGGTAGATGCCCTTGTTGCTGAAAACAAAACCACTGAGATTGAAATCTCCCTAAAACCTTCGACTACTTTGCTACAAGGTGTGGTGGTTTCGGCAGGTCGGTTCGAGCAAAAACTTAGTGATGTGACCGTGTCGATGGAAGTGATGAAACCCAATTTCATCGAAAAGCTGAATGTGGTGACCATGGAAACAGCGCTGAACAAAGTGCCAGGCCTAACCATTTCGGATGGCCAGGCGAGCATCCGTGGGGGCAATGGCTGGAGCTACGGAGTTGGTAGTCGGGTGCTTATTTTGGTGGATGATCTGCCCATGTTAAGTCCCGACGCAGGCGATGCCAAATTCGAGTTTATCCCTATGGAAAACATTGCCCAGGTCGAAATTATCAAAGGGGCGGCTTCCGCTTTATATGGATCATCGGCCCTAAACGGGGCGGTGAACATCCGCACTGCTTGGCCCACCAAACCATCCGAAACCAAAATCATTCTGAACAATGGAATTTATCTTTCGCCCAAAAGGGAAGAATTGAAATGGTGGGGAAAGAATATCCCGTTTTATCATTCCACAGGATTCTTGCACAGTCGGCAAAATGGAAATCTCGATTTTGTGTTTGGCGGAAATTATTACCATGATGGGGGCTACCGCACCGAAAACTTTGAAAATCGGTACAGGTATAATTTAGGGATCCGCTACCGCGATAAAAAAATCCACGGTTTGGCTTATGGCGTAAATACGGGCTTCATGAATGTCGACAAGATAGATTTCTTGATGTGGCAAGGGGCTCCCGATTTGGTTTACATCCACGACCCCGCTTCGGTTTCCCCTACAAAAGGCTACCGATTGAACATTGACCCGTTTATTAATTTTTATAGCAGCAGGGCGGGTAAACACTCTTTGCGCTCGCGCTTTTACCGGGTGGTCAACAACATCGAAGGCGATCAACTTAGCAATAGGGGCGACCAGTATTTTCTGGAATATCAATACCATCAAAAAATAAAAGAGAAATCGTCGATTACTGCCGGCCTGTCCTCCCTTCAGGCAAACACAAAGGCCGAGTTGTTTGGCGATCACACCAGTGCCAACTATTCCGTGTTTGCCCAGTTCGACACGCGACTTTGGGACAGGCTATCGGTTTCGCTGGGCACCCGCTGGGAAAACTACCGCCTCGATGAAGAATCTGCATCTTCAATGCCCTTATTCCGTTCGGGGTTAAATTATCAATTGGACGACTTTACCTTTTTAAGGGCAAGTTACGGGCAGGGATACCGTTTCCCCACCATTGCTGAAAAATACACCTACACCAATCTGGGAGGTTTGCAAATACTCCCCAACCCAAACCTGGAACCCGAAACTGGTTGGAATACTGAAATTGGAATCAAACAAGGGATCAAGTTAGGAAACTGGAAAGGCTATGTTGATCTAGCGGCTTTCCTTACCGAATACCAGAATATGATGGAGTTCAGCTTTGGGGCTTATGATTCGGTAAATTACGAACCCATCACCAGCGACACAGTATTTGGTCTATTGGGTTTCCAGTCAAGAAACATAGGCCAGGCCAGGATTACCGGCGTAGAGTTTTCGATGAACGGGACTGGAACTATCGGCATCTTCGATGTAAATTTGTTGGCCGGATATACTTATGTTGTACCCGTTGATTTGAACTCCGACTCTATTTACCGTAGCCTCAAAAGCAACGCCGACAACTACCTTAAATATCGTTTTTCGCACCTGGCCAAAGGCGACCTGGAAATCGGATACAAGAAATTCTCACTTGGCGTTTCATACCTCTACAATAGCCATATCAAAAATATCGACAAGTATTTTGAAGTTGGTTTTGTACTGCCCGGGCTTAAAGAATATCGCGAAGAACACAACAAAGGCTTCCATGTGTTTGACTTTAGGCTGGCTTACGAAACATCCGATAATTTCCGCTTTGCCCTCTATCTGAAAAATGCCTTCAACAACGAATACATGATCCGCCCCGGCGACATTCCTGCCCCCCGAAACGTGGCCATGCAAGTGGTGATGAGGTTTTAGGAGTTGAAGAGTTGAAAAGTATAAAGTTGAGAAGAGTTCAGAGTAAGGAATTTCTGGGTTGAAACTTAAATGAACCAATTTTTTTAGTTCAAAAATTGTAGTTGTTGAGCAGCTCAAAGTCATTCGTGTTGCTAAATTTCTAATTTCCATTTTTAGGGAATTCCAACTCAGAACTTTCTAATTCAGAACTTCCCAACTTGGAAACTCAGAACTCTCAATAACCCTTCTGCCTATGCTTATCGTTTTCATCAAAGAGGATATTAAGGTAGCTGGTGTAGCGCGATTCGCTGATCTCTCCATCCTCCACAGCCAGCTTTACGGCACACTTTGGTTCGTGCGTGTGGCTGCAATTGTTGTACTGGCAATAGTGCGATGCCTTGAAAATTTCGGGGAAGAAATGAAACACTTCATCTTTATCAAAATCGAACACCCCAAAGCCTTTTATGCCGGGAGTATCTATTAGAAAGCTACCGTTTTCAAGGGGGTACATCTGGGCAAAGGTGGTAGTGTGTTTACCCTTTTTGTGGGCATCCGATATTTCATCGGTTTTCAAGTTCAAGGATGGGTCAATGACATTGGCCAGGGTAGATTTTCCAACACCCGAATTGCCCGAAAAAACACAGACATTTCCGGCGATACGTTCTTTTAAAACCTGTATATTTTTACCCTGCGTTGCAGAAATGGCCAGGCATGAGTAGCCTACCTTTTCATAAATCTCCGTTAGTTTTTCCATTTCCATCAATTGTTTTTGGGTGTACAAATCGACCTTGTTAAACAATATTTGTACTGGAGTCCTATACGCTTCGGCTGATGCCAGAAAACGATCGACAAATCCAATTCGGAGGTCTGGGAAAGCAATGGTAACAATTAAAAATGCCAGGTCGATATTGGCTGCAATGATCTGGGTTTCTTTCGATAGGTTGGTCGATCGGCGGATGATGTAGTTCTTACGATCTTCGATTTCAGTGATCGTGCCGGTTCCATCGGTACTATCGACGATAAATTGCACATGGTCGCCCACAGCAATAGGGTTGGTACTGCGGATCCCTTTTATCCGATACTTCCCTTTGAATTTACAATCGACCAGCTTTTTGTCGGCAGCCAGTACCCTGTACCAGCTACCTGTCGATTTTATGACCAATCCTTTGAATGTATTTTCCACGGCGTAAAATTAGGGAATTAAGTTGAGTAAGGAATTGAGTAATTAGGTAAATAAGTTGAGTAAGAAATTAGGTAATTGAGTAGTTAGGGAAATAGGTAATTGAGGAATTGGGGAGATAGGAGATTGATAGGTGTTCAAGGAGTTGAATATTCTGTGGATTTTTTCAGGTAATACTCTTATCAAACGGATTTCTCACTGTGTTACCAATAACAACTTCTTGTACTATGCTAAAAATGAGGACAAGGTATTGATTGAGATTCCTCACTACGCTCGAAATGACAGGGATTATATGGGGCAAAGGTCGGAAAAAAGACGGCGAAGCCGTCTTTTTCCCGACCCCC
>JAIOYV010000129.1 GCA_021740905.1 Bacteroidales bacterium
CCAGTGCACATCAATTTAACCTTGAAGGCCCTTCAAATAGATAATTTTTTTTAGTATAATTGTTAGTGAAATTAACCAGTGGTGTCGTTGTACATTTTGCCCCGGAATCATTGTACATTTTGTCCGGAATACTCAATTGGGTAATGGGATCGGGCAAGCCAAACAATACCATTGCAAATTCGGAGCATCCTTCGTTGATCCATGAGTCTTCGTTTTCATCCTGTCCAAAATGGATCAGGTGCTGAAGTTCGTGGGTCAACACCGACAAGTTGCTATAGCTGGTCGGATTTACCGGATGGCAGCTCATATAAAGCATTTCGCACTCGTTGCTGTGGTCGCCGGTAAGTTGGGCTTCGGCTTCGGTCATTTGGTTGAAATGCGAAAAATATCCATCGAAAACCGATGCCCCAAACGAACCGAGGGCCGAAAAGAAAAAGATTACTTTTTCGTCGTTGTCTATCTCATCGGGGATGGGCCCGAAGTACGTTGTGGCCAGTTCAACAATCCCTATCGAAGTATCGTTCAAGGTCACATTTTCGAGGTAGTGGAACACCGAATCCACATCGTCCTGGGTCATTGATGAACCCCAATTGGCATTGGCCACAAAAACATAAGACCTCGCACCAGCAGCCCGGCAGGTGGCAGGTTCGGATATCCATGTGGGTGGCATCACAGTCAAATCCCATCGCCAGAAGGTTTTTGTATCGCCAACCGAATAGGCTGTTGTGTTTTTACTGTTTTTGATTTGCTCGTGGATGGCCCGATTAGCATTTTCATGGTATGCTGTTTTTCCCCTTTCCAGAAAATCGTTAAACTGGCCGTACGTAGTGGAAAAAAAAATAAGGACAAAAGCGAGTGTAAACAAGATTTTCATATACGTCCATTTTTTTGGTTTGACATTAAATTCTTTCAATATTTATCAATCGTTAAAACTATTGAAAATTTCACATTTTTGAAAAGTTGCAATAATAACCTGCTTTTTTAAAACAATGCTTGCCCCTCGCTTGTTTGCTTGTATTGATAAGTAGTTCTATTGTGGCAGTCAATTGGGGCTACGATAAAAATTTATGGAAATGCAGTACATATTCAAATTCTGGGAAGCACTTTACGACCTGACCAACGAAATGGCTTTTTGGTTATTGATCGGATTTTTGTTTGCCGGAATATTGAATGTCCTTATTTCAAAGAGCATCATCTATAAATACCTTGGCAAAAACAATTTCCGGAGTATCCTGAACGCCACCTTGCTCGGCATCCCTTTGCCACTGTGCTCGTGCGGGGTAATCCCCACCGGTGTGGCCTTTCATAAAAATGGGGCATCGAAACCGGCCAGTGTTTCATTTCTGATCTCCACACCCCAAACAGGGGTCGATTCCATTATGGTAACTTATTCGTTGTTGGGTTTGCCTTTTGCGATTATCCGGCCCATTGTGGCTTTCTTTACCGGACTTATAGGTGGATTATTTGCAAAACGCTTTACTAAACACGAAGCGATAGAACCTCCGGCAACCAATCGAAACAACGAAGATTCGAAGCAAGAGGGCAATGTTATAAAGCGGATCTTGAAATATGGCCTGGTCGAATTCCTCGACGATATATCCAAATGGCTTATCATCGGTTTACTGATTGCCGCAGCCATTGCTGTGCTTGTGCCCGACGATTTTTTTACGTCCTATATCCAGAACGATTTACTGGAAATGCTCATCATTTTAGTGGCTTCTATTCCTTTGTATGTTTGTGCCACTGGCTCGGTACCCATTGCAGCTGTTTTACTAATGAAAGGGATTTCACCCGGGGCAGCGTTGGTTTTCCTGATGGCAGGACCTGCAACCAATGCAGCTACTATGACCGTTATTGGACAAGCATTTGGAAAGAAAACTTTGATCGCTTATTTATTCGCGATTATCGGAGGGGCGATATTGGGCGGGTTGTTCGTGAACCAACTGCCACTTGCCTGGTTTCTCTCGCCTCTAGTATCACATGCCGGACATGCCATGCACTTTATTCCTCACTGGCTTATGTTGGTTAGTTCAGCCATTTTGACCCTTTTGTTGTTATCGTCGATGTATCGAAAATATATTCAACCCAAATTGAAAAGGAATAATATGGAAACAGAAATGAAAGATGCAACCGGGGTCACCGTTCTGGTAAGCGGTATGACATGTAATCATTGCAAAAGCAATGTTGAAGGGGCAATCCGAAACATTGCAGGGGTAGAATCTATCGAAGCCAACCTTGAACTTCAAACGGTAACCATCCAGGGGAATCATATCGACCTTGCAAAAGTAAAGGCAGAGGTGGAGAGCATAGGGTATAAATATGGTGGGGAAAAGAGTTGAGGAGTTGAAAAGTTGAAAGTTGAAAAGTTGAGGAGTTTTGAGTTGGAAGTTGAGGAGTTTTGAGTTGGAAGTTGAGGAGTTGGGAAGTTCTGAGTTCAAAGTTGAGGAGTTTTGTTCTTCTGTCCTAAATACTTCCATAGTAGAGCAATAAGTTTTTGCATGCGATGGCAAATTTCCTAGTTCTATTATCAAAGAGCTCAAATCTCTTATCTTTGAACAATGATATTTAGATACGATCAATAATTACAAAACCTACACTATGGCATTTCCAGTATCGAAACAGGCAAAGATAGAATTTGAAATGGCCGAAGGCCTTTCTTCCGATCCTGTTTCGGTGCGCGATATTTTTTTCGACCATCTCTCCAATGCCGACATCGACAAACTTCAAAAGCAAGAGGACAAGATAAGTTTTATAAGTAAAAACAGTCTGTTTCGTGTTCCTTATGAAATTTCTCTGGGGTTTAAGATTGAAGAAAAATTGATTGTGGATTATGAAATCCGGCTCACCGAGTTACTAAAACTGTGTGTGCTATTTGCCATCCTGATCGCTTTTTTTACACGCTTGCAGCTAGAATATTTTGTGATGTTGTTTGTAATAACCATCACAAGTTTCTATTTCTTGAATATCTTGATTGTGGAGAACAGCCTGAAAAATATGTTGCAAAATGTATTTCAGAAAACAGGATTTTCTTCCAAAGACTCCCTTGAAGGTGAACAACAAACCTGGATGGACGATGCCTCGCGCTGCCCAGCATGTGGCGAGTTTGTGGGGGAGTTTGAGAATAAATGCCCCTCCTGCAAACTTTCACTCCCGACCCGGAAACAAGGCCATAAGTATTATAAACCCTATCTGGAAAAATCTACGGAGCCTACCATTCACTATGATTATAAGGAAAAGAAGAAGTAGTAGGCAGTATTCATTAATCGGTCTGAATACTGATGACTGCCGACTGATGACTGATGACTGCCCACCTAAGCCAAGGCTTCGGTGAGTAAACCTACTTTTTATACTTCTGCTCAATGTACTCAGCATTTCTGAAGAAGCCAACCAAGATATACCACCGCACCATAATAATATACCGTGCTTTTTGAAACTGACCTTTCAGAAGGAAAATAAAAGCCAGGATAAATGATGCGATTTGTTTCCAAAGATATTCGCTGAATTTCGAGAACAATCCGGTGGCACTTTCTTTCAACCGGATTTTCTCGGTAGCTCCAATCTGAATGCAAAGTTTTACGATAAAATCATAAGTAAGCCTCGATGCATCAATGTTGTGATGGACAACCACGGTAGGAGTATAAAGGATTTTCTTGTTGTGTTCGCGCAGCTTCAGAAAGATATATTTGTCGTCGCTGCGGAATTTTAACTCGACGTTGAAAGCTCCAAGCTCATCGAAAACCTCCCGCCTGAAAATCATATTGCAACCAACGGGGTATTTTTTTTGGTCGAAAGGCCCGGTTTTTTCACCGTAATCAACCTTCGATACCACACCTTGTATGTATTTCGACATCCAGGCAGGTTCATGCTTGTCGGGATAAATGGGCAGTACTTTCCCTCCAAAGCCTGTATATGCTGGAAAAGCATCCACCATTTTCAGAATGTTTTCGGCATAGTCGGGTTCGGCAATTGCATCATCGTCAATAAAAGCAATAATCCTTCCTTTCGAAACCTCAATACCCTTGTTTCGTGCATACGACAAGCCCTGGGAATTTTCGATGTGATATTGAAAATTGATGTCAGTATTTTCCTTTTCGAACTTTTTACTGATTCTTTCAGTGGCATCGGTCGAATTGTTGTTGATGACAATGACCTCGAATTTTGCTTTGTCGAGGCTTTGCATTTTTAGGCTGATCAAGGCATCGGGGAGAAATTGAGCGCGGTTGTATGTGCAGATTATAATCGAAAGTTCCATGCTAAAATGTATTTTAGGCGCTAAGAATATCAAACTATCCAACATTTTATTTCGATTTCGAATGTTGTTAATACGACCACTCCTAAACTACCCCCCCACATGTGCGGGGTTTAAATTAATCAATTGTCAATAATCAATATTCATTTATTTAGAATCTTATTTGTAAAAATTCCTTTTAAAATTATGAAATTCGTCCTGGCCCAGGATAATCCTTTTCCATGTGGCTTTCAGGAAACCCAGGCCATAAGCGGTTAGCTGTTCAAAACTGGCTATTACAGAAATTGCCCCCACCCGAATACTGGAATTCCGCAAACTGGCATCAATAAAAATCAATAGTGCCAATGCGCCCAATGGCAAAAGGAACCAAGCTGAAAAAAACAGTGCCATCAGAATAAGAAAGATTTCACCCAAAACAAAAATTGCCGGCAGCAGATGGACCAATTTTAGGGAACCCGGATGTCGTTTAAATAAGTTGATCCGTGCCACCCCACTGTTGTTTACCTGCTTGTAAAAAGTGCGAAAATTATTCCTTCGCTTGTGATACACAAAGGCATCATTGAAAAGCCGGGTTGAAAATCCTGCCGCCATTATCCGAAGGCTAAAGTCGATATCTTCGCCAAAACGCATCTCCGAAAATCCTTTGGTTGTTTCAAAAACCTGCCGCGAAATGCCCATGTTGAAACTGCGGGGGTGAAATTTTTCCATCGAATTGCTGGCCCCCCGTATCCCTCCTGTGGTAAAAAAGGAGGTCATGGAATAGTTGATAGCCTTTTGGATTGGTGTGAAGGAAGGGTGTGCTGCATCGGGGCCACCAAAAGCATCGCAAGGTTTGTCGGCTAATTCCAGATTGACTATCTCGATGTAATTTTCGGGAACAATAACATCCGAGTCGAAAAAAATGAAATAATCGCCATCGGCCCGTTCTGCCCCGTAATTGCGCGATTGTCCCGGCCCTGAATTATCTTTGAAGAAATACTTGATGTTTAATTGATCAGCATATTTCGGAATAATCTGTTCACACTTTTCTGAAGAACCATCCTCCACAATGATGACATCAAAGTTTTTGTTGCTTTGTTTTGTCAAGCTGTCGAGGAGTTCGACTACCTCCTGCGGACGGTTAAATACAGGTATTATGAGCGAAAGCTTTATCATTATCAAAAGAACCTTGTTAATGATTATTTATTAATGATTATCTATTAATGATTAAAGATTAATTTAATTTCCACTATTCCGGTTTTGGAGCCTGGTTTTCCGGATTTCTTGGTTTAATATTCAAGTTTCGCTTTTGGGGACGATTCGGCCTATGCTGTGGCTTTTTGTCCTGAACAGGGTTCTGTTGCTGTGTCCTGACTTGCGCTTGTCCTGCTTCTGCGGGCTTTTCAGGCGAGGTTTTCGCCCTGTGCACCGGCTTATTTATTGTCTTTTTGATTTCAGGTTTTTCGGACGACTGCGGTCTTTTTGGCCCTTTATGCGGCGGCCTCGTTTTAGCTTGAGGTGATCCCTGGCGGCCAACCACATCTTTGTCAATCTGATAATTGTTCCTTTCAGCAGCCGTGCGTGAAACCAGCTCGGCTACAAATCCTGTTAAAAATAATTGTACGCCAATAATGGCCGACATCAAGGCGATATAGAAAAGAGGCTGCTCGGTGGCATCGCGCCAGGGCAGGTTATTATACTGATGATAGATTTTAGAGACTACTATCCAAACAGAACCAATGCCCCCTGCCAAAAACATGAGCGTTCCCAAGGTGCCAAACAGGTGCATAGGCCGCTTCCCGAATTTCGAGATAAACGACAAAGACATCAGATCCAGAAAACCTTTAAAGAATCGTTCAAGACCAAATTTTGAAACCCCATATTTTCTTGCCTGATGCTGAACTACTTTTTCGCCAATTTTAGTAAAACCGGCTTGCTTTGCCAACAGAGGGATGTAGCGGTGCATCTCGCCATAAACCTCTATGTTTTTTATCACCTTGTTTCGGTATGCTTTCAAACCGCAATTGAAATCGTGAAGCTTGATGCCGGACACGATACGTGCAGTCCAGTTGAAAAATTTGCTGGGGATGGTTTTCGATATTGGATCGTGTCGTTTCTTTTTCCAACCCGATACCAGGTCGAAACCATGGGCCATTATCATTTTATACAATTCAGGTATTTCCTCGGGGCTATCTTGCAAATCGGCATCCATCGTGATGACTACATTGCCAGTGGCCTGAGCAAAACCAATATGCAAGGCAGCCGATTTCCCGTAGTTCCTACGGAAACTAAAACCCTTGACAGCTTTCTCGCTCGAAGCCAGTTTTTCGATCACGTCCCATGAGCTGTCGGTACTTCCATCGTCGATAAAAATGACTTCGTAACTAAGATTTTGCCGGGTCAATACAGATTTAATCCAGTTGAATAATTCTTTTATGGATTCTTCCTCATTGAAAAGAGGGATAATTATTGAAATGTCCATGTGTAAAATTCTAATTTTCTTTGATTTCGTTCATGGCCTCGTTGAAACCATCTCCTTCTTTTTTCAAGAAAATGGAAGTGATTAACGATAGGATAAAACCAATTATGGCCGATCCAAATATGGATGTAGCTGCAAATAATATGGGTTTACGCATTGCATTCGACATAGCAATAATGCCCTCGATTTGTTCGTCGGTATATCCTTGCTCCTGATAGGTAATAATAGTCTGTTCAACAATTTTGTCGAAATAGCCAGGATCGATATAGCTTACAAAAATGTAGTTGTATAAACCTGAGATGATGCCTGCAAATATCGCAATTAATGTGCCTACCCCTAGCGCAGTAGAATATTTTATAGTCCCATTCAGTACATTGTCGCGATAATTTTTGGTTCCGTAAATGATCCCTGCAAGAATTATTGCGTAAGAAATTACTGATACCCCAGGTTTAGTTGCAGCATTAAATACATAAACAATGACAGAATATAAGATTAACCCAACACCCAGAATAGCTCCAGAGGTCATGGTCGATTTGAACAGTTTTTCGTTTTGTTTTTCCATTTTAATAATTTTTATGTCCTTCGACAAAGATACGTGTTTTTTACACTCATTTTAAGCAAACCCACAAATCATTAAACGATTTGAGAACGGAATTGGGGAAGCAAAAAATAATGAATGGATAATTTTGCATTGTATGGGTTTTTATTCCTACTTTTGCCCCGGGTAAGTCTTATACGACCAGCTCCTGTTGAATCCCCCCAGATCTGGAAGGAAGCAAGGGTAAACGGTCGATGCGGTGCGATATAAGTAGCTTACCCACTTTTTATTTCCCCTAATCCCTACCGCAGCTAAAGCTGCAAACAAAAATTTGAACGCGGATGACACGGATGATACAGATTTGCGCGGATTTTTAAAACACGTGGAATGCCCTGTTGCGATGCTTCGTGCGTACTAAACTTTGCTAAAAAAACAAAGTATTAAAGAGTAATAACATGAAGAATGTTAAAAGCAGGGAAAGGAAAATCCAGAGAGGAACGATTCAGGGATTAATGACTATTGATGATTGATTAATTATTATTGTGTCCTATATTTAAAATCCGCCTTTTGTATTTTTTTGAAACTTGAATACTACCTAATGACAATTGAATGACCACTGAATGACCACTGAATGACAATCGAATGACTACCTAATGACGCGAAGAAAATGACAATTGAATGACCCTTTTATGTAAGCCTCATTTCAATTACCCGGCTATTAAATCCGTTATGGGCAAAAAAATCGGTGCTATGATTATTATCAAGCACATGAGTGGCAATATTCCCATTCGAGAACCGCTTTGCTTGTTTAATCATATTCCGGGCAATACCTTGCCTGCGGAAGTCGTGGTGGGTGGCAATGTACATGAGCATATTGGCAGGAAGGATGTCGTCGTAACCGGTTTTGTTCAACACAAGTGTGCCTACAATTTCTTTTTCGAGCCGGCAAACTACCACAAATCCCCCATGCGAGAAAGACGGGTGGATCATATAGTTTTCCTTAAGGGCATAGTCGATTGTTTTTTTGATTCCTTTTTTTGTATGACCATAATCCTCGTAGTACCGGAGAATAAAATCAATGAGCCTTTGTTTTTCCAATGATCCCATTGGGTTCAGATTTGTAAAAATTTCGTAGTTCAGCATGTTTCTTAAAAATTTACCATAATTTCGATTTTACTACTACTTCTCCTCCAACTTCAAGTATAAACAAGCGAGTAAAAAGTCCTCCTTTTTACTAATCATTCAAACACATTATTTACACTCTTGTCCCCCATTTTCGACAGGAAACAAATGTAAGAATTATTATTGAATATAATCACTTGATAACGAAAAATCTATAAAGAAATATTTAGAGTGCGATCGAGCTTGTTTGTCGGCATAAAAAAGGGTTCGCAAGGGGGTTTCTGGCTTACACGTTGTTATGTAGGGGAGGCAAAAAGGCCAAAAATAAAAAAGTCCCGGTTTTTACCGGGACTCGTTTGGTTAAGTTAGTCTATGATTGGAGCGTTTTTTACACCAACTCAAACTTAAATTTCATCAGGTACACATCCTCCTGGTTGTAAAGTTCTTTCGAAACTTTCATTTTTTTCATTTGCTTCAGGAGGTCTTTTTCTAAGTTCTTTTCTAAGGAGGATGAATCCTGCACAATGATTTTCCCGTTCTCATCAACTTTAAAACTCACCCATACTTCGCCTTCCACAAAGTTTTCGCTGGCTGCGGCAGGGTATTTTACTTTCTGATAAACTTCTTTCCGAAGCTGAGCGACCTGGGTTTCTTTTGGATCGGGTTGACCTGCAAAACAGATTGCTACTCCAATCAACATCACTACTGATACTAAAAATACTTTTTTCATAATTATAGGTTTTTTGGGTTAATAAATAAATCTGACCTCCTTTTACTAATCCTGTGCCATAAATTGTATATACTACAATATCAATACATAACGAATGAATGTCTAGATTCTGAAAAGATTTTATTGTATCGAAACAAGGCATTTTGTGTACGATTTTGGACATGCAGCCAATTAGCAATCTGTTTTTATACTTTTGTCCGAATTATTATAAGAAGTATTATGGAAACAATATCACTCACAGAGGATTTAAAACTGTCGCGGTTTGTTGCCGGTATGATGCACTCTACCCAATGGGGGATGGATCCGAAGGGATTTCTTTCCCACATCAAGCAGATTATCGACATGGGCATTGACACGTTCGACCATGCCGATATTTATGGAGATTATACATGTGAAGCTTTTTTTGGCGAAGCTCTGAAACTTGATCCCGGATTAAGAAACCAGATAAAAATAATCACAAAATGTGGTATCAAGTTACAATCGGCTAAATTCGCTGAAAGGAAGATCAAACTATACGACACAAGTTACAACCACATCATCGAAAGTGTGGAGCAGTCGCTTAAAAACTTGAACATCGATCGCATCGACTTGTTGCTGATCCATCGGCCCGATCCATTTATGGACCCAGCCGAAACTGCCAAGGCCTTCCTTCAGCTTGAAAAATCGGGCAAGGTATTGAGTTTTGGAGTATCGAATTTTAATCAAGAGGAATTTAAGCTCCTGGATACATTTTATAGTGGGAAACTTGTCGCCAATCAACTTGAATTGTCGGCTTGGCAATTGGAACATTTTCAAAATAACAATCTTGACTTCCTGCAAAGAAAAGCCATTAAACCAATGGCCTGGTCACCATTGGCTGGTGGAAAACTATCCCACGCTTCGGATGAAAAATCGCAGAGGATTGTAGCAACAGCCCAACAGATTTCCCGGGAAATGGACATTGATACTTATGAAAAAATTCTATATGCCTGGCTGCTAGTACACCCGGCAGGGATTATCCCCGTTTTAGGCACAGGTAAAATAGATAGGATAAAAACAGCTATTGAATCCCTTGAGGTACAACTTAGCCGTGAGGATTGGTTCCGGATTTATGTTGCCTCACTGGGCCGGGAGGTGGCGTGATTTTCAGTTGGCAGTCTTCAGTCAGCAGTCTACAGTTGGCAGTCTGTAGTCTCAAGAAGATAGGTTCAGTCTGCAATATTTTCTGATGTTTGAAATGGGAAATTTGTAGTACCCCCATTGTTTTATGTGTTGCGAGAAAAATAAATGTTTTAGATGCGACATCGCAAATTACGATAGATCAGGAGGTCTCGAATTGTAAAAGTTCATGCCCTATTTTTTTTGATGATAAGTCAATATTTCATACAGTAAAAAATGTAAATGTAATCTACATATTGCTGATTGTCTACTGAATACCGCCTACCGCCTACCGCCTACTGAGAGCTGCCTACTGAAGACTGCCTACTTGCTTTTCAGCCAATCAATAATTTCCTCGTCCATTGGCCCGGTGCGGGTGCCTACCACTTTTTCAAGTTTTCCATCAGCACCAAGCAAATATTTTTGAAAATTCCACTTTACGCTGGAATCTTCCACCCCATTTTTTTCTTTCGATGTCAACCATTGGTAGAGTGGGTGCATATCATCACCCTTCACCGAAATTTTCGACATCATAGGAAACGAAACGCCATAATTTTTCGCGCAAAAATCTTTAATCTCCTCGTTGGTGCCAGGTTCTTGTTTCATAAAGTTATTGGCAGGAAACCCTAAAATGACAAATTTCTCGCCACCATATTGCTTGTACAATTTTTCAAGGTCTTCGTACTGTGGGGTATAGCCGCACTTAGATGCCGTATTTACCACCATTACTTTTTTCCCTTTCAATTGTGAAAAAGAAAAATCGTTTCCATCGATATCTTTTACTGTGAAATCGTAAAAACCGTTTTGGGCCATTGCCCCCATGCTGATTGCCATAATCAGTATTGCAAAAATATTTTTCATCATGTTCATATAATTAAATTGTCATATAAACAGAAAGGGGTTTCAAAGGTTCATTAAGAGGATTTTTGAAATAGTACCTTTAAGGGCCACTTATTATTTCTATTTTTGACGACAAATTAAAATGAAAAATAAATGATTGCAAGAAATTCAATACTCACGATACTAATTTGCCTAATTGGGATAGGATCGACCCTGGCACAGGACAAATTATTGAGCGAAAGAAAGCTGAAACGGCAAAACACCTTCACCAGCATTGAGGAAGCAATGACTAAACCCGACGAGGTGTACAAACTAAAATTGGGTGGCGAGGGCAAGACCTTGAAAGATATCCCTGTGGAAGTTTTTCAATTAAAAAACTTACAGGATCTCGACCTGTCTTCTAACCGGATTTCACTTTTGCCTGACGAACTTTTCAAGCTAACCAATTTGCAAAAGCTGGATGTTTCGTTTAACCAGATAAGCGAAATCCCCGCAGGAATAAAACAACTGACAAATCTAAGGGTACTATTATGCAAAGGCTGTCGTTTGGTTTCGCTACCGTCCGAATTAGGCCAATTGCAAAACTTGGAGGAGCTTGACTTGTTTGCCAACCATATTCATAGCTGTCCGAAAGATTAATATAGGAATAAAGCCCGAAAATTCCAATTTTTGAAGCGCAAACTTTTAAAAAAAATTATGGGCTTTATTCCACTGCATAAAAGTATAAAAAATTCGACTTTCCCCTTGTTGAAAC
>JAIOYV010000035.1 GCA_021740905.1 Bacteroidales bacterium
TGGAATTTGGATGCCATCGAAACCCTGTACCCAGGAAAGGGCTACCATTTAAAAATGGCTGTACAGGATACGCTTGTTTACCCAAAAAACTAATCATACATCAAAAGGGTTATGTGTTATACATTAACAACCCCGCCCTTTGGTGTTCTGAGCTAAGGTTAATATACCACCTTCATCAAACATGCCTTGCAATCAAATTCCAGGCGGTAGCTATGTTGTTTGTCGTGCAGGAAAAGAGGTTCCTTAAGGTGAAGGCTTTGTGTTGAAGCATCTTGTTTGTGGGGGCATACTCCGAGTTCAAACTTGATGCAGTAGCGAGTGGTCATGATTGTTTTCCCTGCAAATTCAGTTTTGGGCAGTAGCTCGAAGGCTTCTTCTAGGTTTTGAACTCCGTGCCTGGCATAAAACTTCTTTGCCAGGTCGTTCGACACATTGGTCTTGTGGTCGATTTTATCTTCAGGATAGGGCACCTCGTTCGATTGAACAATCCGTTCTTCCCGTTTGTAATTTTGGCGCCTCTTCTCTTCTAAAAGGACAAGTATGGACCTCCGTAGATTGTTCAGGAAAGAGGCAGGGATGAAATAATCTTTTGAAAGATCAATTTCAACTTCGCTGATTTCAAAATTGGTATCCCCTGCCTTTTTGAGTTGGGTAATGATCGTTTCGCGTGCTCGGTCAGGTTTGTTGGCCGGGATTTGCTCACAAAAATCAGAATGGCTTAATTCATGGCCATCTTCATCAATGGCCTTTATAAGGAATCCTTCTCTCGTTTCCGAAAAAATAAACCTTACTTTAATCTTTCGCTTGTCGCGGTTGGCCTCCAGCTCCTTCGAAAACTTCCTGTCGAAATTTCGGTAGATATTAATCCCGATGCTTAGTTCCCGCATTGTAGATGGATATATCTTCCCATTTTCAAACCGGTTCACGTTGAAGCCTTCCAATCCCCCATTCTTATCGATAAAACAAAGCCCATCGCCATTGTTTATTTCAAGGTCGGTGTCGAGCATAAAAAAATCCTTGCCGGTTTTTTTCACTTTGCCAATTAATTTCCCTTTCGATTTTGGGGTTTCGAAGGAGGCCATCTCAGGTTTGCGCTGGCCAAGAAAATAATCTGTGAACCCCCGGTTGAATGATTTATCGGGGTCGGGGGCAAAACTGAAATGGGTTTTACCCGAAGATGCCTTGCAATAGGATGAACTCCCCAATAGATAACTATCGAGCAATTGCCGGTAATAGGCCGTGTTGTTGATGATGTAGTTTTTGTCTTTCAGTCGACCCTCTATTTTAAATGAAGTGATCCCGGCTTCAATCAGATCGGCCAGGTGTTTCGATGCCTGAAAATCTTTCAAGGAAAGCAAATGCCGGTTTTTAAGGATTGTTTTCCCATCTCCATCTATCAGATCAAACGGCATGCGGCAAGCCTGCGCACACTCTCCCCGGTTTGCACTTCGGCCTGTTGTGGCATGGCTAAAATAGCATTGCCCGCTAAAACTTACGCACAAAGCCCCATGAATAAAAGCTTCGAGGCCAAGATGTGTCTGCGACTTGATTTTCTTAATTTCAGCAATCGAAAGCTCCCTGGCAAGAATGATCCTTGAGATGCCCACATCTTCCAAAAATTTTATCTTTTTCAAGTCGTAATTATGGGTCTGGGTGCTGGCGAAAAGTGGGATAGGCGGTAGGTCTAATTCCAGGATCCCCATATCCTGGATAATCAGGGAATCGGCTCCGGCATGATACAATTCCCAAATCAGGGAGTGGGCTTCCGCAATTTCGTGGTCGTACAAAATGGTGTTCAGCGTAACATACACCTTAGCCCTGAACTGGTGTGCAGATCGGCATAGCTCTTCGATGTCGGAAACCGGATTGCCAGCCGATGCCCGTGCACCAAACTTCCCGGCACCGATATAGACAGCATCGGCACCGTAGTTGATGGCCAATTTCCCCGACTCCAAATCCTTTGCCGGGCATAATAATTCAAGTTCCTGCATCCGATAAAAATTAGGGCGTAAAAGTACATCCTGAAAGCTGGATATTTGTGTCTTCTGTAATAAAAAATAGGATCAAGTTGTCCCGATTCGTTCCTCTCGTGATCTCCGTTTCGCTTCGACTGGATACTGGATACTTGATACTTGATACTTGATACTTGATACTAGATACTTGATACTAGATACTGGAGACTGCCAACTAATCCTGCAACTTTGAAAGATGATGTGCCACCCCAATACGCAATTCGCCATAGGTGATCTTGTCGCCCAGGTTTTCTTTCAGGTCGTTTAGAAGCATGCTGCCAGTTTCTTTGATGGCCTTCAAAACTGCGCTTAGTTTTTCTTCTGAAATAAAATTTGCGGCTTCAATCTCCCCTTTAGCTACATAAGTGGCCAAGTGCCCCTCTATGGTTTGAACAACAAATCCACGCTCTTTGGCAATTTCTTCAATGGTCAATCCGGCTTTGTAAAAGGTGTAGGTAATTTCTTTGGTGTCGGGTTTGTCATCTTTTTTGGTTTTCTCTTTTTTCAAAGGTTTCTCTTTCGCTCCCGATGATCTTGATGCAAGCCCATCAACCAGTATTTTTCCTCTCGATGTGTAGAGGGCGGTTTTTTCCATTTCTTCCTTCGACAGTTCCTTTTTTTCGATCGAAGCTTTCAGCAGGGCTTCCGATTTATAGATGAAATGCAACTGGCGGAAAAACAGCAATTCCACATCGCGCAACTCGGTCAGGTATTTTTTTATCCTTTTTTCTGATTGAAGTGCGCGGATATGCTTAAAAACACGGTCGGAAAATTCCTTCAGGTTTGGCTCGAAGTATTCTTTGGCAGCTGCCAGTCTTTCGAGAAGGAAGTTTGTGTAGCCAGATTTTTCCGATTCCAGTATCCCTTTTAGCTGATTCAGGAATTTATCGGCAACTTCTTTCAGCTTGCCAATTTCGCTGTGCATTTCCCTGGCCCAGGTTTGGTGTTGCTGTTTGGCCGAACGTTGTGCGTCTTTGTCGTAACTCTCCACATGATAGCCAATCTGGCGCACAAGGGATGAAAAATCGAAAGTCATCAGGATGAAATCGGAGATGAAACGCTGAGATTCTTGTTCAAAAACCTCTTTGAGCAATTCGGGGGTCTCCTTGGTTTTGGCAAATTCCTTTAAGGATTTCTCCGGTTCAAGGCCGGCGGTTGGGATGGGGGCTGTCAATACCAGGCCTTTCAGCGAGGTGAGCCTCGACAAAGCCACATACACTTGCCCGGCAGCAAACGCTTTTGACACATCGATGATGGCCCGCTCGAAAGTAAGGCCCTGGCTTTTGTGAACGGTAATAGCCCACGCCAGTTTTAGCGGATAATGGCTAAAAGTGCCCAGCAATTGTTCGTCAATCTGGTTGGTCTCTTTGTTTAGCGTGTAGCGTTTGTTTTCCCAGGTATACATTTCAACTTGAGCGGAGGGTGTGCCATCGTTAAATTCTACTTCAATGTGATCATCAGAAATATCGCTCACCACCCCAATTTTACCGTTGAAGTATTGGCCTGCCCCTGACGCATCGTTTTTGATGAACATCACCTGCGCATCTTTTTTTAGCTCCAAGGTATATTCGACAGGATATTGATATTCGCTGAATTCACCTTCAATTTCTGCGTCGAAAAAATAGCTTTTGCCCGACAAACTTTGCAGGGCCTGGTGGTTTAAATTATCGGCTTGGTAGTTATGGGTGTTCAACCGGATGTATCCTTCGGTTTTTCCTGGTTGAAAACCTGGTTTGTAATGTTGGTTCAGGGTTTCGATATCGGCTTTGGTTACAATGTTGTCGCGCAAATTATTTAGCAGGTTTATAAACTGCATGTCGCTTTGGCGATAAATTTTCTCCAGTTCGAGAAACAGGGGTTTGTTTTCTTTCAGTGCCAGGGCTTCGAAGAAGAATATGCTGGAATAAAACTGGTTCAGGTACTTCCATTCTTCGTCTTTCACCACAGGGGGCAATTGCCACAAATCGCCAATAAATAAAATCTGCACCCCGCCGAATGGCCGACGGTTCCGACGGATCGATTTCAGGATCACATCGATAGCATCCAGCAGATCGGCCCTCAACATGCTTACCTCATCAATAATCAACAATTCCAATTCCTGCAGCATGGCCCGCTTGGTCTTATTCATTTGCCTATCATTTAGCAGGGTTTGTGGCGTTGTGAGTGGAATGGAAATCTCCCTGTCGAATTGGATTTGGTTTGATGGCAAAAAAGCACCAAATGGCAACTGAAAAAGCGAATGAAGAGTTACCCCTCCTGCGTTGATGGCTGCTATCCCAGTGGGAGCCGCTATTATTGTGTTTTTATGGGTATGCTCCTTTATATATTTCAAAAAGGTGGTTTTTCCAGTCCCTGCTTTACCGGTCAGAAAAACATGGCAATGGGTGCTGTTTACAAATTTGGTGGCATACTTTGCTGCCTCGCCGGAAAAAGTAACCATAGTTTGGAGGTTTACTGATCAATCTTGATTTAAAAGAGTAAAAGTAGTGATTTTAAAAGGAAATCGGAATTAAAAAAAAAACAGAAGAATTCGTGTTTTATTGAAAACACCCAATTATTGTAAATCACAAGAATCAATAATCAAAAACATATCATCCTGCCGGCAAAGGCAGGTTAATAACAATTTTCAAATACAAAAGTTACAAAATGTTTAAATTTTGAATTTAGGTCCTCTTTGAAAATTAGGTTTTGAATTTTAGAGTTTTCTAAGCTTACCTCACCCCTTTTTCAATCAGGAAACCGGCAGCCTTGCGATCCTCTCCGAGAATATGTTCGTCGAACCAGGTTTGGAGATAATCAAATAGGCGGTTGCATACGGTCTTGTCGGCTTTTTGATACAGTTCCTGGAATTTTATGATCTCATGAATAAAATTGTTGTGCGCTTCTTTATGTTGTTTGAACCCAGGATATTTGTAATCCTTCATGTAGGTTTCTTCTTCGATAAAATAATTTTCCATATAATAGATCAACCTAAAAAACACTAATGATATTTCTTCCTCACAGCTCCTTTCATTTTTTATTTTGATGAGCATGTTGAGGATGTCGAGAAATTTTTGGTGATATTCATCAATTTTCTCCAGGTTAACCATGTACTCTTCCTTCCATTCACGTATATCCATCCGAAGTATATTTTAACGATTCGTACTAATACTATTCCCTCTCAAAATTCATCATAATTAAGTCGTTGCACAATGATAAATATCATTAAAATTGGTGTAATTAGGGAATTGGAGTGATGGAGCGATGGAAAAATGGGTGGAAATCTGTGAATGATAGCAAAAACTGAATCATGTATCAAATCAAACTGTAGTAAATTGGATTTGGAATGATGGAGCATTGGGTTACTATTTGATTAGAACTCCCCAATACTCCATTACTCCAGCTTCGATTACTGCATCCCCTCAAAACTAATAAACGCCGTATTCAAAAGGCATACGGGCTAAAATTCCTTGTTGCTTCAATACCTTTTTCATGTTTTCGTAGTAGCGTAGGTTTTCGCCCAGTTCGTCTTCAAGCACATTGGCTTTTACCGATCCGGTGAGGTCGCTGATAATTTGTTCGAGGTCTTTTTGTTTGGGATATTCCACAATTCTGAAATGATCGAGTCCGGCCATTTCTTTGGCTATTTCGATGGATTTCGACAAGCCACCATACACATCGATCAAACCGATCTCCATGGCATTGCTTCCACTCCACACTCGGCCCTGGCCAATTTCATCTACTTTTTCGGTACTTAAATGACGACCTTCTGCCACGTGGCTAATAAAAGTATGGTAGATTTCATCTATCCTTTTTTGAATGACCAACTTTTCATCAGGAGTCATTTTACGGGTTACCGAACCCAAATCGGAATGGTCGTTAGTGGTTACCCTGTCTACTGTAATTCCCAGTTTATCATCCAGAAAATTTTCCATGTTGAACAACAGGCCAAATACACCAATCGAACCGGTCAGGGTATTTTCGCTGGCCACAATGGTATCGGCCAAACAAGCGATATAATACCCGCCCGATGCGGCCAAATCGCCCATCGAAACAACTACTGGTTTTGCCTCACGTGCAAGCATCACCTCGCGAAGGATGATCTCCGAAGCCAATGCACTACCTCCCGGTGAATTTATCCTTAACACAATGGCTTTTATGGCTGTGTCCAAACGGGCATCGCGGATGGCTTTCGATAAAGTTTCTGAACCAATGGTCTTTTCGTCGCCTTTTCCCATTCCAATTTCACCTGATGCGTAAATCACAGCCAGTTTATCCTTTGCCAATCCTTTAAATTCGTGACTGGTTTTAGGCGCTTTTTTGTATTTATCCATAGTCAGGAAGGTCAGGTCTTTTTTGGGTTCAAGACTGCAAAGTTCTTTTAGTTCAGCCTGCACTTCATCGTAGTATTTGATGCCGTCGATCATTTTGTTATCCAGTGCTGCCGTTGCATTGTCGATGGTCATTTCATTAGACAGTTTGTTGAGTTCTGCAATAGAAATATTCCGTTGCTCCGAAATCCCTTTCAGGACCTGATTCCACAATGAGTTGAGGAAGGTTTGGGTTTGCAGCCGGTTGGCCTCGCTCATTTTATCATACATAAAAGGCTCGACAGCACTTTTAAACTGGTTGCCGGTCCCCCGAATAATTTCCGGCTCGATGCCGAATTTATCCAAGGTGCCTTTGAAAAACATCAACTCGGCACGCAAACCACGATAGTCGATATTTCCTTCCGGATTCATATAAATTTTATCAGCAACTGTTGCCAGATAATAGGCTCCCTGCGAATAAAAATCACCGTAAGCGACAATGAATTTCCCTGACTCTTTAAAATCCAGGAGCGCATCCCTGATTTCTTCAAGCGTTGCAAACCCACACTGCAGCATATCGAGTTCGAGATAAATCCCTTTGATATTGTCGTCGGTTTTGGCTTTATCCAGGTTTTTGAGGATATCGTTCAATCCCAAAGGAAGAACCATGTCAAAATCCTGGAAGTTGAAATTTTCGAGAGGATTGGATGGGGTCCTATCGGCAATCGCCTGGTCGAGGGTGATTTTCAACACTGTGTTGGGCTTGGCTTTCACCACTTCCTCTTTGGGTATCACGGCGACAACCATCCCAATTAGAATGAAGAAGATAAAGATGAGGGCCAGAAAGGTCCCAATAAAACTGGAAAATAAAAATTTAAAGAATTCTTTCATGATTAAAAATTTTAATGTTTATGGTTTTATATGTTTGATGCAAATTTACTTTTTGTAATTGACTTTCTCTGTTTTTCTTGAAAAATATGAACCCTGACGATGTGAATCGGGGAATTGTTACAACCGGGGGTTGAAAACCACCACAAATGAATTCGAAAAATCACCACAATAAATTGTGGTGCTGTCCCAACCCATCACCAAACCACCACAATAAATCGTGGTGCAACCTCAACCACTGTAAATGTAGGAGACAATGATAAAATGAGGATGACAGTATTTTAAATGAAAACAAAAACAAGAACTTCCTACCTTTGCGACCTTGAAGCTTTTGAAATAATTAATTGTGTTGATCATATCTTTTTTTTTAAATGAATTCCGAAATATTTCTTTCGTTGGGCACGAACTTGGGCGATAGGCTGTCGAATCTCAGGCAGGCCCGCTCTTTCATTTCTTCAGGTATTGGAAAAATTCAGGCCGAAAGTTCTATATACGAATCCGAACCCTGGGGTTTCGACCACGAGAATATGTTTCTGAACCAGGTAATCAAAATTACAAGCGATTTTCCCCCACTGGGATTATTGCACGAGTGCCTGGAAATAGAAAAAAAGATGGGACGTATCCGGTCTAAAACTGGCTACGACGCCCGGATTATCGACATCGATATTTTGTTTTACGGGCAGGAAGTTATGGACAACGATAAGCTAAATGTGCCCCATCCTCAAATCCAGAACCGGGCATTTGTTTTAGTGCCATTGAATGAGATTACACCTCAGCTAAAACACCCGGTATTAGAAAAGACAATTAGCGAACTAATAGATTTATGCGAGGATAAATTGGGTGTACTGAAAATTGGGTAAGCATTTCAGGAATTCATTGGAATTATTATTTCATTCAGGAATTCATCAATCGAAATAATATCGACTTTAGGGAATGGTATTTTTTTCAAAACATTAAAATGTTTGTCATCAGTAACTATGTATTTTGAAGCTGAGGAAATGGCGCAATCAACAAATTTATTATCATCATAATCTTCTACAATTAGTCCCCATCTAAAATAAACTTCTACTTTTTTGACATTTTTCTGGTTTAAAAGAAGTTCAATAACATTGCTAGCAATAGTACTATTCGTTTTCTGTTCAATTATTTCCATATATTCAGAAATAATTTCATTGGAAATGACCAATTCAAATTTACTTGAGATCAAACTATCAAATATTGGACGATATTTCGATTTTGTTGGTAAGGAAATCAACAAAACATTTGTATCAAGGACGATTCTCATATTATTGATATTTTGTCCTTAAATGCTCATTTTTCCAACTTTCGATAGTATTGGCATCCCATTTTTCCGAATCCCAAAGCTCGTCTATTTCCTTTGTGATGTTTTTAGCGAAATAGGAAGATAGGAGATTCTTGACTTCAATCAGTTGTTTCTCTTTCAAATTGTAATTGAACATTTTCAATAATTCAACTTGAAGGTTTGTTAGTTGTCCTACTTGTTCCATAGCATTTCTTTTTAACAAAAATACGAATTTATTCGATGTACATCCAACCCACTTGTATCATAGATGTAGAGTCGCTAAACAGAGGTAAGGATTTTTCCTTCCATCCAGCCCTTATTTTAACCATTTTTGTCAATAATATCCTTTTCAATTTTTATTAGCTGACCAATTAATGGAATTGGATCGCAAGATTGTTCACAGAAATAGGGTTTTATTATTTCCTGGTATTGAGATTCAATTTCGCCAAAGTCAATGTCTTTGGTACTTTCAGGTTCTTCAAAAAGATTCATTTGTGTTATTCAAAATTCACCTTAATAAACTTCGTCTCATAATGCTCAATCAACAAGGGTGATGTCAGAACTGCCAATTCTTCTTCCAAAATACTTACCTCCTGAATAGAGGTGGCTCCTGTCTCATCGAGCAATCGCCGGATATCTAAAATGGCATGGTTACCTTCAACTTCCCGGATGTGGAGGATAATCCCTTTTCCATCAATCGAGGGGGTCGAATTAACCAACAATAAATTAGGCACGCCAAGACCTACCAATGATCGGGAAACAAGCCTGGTTTCTTTGGCCTCATTGGTGGGCAGCATTATCCTGGATAAAAGTGGAACACGGTCGCCCCAGCCAAACCGGGTGGCAAACATATCAGAATTGTCCCTAGAGGAGGTAATGCTGTAGGTCCAGCGTAATTCGCCTTCCTGCTTTGCTTTGAAATTGGTTACCCAGTAATTATTCAACACCCACGAAAAGATGTGATTGGTTTTGGGTTTCAGTCGATAATAGTAGCGCCCGGTATTTATATCGCCAAATTGAACCAGAGGGATTTCATTGCTCACAAAAACAATTTGCGAATTCTCGTTCCTTACCGAGGCAAAATTCTGAATGGTGTTCCAATCTGATGAACTTCCTTCCAATTGATTGATTCCCGGGTAAACAACCCCTCCCTGGGCTTCGAAGGCTAGTTTCCCATTATCCAATTGAAAAGGAAATGAAACATAAACACCCTCGGGGGTTTCAACAGGAAGCTTGAACATCTTATACAAAAATTCGATCTTTTTTTGATAATGGTAAAGACGGATTTCAATGTTCACACCTCTTTCATCGGCACAAACGGGCATGTCGCCGGTCAGAAATATGCTTTTGTATATGGCTCCATTTTCTTTTTTCGTGATATGAATATTTGAAAGCTCTATTCGGGTCAGATCAAGTGGTTTGTAAACAGTATCACGGTTTGTGTTTGTCAGGCGTTCAAGCTCGTGACGGTTGCCCAGTTGCTCATATATAAACTGTCCCAATGGGTATATGGCAGACTGATCGATCAAATCTTTTTTCAATTCCTTATCGAAGATTTGGGTAATCAACCCGTTGCTTTCATCCATTTTAATCTGATAAAAATCGTTTTCAAAAACTTGGCTGTATTTAGCTACTTCAAGCCTACAATATTGTCCTACATTCACCTGCAATGTTTTATAACCCATCGGTGGAATATCTTCGACCCAAAGCCCGTAATAAACTCCCTCCATGCGCCGCTCATAAGCTTGAAAAGGTACTTCCTTATCATCACCATCTGTGATTGTAAAATCCACTCCATCTGGAATTACTTCAAAAGGAATAAACAACTCCACCATGCCCGAACGCTTCCAGTTCAGTGTATTGAAAACCGCGATAGTGGGCAGGTTTGATTTGCTCAATGAAGGTTCGATAAAAGCAAGTGCTTTTTCTTCCAGTGCATGGGCTTTTTTGGCAGCTTCCCAGGCATAAGCTGATTTCATCCCCCACTGATTGATGGTGTTTTGTGCCAGAGGATCGGTGACACTTTCGGCTGCACCATGGGTGTGTTCATCGTAAAACAAAAGATTGTCGTATACTTCCTCAATCTCATCCTGGATTCCTTCCGGCATTTCAGCACCCAGCACCTTTGCCATCGATAAAACTGCCGTGGTTGCTGAAATCCCGATCTGGGTAGTCCTGACTACTTTGGTCTCGTTGGCTGCCGATGCTGTTCCATCAGTCCACCAGTCGGGCCAGGCGACTTTTTTTGTGGGTAGATCATCGGCATGTTGCTCATCAAGGTAAATCATAAAGTCGCGGGCCAGGGCACTTCTCAATTTGGGCCACTCGTATTTTTCGTTCCATTCTTTTATGATGTAGCAAGCCGCGGTGGATGGTGGCGAATTATCGGTGATATAGCCCGAAAACTGCAACGCGATTTTGTCGTAAGGATAGCCTTTTTCTTCCAATCCTGTCAGGTATTGCGACAAGTTATTCCGCAACACATCCTGCTGCCCAGTGGTCAGGCTTAGTGAATTTCCATGTTGGTAATGTTCGCTCCGGTAGGCCAACAAACGGTTTCCAGCTGGCGATTGCCACCAAAAGCTGGTGGGTTTATCGAAAGGCTTTCGCGCCCGGTGAGCATGAATGCCCATGGTGAGGTACTTCACATCGGTGTGCGCATAATAATCAACCATGCACCAGGCAATCCCATTCACATCGTTTTGCATGGCAGTGGTCACATCTATGCCTTTGTTCTTGAGCATCCTCAAAGTTTTGGTCTGGGCGGCCAATGCCGATTCGTCCACTATCTCCGAAAAATTGAGGAACATGCCGGTGGCCTCGATCCTACCCTCTTTTATTCGCTGCAACAAACGGTCAACCTGTTCTTGTGGTCGGCTTTTCAGATATTCCCGCACCGACCAGGATGTTTCGCAGGTCCACCGGAATTTTGCCGCATCTGGCAAGTCATCGGTCTGGTCGCAAAAATCGAGGGCATGGTCGATGTAGCGGAGGTGCTCGGGCAAAATTTCAGTTTGAGGCCGGGTGTAGCCAATATCGGTATGGGTATGTTGCACAAGGAAAATCTCCCACTCGCGGATGGGTTCAAGGGTGAAAGTTCTTTGTGTCAGCTCTTTTCCGTCGATTTGAATGGTTGCCGTAAAATCCGTTTTAGCTTCTACTTTGGGCAAGTTTATTTCAAGCTTATTGTAACCGGCTTTCAAGGTAGTTTTTACTTTGATGTCTCCGATAGTGACACTTGCATTGGCATCTTTTCCAATATAAATGAAATCGACACTGATGGAGTGAAATAATTTACTTCCACTTTTTGCCACCACTTTATTCTGATAAATGTCGATTTTTTCTTCCACCTTAGTTTTAAAGGTCATAAACCAGGCGTTGTTGTTTTGGGTTTGGGTTGATATTTTAATGATGTTTGCCTCTCCCAATCGAGTAGCCTCAATAGGAAGTTTCAGGATGGCAAAACCCATCTGGTCTTCATACTTATCCAGCATGGTGACATTAAGGTTCAGTTCGGCACCCTTTTCTCCCTGAATAATCCTTGGACCCAAATCGCTAGTTTTCGAACTGCTAAATGAAAACCAGGTTTTGTCGTTTATACGTAAATTGAAATCAACCGGATCGGAGGTTACATCCATGCCAAACACCCAAATAAACCGGACAAATTGGTCAGTATATGAATTAGGAACAGCTTCTGTTTTCCACTCAATGGCCGGATAATCCTGTTGTCCCCTTAATAAGAGTGAAGTGTTTACATCAGGAAAAAGTGAATGGTAGCCAAACCTGGTCCCATTTACTTCTTCTTCAAAACCCTGAAAATAGTCTTGACCCAGGGCAAGGTAAGTCAATAATAGTAGTAGCCCGGTAAGTAGTTTTGTTTTCATGCCCAACATTTAATTAATTCATTATAATTTACTCAATTATAGATACTGACATAGCGAAAATATCTAATGTTGAAGTTTGGTAAAAGTAGTAATTTGAGAAGAATGGCCTCTTTGTTTCCCCTGATTAGTATTCTGTTGTTCTAAGGCTTATAAAATAATCTGGGCTACGTTTCGAATGTACTATTCTGATAAATACTAATTTGTGGTTAAGCAACTTGAAAACTACCAGGTATTTATTTTTGTAGATTCCGATTAGTGAGGTTTTAAAGCGTGGTAAAACAATTACTTCTCGATCGACTCTCTCCATTCTTGGATTGAATTAAAGAATTCTTGTTAAGACATCCCTTCTTCATTCTCATCTTTTAAGGTTTGCAGGCGAAATTCTTTTACCGTCATGCCCAGGTCATCAAGGAAGAAGTCATCCTGCCAATCATCGGTAAATATCTCATCTTCCTCCGAAATAGCAGACTTGCTCTTTTCCAGTTCAACAGAAGGCACAAAATTGAATTGTTTGATGAACTGCAAAAAAGAATAGGCGTTCTTTGTATCATCAATTGTCAAAATAACTCTCTGCATAATTGCATTTTTTACAAAGATAGGAATTCTGTAAGAATTTATATTTGTTCCGAAGCACTTCAAAAACGCTATGATCTAATGTTTATACATATTTGTTCCTTAAATATTGAACCGGACACCAATATATGCCTGTTGCTTCTCTGATACGATCCACCCATCTTTAAAACTTACAAATTTGGGGTTCATCAATATTCCACCGAATAAGAGATCATACCTTCCATACGAGAAAATCAAATATTCATGCCATGTGTTTGCTGGATACAAATCTCCTCCTTTGCTAATCAAGCGTCCACATCCAAGCCCAAATTCTTTCCAATTGAAAATTTGGTTTGGGGCATTGTACATAATATATTCAACAGTCAGAAATGAATATGCCTCTATACCCGTTTTTGAATCAGGGTTTCCATATATCAGCCCATTAAAATTAAGGCCCAAACTATATTCAGGAATCCCCTTTCTTTTGTCAATATAGTTGATCGATATGTGAGTACTCGGAACCAGCGTGTTAAACAATAAGCTAATTCCGGGTTTAAATAGTATGGTTATTTCCATGTTGCTTTGGTAGCTTATACTTTCTTTCACAATTGTGGAGGTATCTATTTTATTTAGATAAGCTTTATCCTTTGGGTTGTATAAATCCTTGCTATTAAAACTTATCCGGGATTCAAACCGATGATTGTCCATCAGCTTTTTGTGCCGGTCGATTTTTGCAAGGGCTTGCTGTACCAACGAATCAAAATTAATAGAATCCACCTTGTTCAGATCATATATTGACCCCAGGTAGAATTTCATTACTTGCTTCTTTTCAAGAGGAAAGAGAATGACGGTTTCAAAGTTCAGGAATTGGGAACTTGTGTTTGATTTATATTCTGTAAGGACAAACTCGGTGTATTTTTCAGGCGGGAGAAAATCAATTTTTCGGTCTATATGGGGAGAATCGCCTTTATACTTTGTGCGGGAATACACTATTTTCATTGGTTTAGGCTGATACATCAAGCTATCAGGGCCTTTTTTTAAATCCTTCACAAATGCCCCGATCAATGAATCAATGCTTTCGTTAATTTCAGGCTCTGCCAAATTATTCAAGTGAAACTCAAGCATGCAAAAATCATCAACCAAAACCTGAAAGGTATCTGGTAGATAGACCTGATTACTTTGAGAAAGTAGATTGCTTGCACAGAGCCAACAAACACAAACGGATATTGCTATTAATTTCTTCATCATATTAATTTTATTTATAGGTGATGCTATTTATATAATCTGAGACAGAGTAGTTTTTTTTCGTCAGTTGGTGTAGGCTGCATGACTTTCCTCCTTTTAAGAAAAGTAAATCCAATTTTTCTTCCTGGCTCCTGGACCGAAAAAATTGTTTCAAGCACTTTTTCATTTTGGCTACTGTCAGGCATTAAGTTTTCAAACGAATAATCAACAGGGATTTCCAAACTATCAGTTCCCGGAATTTCATCAATCACTGGATTCTCATAGACAATTTTCACAAGAGTGTCTTTGATGAATACTGTGTCGTATTTTATCTGATATACAATTTTTGTAATCTGTTTTTGATCCTCTATATGAATTGGTTTCTCTTTTTTTACACTCTTAGATGCCAAGTGGATTTCTTCTTTCATTAAGAGTTCTTGCTGAAGTTGATAGTTTTTCTGTTTCAAATCCTTCAGTTTGTTTTCGGTTTTCACAAGCTCGCAAATTGTCTCGTTGTAGGGTCGAAGTGCGAAATAATTTAAAAGGAAGAGAAGCACAACGGCAGCGGCGGCATACCTCAACCAAACCGGGACGATAAATTGATTTGCTGGCTGAATTTTTTTCCATGTGCTTTCTTTGTCCCATTTCGATCCCGGGATTTCTTTTTCATTCAAACCGTCCAGTTTCGTTTTTAATATTTCTTCAAAATCTTTATCCATAATAATCAGATTTATATTCCTTTAGTTTTTCTTGTAGCTCCTTTTTTGCCCTAGATAATTGCGACATGGATGTGGCTCGGCTAATCAGAAGCTCATTGGCTATTTCTTGATGGCTGTAGCCTTCCAGCACAAAGAGATTGAAAATAGTCCGTTGGCTTTCGTTCAAATTAGCTATACATTTGTAAATCAATTCTGCATCCAATTCAAGATAGTTGAAGCTTTCGGAAGGAGTTGATCCCTCTTGAAATTCCTCATGATCAAAATGGCTCCTCCTCCGAATGGTCATCAAACATTCGTTTACCATTATTTTCTTTATCCATGCCCGAAACCCTCCTGTGTTTCGATTTTCAAAACCATCAATTTTCTCAAAGATCTTATTGAATCCGGTAATCAAAGCGTCTTCTGCATCCTGATCATTTCCGAGGTAGCGGTAACATAAGCGATAACATACATTTGCATGTTTATCATAAAGGGCTTTTTGTGCCTGATGTTTCCTCGTTTTGCAGCCTTGTATTAATTGTTCCTCAGTCAATTTGATTTATTTGAATCGCCAATCTATTCTATAGAATGCAAGATAATGGAAAAGCTTGCACAGAAAGCATGATTTTTTTTTGAAAGTTAATATTAATCAAAAGGGATATGCTATTGGATTCCCCATTTGACTTACAGTTTCTCTAAATCTGTATGTTAAAATATGGCTTTTATTATAATCAGGGTTACAAATAATAAGGCTGACAAACCACTTGGGTTCACCAGCCTTTACTATACGATTGTTGGGGTGCCTTTAAGTCACCCCGATACTCGTGGAGCATTCTACATATACTGCATCAACTCAGCAAAACCCTTATTCAGTTCCCTTTCCATTTCCAGCAAGTTACTTACACTTTCGTAATAAATCGATAGTTCCATCATGTAGTCAATCAAAGAAATTTCGCCCTGGTCCAATGCTTTTTTTAATAGATCGGAACTATTGTACAGGAGCAAATTTGTACGATAATCGCTGGCATTTTTTTGTAGAGCAACTGCCTTAGCGTGTAAGGCTTTTAGCTGGTTGTAAAACTGAAGCTTGGTATCTGTTGTGATACTCTCGATAGCGAGTGAATTTGCCCTGGCGTACTTCACCGAATTTTTGTTCTCCCACAAAGGGATGGACAAACCCACCGTGACGCCCTGGAATTGTTCCCCTACTACTTTTTCACTCATATAACCTGCCTGCAATTTGGGGTAAGACTTCGCCCTGTTGAGTTTCAACTGTTTGTTACTGAGTTCAACTTCCTGTTTCAGCCAATTTATAACAGGATTGTTTTGTTCGGCCTGAGCATACCATTGTTCAAAATCGGAAGGGACCAAGGGCATTGTAAATTCACTTTCGTTAAATTCGACCGGTTCACCTCCATTGAGTAGGCATAATTCTGCGATCAAGGTCTCACGTTCAATCTCAACAGATTCCAATTGTTTGGTCGTATTCAGAAGATTCAGTTGAGCTTTATTGAATTCAATGATATTGCTTTCGCCCACATCAAATTTCGATTTATAAGAACTGGCAATGCTTTGGGCATGATCAACTCTCTTCGATAATTCCACATACATGGCATTCGCATAAATCAAATCGTAACACAACGATCGAACCTGAAACATTATAGCCTTACGTTGTTTTTGATATTCCAGATCAACCTGATTGTTCCTAATGTCGGAAATCTGATTCTGATACTTGTACACGGTTGGAAAATCGAAAGATTGTGAAATACCGAAATCCGTACGATTTCCGATTCCGGAAGGATTTCCCCAAAGGTAGTTGAATTCAACTTCCGGGTTTTGGAGGTAAATGCCTGTTTTGTTGTTGAGCTTTTCTGCCTCCATGCTTTTTTGCAAAGCTGAAAGAGTGGTATTGTTTTTCTCAATCTCGGATATTATATTCTCAACACTGTTCTGAGAAAAAAGAAATGAGCTACATGTCAAGAGGCTCAAGATTGATATAATTATTTTCTTCATAATTATTTAGTTTTAATGATTTTTCGATTCTTAAGTGTGCTGTAAATCAAAGGCACAATAAAAATATTGAGCAAGGTGGAAGAGAGCAAACCACCTAAAATGACCTTTGCCATTGGGCTTTGGATTTCGTTGCCGGACAAGTTGCCTTTTAATGCAAGTGGGATAAGTGCCAGAGCTGCTGTAAGAGCTGTCATTAGAATTGCATTCAAGCGGTCCGACGATCCCTTGATTACGGTTTCGTAAACTGAGTTACCCTGATTCTGTAATCTCTGGTAATTCGAAATAAGAAGAATTCCATTACGGGTAGCAATGCCAAACAAAGTGATAAACCCGATGATGGCAGGAATACTCAATACACCTGATGTGAAATAGATGGAGAACACGCCACCAATCAAAGCCAGGGGAAGATTTAGTAGGATGATCCCTGCCAGTTTGAAATCCCTGAATTCCTGGAAAAGCAAAAGAAAAATAATCATAATTGCAAGAATGGAGGTAAGCATGAGAGTCCGTGAGGCTTTTGCTTCGCTCTCGAACTGGCCACCATACTCGATACGATATCCTTCGGGCAAAATCACATCGGCCGATACATTTTTTTGAATGTCCTGAACAACACTTCGCAAATCGCGCCCGGCCACATTGGCCGATATTACAATTTTGCGTTGCACATTCTCGCGGCTAATGGAACTGGGGCCTGAAACCGAAACAATGTCTGCCACCTGTTCGAGGGGGACTTTTTTTCCATCTTCGGTGTCGATCAATATGGCATGAATGCCTTCGATGGTTCCAGAATAATCGGGGCTTGAACGTAAGACCAATGGAAAACTTCGTTGACCTTCGTATATGTCGGATAGCTTTTCGCCACCAAAAGCTACGTCCACAAATTCGTTGAACTCTTCCACCTGAATACCATAGGCAGCAAGCATGTTCCGGTTGGCGCGAATCTGAATCTGGGGTATTTCCACCTGCTGGTCCACATTTACATCCACCAATCCTTCAATATCAACAATGGCACTTTTTACCTGATTTCCAATTCTGAACATCCGGTTCAAATCGGTACCGAACAATTTTATGGCAATGTTTGCCCGGGTGCCCGAAAGCATGTGGTCGATGCGGTGGCCCAAGGGCTGCCCAACGGTGAAAGCAATACCGGGGATACCACTTAAGGTGTGGCGGACATCAGCAAGAAATTCCTCCTGGCTTCTCTCCGAGAGATCAAAGTTGACATCAATTTCAGCACTGTTGGTGGTTTGCGAATGTTCATCGAGTTCGCCTCGTCCAGTTCGCCGGGCAGTGCTCGTAATTTCAGGAATCGCCAGCAATTCCAATTCGACAAGATTTCCTAATTGGTTGCTCTCAACCAGGGAAGTGCCTGGTTGAGTGATGACAGAAAGTGTAAGAGTGCCTTCGTTGAACTCGGGCAAAAAACTCCGACCTAATGTGGAAAAGGCCAAAAGGGAAACGATGAAAAGAGCGAGTGTCGCAAAAATTACCGTCTTTTTATATTTCAATGCCCACATAAGCGACCGCTCATAATTGTGGATTAATTTACGGACCAACCATTTTTCCTTCTCGTTCCTGGCAAGATATTTTTCGTCGCTTAACAACAATTTAGCCAACAGAGGGGTGAGTGTCATTGCCACCACAAGGGAAACAAACAACGAAACGATGAATGAAATCCCGAGAGGCATCAACATCCTTCCTTCCATGCCCGAAAGAAAAAACAGGGGCAAAAAGGCCACCATAATAATCAATGTTGCATTGAAAATAGATGACCTGATTTCTTTCGAAGCCTCGAACACGACTGTAAAGGATGTTTCCCTTTCTTCCTTCGGTTTCAGCCTGTTTTGCCGAAGCCGCTTGTGGACATTTTCCACATCAATAATCGCATCGTCGACTAATGATCCAATAGCTATGGCCATACCTCCAAGGCTCATCGTGTTGATGTTTAGCCCAAAGGCTTTCAATACTAAAATGGCACCGAGCAAGGACAATGGTATTGCCAGGAGCGAAATGATGGTTGTCCGAAAACTTCCGAGGAAAACAAATAAAATGATGACGACAAAAATTCCCCCTTCAATCAAAGCTCTCATCACATTTGACACAGATGTCTCAATGAAATCGGCCTGACGGAATATCTTAGTATCCAAAACCACATCAGGTGGAAGGGTTTTTACAAGCACAGCAAGATTTTCCTCGATACGCTTTGTCACATTAAGAGTGTTGATTTTGGGCTGTTTCGAGATAGATAGAATAACCGAAGGTTTAGCGTTTTGCGAGGCATGGCCCATTTTTACAGCACTGCCAATTTTCACTTCTGCGACATCGCGGATCCTGACCGGTTTTCCATTTATTGATTTAATAAATGAGTTCCCTAATTCTTCCAAATTCGAGGTACGGGCTATTCCCCTCACCACATATTCGTTTCCAAATTGTCGGACCACACCACCCGAAGAGTTTTGGCTTATCCCTTCACAAATTTCTGACAGTTCGCACATTGACACCCCGTAGTAATTCATCTGTTGAGGATCGGCCAACACCTGGTATTCCTTGAAATCGCCACCAATAATGGTAACCTGCGATACACCACCGGTAGCTAAAATCAAAGGCTTTACATTCCATTCGGCAATGGTTCGGAGTTCCATCATGCTGGTGCTGTCGGCCTGAATGCCAATGAAGAAAATCTCGCCCATCACGCTGGATTGGGGTGCAAGGGTTGGCTGACCAACACCTATCGGCATTTGTGTTGTTACGCTGATCAGTTTTTCGCTTACAATTTGACGGGCTTTGAAAATATCAGTGCCCCAATCAAATTCGACCCAGACAAACGAAAAGCCTTGTGAAGATGATGATCGAACCCGGCGAACATCGGTGCCCCCATTCACAGCAGTTTCTATGGGAAAAGTGACCAATCGTTCCACTTCTTCCGAAGCCATTCCGTGGGCATCGGTCATCACGACAACAGTTGGGGCGGTAAGATCGGGGAATACATCCACATCCATATTCCTGGCTGTCCTTGTCCCAACAACTATCAACACGACAGAACATAGAAGGATGAGATATTTATTTTTGAGAGAGAATTTTATGATGTTATTTAGGATCATATATAATTTTATTTCTTAATTGATTCTTTATACAAATTATTCAGGTGCCAATTTCTTTGTGAAACTCTGTGGTTCTCTGTGGTACTTTGTGAAATAGCTATTACACAGAGCTACACAAAGGATCACAGAGTTTCACTGAGAATGCTTAGCAATGAAAATGCCCAGATAGTAACCTTATAATAATTACACTCATTTTAAAATTCGGTATTACATTAATGTACATGTCCTGAATGAGCATCCAAGGTACCTGTTGACTGCGCCAGTTTTATAAGAACTGCCCCTTTCGTGACAACGCGATCTCCATGACTTATCCCTTTTATGATTTCGGTTTTTAGTCCATCAGAAGCACCTAGCTTTACTTCACGTTTCTCGAATAGTTCAGGAGTGATTTGAACAAAGACAAAGAAATTGCCCTGCTCCTCTAATAAAGCTGATTTCGGAATTGTCAATGCCAATGAATTCGTGATGGTTTTTAAATAGACCTCCACAAAACTACCTGGGACAAAGTTATTGGCATTGTCAATTTGCAAATTCACAGGAATCATGTAATTATCGGTGTTTGTGTTTCTTCCAAAAGATAAAACCTTGCCATTTAATTGTTCCAGTGAGTAGGTGCGATTATCGTTCGACGTGCGTATGTTGGCAGAGTTGATCTGACCCAAAATGGAGGCATACTTTTGCTGAACCTCGGCATGTAAGAGCAAGGATTTATTTTGAGATATACACACGATGGGCTGCCCTGCTTCGACATATTGGCCATTCTGAACAAAAAGTTGATTTACAAAACCAGTCATGGGACTGTTTACACTCTGCCCCGAAGCACTGAAGTTGATGTTTAGGTTGTCGTAAATTGCCTTGACATTTTCGTATTGGTTAAGGGCAATAGCTAATTCTTTATCAGAAACAATTTTATCCTTTGCCAATTCTTTCAGCCTATCGTAATTCGACTTTTCTTTCTCGTAGTTGCTTTTTGCTTCCGCGAATCGAAGCTCTGAATTATTATCGGCCAAACCCTTGCCTGAAATAGAAAAGAGTTTGTCGCCGGCTGAAACGTTTTTCCCTTCCAGGATTTCATTTGACAAAAAGCCTACAATACCATTTGTTTTGGCGGAGACCAGAATCTCGTCACCCGGTGCCGGCTGCACCTGGGCCATAGTTTTTATTACCTGTCCAAAAGCCTCTTGTTTTGTTTCCTCTGTGGCAAAATCAATTTTCCAAGATTGTTCCTTTGTAAAAGCCACAACATTGGTGGTTGGTAATTCTACCTCTTCAGCTTTGTGAATCGCATCATGCCCGTCGGCAAAAACTTCCACATTTTCAACCATTACCTGAAATTCGCCATCTTCTGTCCTTATGTCAAACAGCAATTCGCCGTTTCCGGCAAAGGCTGGTTTCAGGTTGAAGCTGTAAATCCCTTTCCTGGTGGGTCCGCTTAATTTTTGAATGGCGATTTTCCCATTTACCGTAAGTCGGATTGTTACACTGGCATTCTCCAATGGGCTAAAATCTGGCATGTTTGAGAAATGCGAGAGGACATTCGATTTCTGTCCAACAACAAAGGGATCGGCTTCGGCAAATAGCTCGAAATTATCACTATACGCCGTGAGTTGAATTTTTACATTTTCATGGGCATGTCCGTGCTCATCTTCAACAGGATCTGATTCATGATCATGTAGATCCGATTCTACTTTGCTGCCACAGCTTACATAAATGAACGCAAGCATGGCAATTAATAAAACTTTATATTTCATTGCTTTTCTGTACTTAATTTTTAGAAATAGGAATTGTGAATGATCCTGGACTCGAAAAAGAGATTACCACAAACATTCATTGATCTACCAAAAAATTAAGCATGAGGTGGAGCGCGCATACCACAGCTGGTTTGGATCCGCTGAAGGTAGCACCAAAATAAAAGAGGAGGTTTTTCTTTTGCCAGGCATTTGGTATCAAAACTGATTAAGTCAACATTCAAAAGAACTGCTTGAAAAGGGGTGTAGGTTGACGAATTGTTTGTTTTGTCCAAACATTTGATTTCTGAGTTAAACTCCTTTGAGGGAACTACATAAACCTGATTGAGAACACAATATTGAGTCTTGCTTTCGCCATCGTGCTCATGGTCGTGCCTGGCTACATCGTGATCATGGATTTCGCCCTCTTCATCGCAATGAGAAGGGACAACACAAATTTCAGTTTCGTGATGATGGTGGGGAATAACAGCAAGAGCCAATAAGGTAATATTGGCAAGGAGTATGAAAAATAATGCTGCAATCCTTTTGTTCATTCTAATTTTGACTTATGCAAAGGTAACTGAAAATTATTTGCATAGAACAATTTTTCACTTTATTTAACTTGTTGGTTTAGCGAATAGGTATGTCCAAAAGTTTTGGACATACCTATAAATTATACAGTTCCTTTTCCTTATTAATTTCAGCTCAGTTACCTGAAATTAATGAAAGTTGCTTACTCCTCATCCTCGTCGTAAAGGTCTTCCTGGTTTTCCAATTCCGCATCGAGAAACTCATCAGCCTGATTAACCAGGATTTGAACTTCCATTTCATCTTTTGGCTCCGGATCGATCCAATGCTTGATGTGGCTGTCGTAAAAATCTTCTTCGAGGGGGCATTCAAAAATACATCTCGGGCTTTGGGTGTGCACCACATAAATAGTATCGGGTGACTCCTGTGAGTTGTCGGCAAATAAGAATTTCGGTAGCATAGTTTTAGGTTTTAATTAATTTATTTTATTATCAATGTGTTTTTCTTATATTTCTGATTATTATTTTTTTATAAGTCCATGTTCTAATAAAGTAGATTCAACAAAAGACCTGTCGGCATCCAAGCAAGATACTAATTGGTCAATTGTAGATCCGGCTTTCTCAAATAAGCTTACAATTGTCTCTTTCCTTGCTTCGATCCGACCCTCTATTATAAGTTTTTCTGCTTTGGTCATGGCAATGTTTGGCTCTTAAAAAGATTTCTAAATTAGTCCTTGTTCTTTCAGGGCCATTTCCACAAAGGATTTGTCCAGATCTAAAGTATTAGCTATTTGCTCAACACTTAGCCCAATCTTAGTAAATAATTTTACCACATCTTCCTGCTTTCCTTCGAGTTTTCCTTTATTTATAAGTTTCGTTGCTGTTGTCATGGCTATATTTCCTCCTTTTTCCGAAATTAAACTAATTGCATTTACTATCTCTTTATCCTCAATCACAGTGTTGCTGAACACATAGTGGAAAATCGAAACCAGGAATTGTTTTAGTTCATTGTCAATCCCTGGAAAATAATCTTCAAATTTTATTTTGTCCCATTTCTCCTTTCCATGATAAACCAAAATGGGGATTACCGGGACCAATGCCGTCTTTTGCTTTATGTTCGCCTCCCATATTTTTTGCAAATATTTTAGAAGTTGCAAATGGGGATAATCTACTGCGTAGCTTTTGTGCTCAATGAGTAATGTAATTTTGATCTTTGTTTTCCCCTTGTACACACAATTGTAAACAAGGTCGGAAAAACTCTCTTGCAGTTCTTCATCAATATACGACGTACTATCCAACTGTAATGTACTAACATCAATATTATTGGACAACCCTTCTGGCAGGACATTTTTAATCAAGTCGCCCGCTTCTTCTTTTTTTGAAAAAGCCTCCTTGAAAAACTTGTCGTGTGGGTTAATCGTTTTCAAAACAGTTGTGTTGTAATCAGAAACAAATTTACGATAATTTCCTTAATTTATTATGAATGTTTTGTTTCTACGTCAGGGCATGTATATATTTTGAAGTTTTTCGATCTTTTCAATGCAAAAAGACTTTTCCTTTCCTTTATATCGATAAGATAAGCTTGCCTCTCCATCACATTCACTAGCTATAAGATTAGCTTCTGATTTATTGGAATTTACATCCGATCCAAAAGATTGAATTTGAGAGGCAAGGATTATCAATGTATCTCCTTTATCGAATTCGGCAGAAAAAGTCTTCGGCCCGGTCTTTTTAAATAACCGTGTTTTTGCTTGACTATTTTTTAGGTTGAGATTCGAAAAGCTAAGGTGACTTGATGATTTTTTAGCTACAATTGTCAGCTTATATTGGATCGTTGAACCCCCGTCAGGAGTTCCGGCAACCTGCAATTGTGATGTTGCATTTATCAATTCGAATGGAGGTTGCCAACAAAAACAGCTGAGTAACAACAGAAAGATGGAGATGATCCGCATGAGCCTATTTTTCGACTTTGATAATTCGTTGGGTATAATCGCTGTTTCCAATCATTATGTGCAAAAGGTAGATGGACGGTTCAAGAAAATCGATATCGATGTCTTTGCTGAACGTACCCACTTCTTTCGACTGCTGCTGCAACAATTTTTGACCTTGTAAGCTGAACACCTCGATCTGAATGTCGTGAAGCCCTGTTCCACTAACCGTGATCGTGAACATATTACTGGCAGGATTTGGATGCACAGTAAGCACAAAATCAGATTCGTCGATTGGTTCGATACCCTCAATCACACTGGGCGAATATAGATTCGATTCCCACAAACCACGGCCATAAGTGGCAGCATACAATTTTTGAGCACCATATTGAATTTCAATTTCAGAAACAACCACATTGGGCAATCCTTGCGAATAGTACAACCACTTATCAGTAGTTTGCTGGATGGAATCGTTTGTGTAGAAAATGCCAATGTCGGTACCCACATAAAGGGCATGGGCTACACCATCGATGGTGCCAATTTGATAAGCGAGCGTGTTTGCGGCCACGTTGGGCAAAACCCCTGAAATATTCTCCCAATTTGCACCTGCATCGATTGAATGATAAACTTTTTCTCCAACAGTGTACCCATTAAATGACACCCAAATATTCTCGGGATCGCTTTCGGCAATGCAAACCGACATAGCCACCAAATCGTTCACCGGCAATCCGGCTGAGATATTGTTCCAGTTCAAACCGCCATCTTTTGTCACAAACAAAGCACCTGGCCGGCCAGCATAAATATAGTCCGGGTCGGAAGGGGCAATTTCCAATACATTCAGGGTCTTTGTGCCTGAGGAACCAGCTGTTCCAAATGTGCTGATTTTTATCCAATTGGTTCCTGAATCAGTGCTTTTCCAGACATTCTGAAAGCCTGAATAAAGAATTTCGGGATTGTCGGGGTGCATCTTATAGGGTGTTACCCAAAAGGAAAGTTCGCCTGAATTTGAGATGGGTGTCTCCAGATCGCTTGTAAACGTTAGCCCGCCATCATCGGTACGGTTCAACCCGCCCCTCTGATTGGTCACATAAAATATATCCGGGTTCGTGTGATGAATCATTGCCTCCATACCATCGCCGCCCCATACATGCTTCCATATTCCGTTGCGGTACATAAAGGAGCCATTGTCTTGCGTTCCGCCGATAACAATATTCGGATCGTTTTTGCACAAACCCAGGCGGTAGTATTCTGAAATATGAAGGCCGTGGCTGATATTTTCCCAGGTAGTTGGCAAACCGTAGCAACCCGGGGTCAGTTCCATCGTTATGAGGTCGAAGCAGGAAAACACCGAATCCATACTACCCAGGTTTAGGCTATTTGTTCTTGAAATGCCCCCGTCATTGGCCTGGTAATAAGTGCCACTCAATTGATTCTGTGCAGAATAATGCTGGTCGGCATGTACGCTTGGCCCTAATGCAGCAACCCAATACGACACTACATCCCAGGTTTCGCCCCCATCTATCGAACCCCACATATTAATACCACCCGAATACAGTTTATCAGGATCAGAAGGATCGACAATCAGGGTCAAATCATACGTTCCCTGCCCACCTTCGTCGGCTGGGATAAAAGGAAGGTTGAAATAGCCCCCGTCGTACCACCCCAACATATTGGCAGCTTTCGATGCCCCTGAAAAATTGCTGGTATCACGTGCTGAAACTGCAAACCAACTATCGCCAGCATCTTCTGTTTTGAATAAAGCATAAAAGCCTTCGTTTGTGCCACAGCTTAGGGCATAAAGAATAGAAGTATCAGAAGGGGCAATTGCGAGTTCAGTCCGTAAAATCTGCCCTTGCTCAGGAATAATGGTAGTCGATAAAGTATCCCAGTTTGAACCAAAATCCAAGCTTCGTAATATCTTGTTGGCACCTCCCAAATTCGGTACATACAAGCCAGTTGCAAAAAGTGTGTTGGGGTTATCAGGGTTCATATCGAGGTCGATTATCATATCGGCAAAAACTTGTATCCAAGTCAACCCGGCATCATACGATTTATAAATTCCCGGCATCCCGGCCACCACCAATTCCAGCGAGTTGGCAGGATTGACAAATATTCTGCGCAACAATCCCAAATCGCCATCGGCCAGTTGGATATTCATGCCAAGTGGTTCCCAATTTATGCCTCCATCAATAGTTTTGAAAATCCCCATGCCATAATGAGTGGTAAACCCGTAAGCCAACACATTCAAACCAAAATACTCGATGTCGCCCGTTGCAAGGTAAATTATGTCAGGGTCGTTGGGGTCGACTGCAATATCAGAAATCCGGTTGAGTGGTAAATCATCGGTCAAACAAACCCACGACTGTCCATTATCAGTAGTTTTCCAAACGCCACCCTGCGAAGCACCAATCCACAACACATTAGGGTTTGTAGGATGAAACTCAATGCAGTTTATTCGTCCCGACCCGGTAATATTCAGCTCGTCGTTGGGCATCGGAACCTGGTTGGGAGAAAGCGAAACCCAGTTCGCATTGCCTCCATTTGTTTTAAGGGAATGTGTATTAAAGTGATCTTGTAAACGCAACCATTCTATGTAATTTATATTTTCATCGGGCATGATCCCGGTAGGATAAACCCGGTTTTCGTAATACCATTCCCATCGCTTGAAGCGTTTTTTTCCTCTTGCATCGACATTCGAAGGCTCTTTCTCCCATTTGTAAAAAGCTTGCTGAACATCATAAAAGTTGATTTTCCCTTCTTTGGCAGCCGGAAGATAAGGCTTATTTAAGTAGGGCTGGGCTTGAAGCAATGGGGAAATTGCAAAAGCAATAAGCAAGGTTAATACAACATGTTTTAGTTTCATTTCTATAGCTATTTAGAAAGAATAAAAGTAGATAAATTTATTGGATTCTGAAAATCTGGAATATAAAAAACAAAGATTTGAGGAATGCCTATTGGACGATGCTGGTGTACCGGGGTTTGGGTTGTCGATGGTCAAAATGTTCATACATCCAGTGGTGATCGTCTTTGTGGAAGAAAAGACAAGGAACATTGTTGTTCCTCATCCAAATGTGAGAGAACAGGCTGGGATGGAGTATGTAGTGGAGATGACTGCCCCGGTTGCTAGTCTGGCAATTGCTCAGAATAGATAAATTAATACATTTGCTCAGTTAAAGCCAATTTATTATTATTGATAATTGGTTTTAACTTTATTTATCTTAATATTAAGCTCGATGAAATTGATAAAATTATTAGTTTCCTTTTTCTTATTAAATACAATTTCATACATATCATCAAGTCAAATAGAAACTAAAGTTGACTCTTTTAGTTTCTATCTAAACTCTAATTGTTCGGAAAATCCTAGAATAAGATATTGGAATGAGGAATTTACAATTTTTGATTACAATAATGGTGTCATTTTTATATATGAAAGACCTGATACAATATCAACAATTATTAATTATAAAAGATATTCTGATTCTCTTAATCAATCTCCCGCCAAATTTGGTGTTATTTTAAAAAATGATTCAATAGGATTAATTGATTTAAATGCAACAGAAATATCTTATTTTTCAAATGATGGAAAGTTTGGTAGTCGAATTTTTTTTGAAGAAACATCGGGTCGTTTTGGGACTTTTATTGATGCTCGTTCACTTTTCAAATATCAAAATCAGTATTTGAAAAATCCTGTTTTTCTGCCCTTAAACATGTATCAAAATTTTCCAAATTGGTCAGGTAGATTTGGAAGAGGATATACAAAGTATTATTCAAAAAGAAGATTAATTGGTCGTTACAATTATAATGGCAAATTAGTGGATTCCTTTGGCTATTATGATGATATATATATGAATATTAAATTTCTATCCTACATTGATGATGTTTCATTTTTTGTTGATTATCAGAATAACAGAGTTTTTGTTGGCCAGGAAGCATCTCCAATTATTCAAGTTTATGATTTCAATGGAAAATTAATAACTAAATTTGGTGATACACCTTCAATTATTAGTGATTGGCAATATAAAAGGATTTCAAATATAAAACAGTTTCAATTTTTTGAACTAAGTTATAGAATTGAATCCCCTATTTATACAAGCATTCTCTATGAACCTTTAAATAACTTAATTTTCAGAAAATGTTTACTTCCAAGTATTGACACAACAAAAACAGAAATTGATGATAAAATATATAAGGAATTAAATACCTCATGTGGATTTGTTGATCCCAAAACTGTATCTAGGCAATTGATTTATTCCGACAAGCCTATCTTATTACAAATCTATAATAGCAGTTTTGAGCTAATTAAAGAGTATCATCTGAAAGCAGAATTTTCAATTATCGGATTTGATGACAAATATGTATATGTATCAAAGGGATATCGACCAGAAACCCATAGTATTCTGATATTAAAATATTTAACTTCAGATTTTCTTAAATGATATTCACAAACTTTCGAAATAATAAATTAAGTTGAGTTCTCACTATCTATAATATCCTTTGATATAATTTCGCTTGGGAGCAATATCAGATTTTTATAAATAGAAAATGGGTAACTGAATACTTCAATTACTTCAAAAATATCCCATATTTGTTCATGGGCCGTTCTTTTTCGAGCCATTGAAATCCTTTTAGGAACAATTCTTCGCGGGCGGTTTGTTCGAGTGGGCGCATTACTCCTTCGGGTGAATTGTACCAGATAATCTTTTTTACGGCTCCCTCCTTTAGGAGAATGGTCATGCTGCTGGACTCGGCCTTGTTGGCACCGATAAAATCCTCTCCATCTTTTGGGAAATAGATGGTTTGGGCATTGCCGTCCACCTCAATTTTCCGTAGCTCTCCATCGCGGATATAGCCGGTCATTTTCTTGCCGTAAATCTGGTTGAACTTGGCAGTGTCTTGTTTAGTTATGATGAAAGCTGAATTTTGGATGTCGATCCGGTCGGCCTTGCCATCGCTGTTATGGACTTGGATAAATTCGGCAGTGATCTGGTTTTGCTCGTTCCAGATTATGGGCTTCTTATATAGTTTGATCAGCGAATCGCTTTCGGAATAGACAAGCGAATCGCACTTGCCCTGCATTTCGTAGCGGAAAAATTTAACATGAGAATAGGCTTTTATGAGTTTATTCCCCAATGTGTCGTTGGTCGAAAATAGAGTGTCGGCATGGAGGTAGAGCGAATCGTTGTCCTGAAATTGGATGAAGACAGCCGAGTCAGTTACAAAAGATATATCTTTATTTTGATCCATAAATGCATAATTCCCCTTTATCCAAACATGCTGAATGGTATCTTCGATCACCACATTTTTCCATGCTGTGCCAATCCCCTTAGGTTTGTTGTAATAAAGACTATCGGCATGGATGATGTATTCATTGCTTTGCACAATCGATTTTTTGCCAAAGCGGGCAATATCGAAGCGGGTATCATACCAGCCATTTTCGCAATAAATGTAACTTGAATCGCTGACGATGTCGGTAGGCCCGAAAAAGTAAGCCTTCTCGGTGTCAGTATTGTATTTTAGTGTGTCGGTAAAAATGCTGTAGTCTAGGTTCACCAACACCACACTGTCTTTGAAATGAAATTCATCGACATCGGAATAATAAAAACCCGAATTGCTGTACAAGGTATTGGCACTGTCGACTATTGTCCCCCCATTGTAATAATGGCTCCAGTTGGTTTCGGTATTGAAATCGAGAAAATGCGTAGTCAACTGCATGTTTTTGTCGATGAGGCGGACATTCCCCCGCACCTTTCCCATCGATGTATTACCATTGAACCGTAACGAATCACCATACAAAAAGAGGGAATCACCCTGATCTACCCTTACATTGCTGAAGGCATCGAAATAATTGGCCGTAAGATGATGGTAGGCACTGTCGCAATACATGTACACCGAATCGTGCTTGAGCTTTACATTGCCAATAAGCCTTCGCATGGTTTCACCATGCCGTTTGGTCCCTTTTAATACATCGGAATGGATAATCTGGATTTTGTTATTTTCCTGCCCCGAAACAGAGAAAAAGTAAACCAGGCCGAGGATCAGCAGGAGTATTTTTCTATGGACGGAATAAAGTTGCATTATAGTTCTAAGTTATCAATTTGTTCTTAAGCTTGAATGAGATTCCTCACTGCGTTCGGAAAGACAGGGTTACCTGGTGGGGTTGGGGTTGGACAAATTTGATCGCTTTCTACCTTCTTCTACCTAATGAGATGCAAGCCTTGCGTCCCTACAAAGAACCTTGCTGCCTTAATTGCCCAATTTCCTTCTTCCCTTACTCAACTATTCAACCTATTTTAAAAGTTCCTCAATAATATTCTCCACAGTCACTCCTTCGGCTTCGGCCTTATAGTTCTTCACTATCCTGTGGCGAAGGATGGGTTTTGCAACTGCCTGGATATCCTCAATATCGGGGGAATATTTTCCATTTAAAACGGCATGGGTTTTCGCGCCAATCACCAAATACTGGCTAGCCCGTGGCCCTGCACCCCATTGCAAATATTTGTTTACGATTTCCGGAGCCATCTCGGTGTTTGGACGGGTTTTTACAGCCAACTTAACTGCATATTCCAGCACATTGTCGTTGATGGGAATACGGCGGATTAAATTCTGGTAATACACAATTTCTTCACCAGTAATGACATTTTCCAACTCGACTTTTCGGTTTGTAGTTGTGTTTTGAACAATGGTCAACTCATCTTTATACTTTGGATAATCGAGCCAAACGTTGAACATAAAACGGTCCAACTGGGCTTCGGGCAAAGGGTATGTCCCTTCCTGTTCGATTGGGTTTTGAGTGGCCAATACAAAAAATGGCTCCTCCAGTTTATAGTTGGTGCCGGCAGCCGTGATAGACTTTTCCTGCATGGCCTCCAATAAGGCAGCCTGGGTTTTAGGTGGTGTCCGGTTTATCTCGTCGGCCAGGATGATGTTGGCAAACAATGGCCCTTTGATGAATTTAAAATGCCGGTCTTCGTCCAGGATTTCGGTTCCGATAATATCTGATGGCATCAAATCTGGCGTAAACTGTATTCGTTTGTATCTTAATCCCAGGGTCTGGGCGATGGTATTTACCAATAAGGTTTTTGCCAATCCAGGCACGCCAACCAAAAGGCAGTGCCCCTGGCTAAAAATGGAAATCAACACCTCTTTTACGACCTGCTCCTGACCAAAGATTACTTTGCGTATTTCTGTATTTAATTTTTCGTACGCTTGCCTCAGTGAGTCAACCGCTTCTACGTCATTTTTAAAATTCATGTTGTATATTATTCTTTGAGTTTAATGTTTCAGTTTATAACATTGGTGTCGATAAAAACATGCTTCATACCAAATATTTCTGGGTAATCGATTTTGACAATTCTGTCTTATAATCAAAATCATCAGGAAGTTTTATCGATCCTTTCAACCTTTTGATTGAAGGTGAGAGTTTTATTTTAGGTTGATTATCCTGTAAGATAAGTTTCAAAAAATTCTCAATCAATTCAGATAAACCTCCTTCTTTTCCTTTGGCATAAAGTTTCGCTTTTTCAGCTATACTTTGCTCTAATGATATAGTAAGTTTCGTTTGCATTGTGTATTATTTTATCACAAAGTTAAGTAATTATTGCGAATCCTTATGGCGTAATTTTCTTAAAGCAATGATGCTCGGCTACTTCACCCAACCCTTATTCTTAAATGGGCAGTTTTTGAACGAATCGTCAATTCGGATGTAGGTATTGCTTTGCTTTTTCGCAAGCCATTCATCCACCTCTTTTTGCTTTTTATCGGCCAATGCCACTTCTTGGAGAAAGTGATAATCATCCTTTAAATTGGCCACATGCGGCTCTGTCCGGGTTTTGATCATCAATAGTTTATAGAACGATTTTCCCCGTTGATCCTTTATTTCGATGGGCCGCGATATTTCTCCAATTTTCAGGTCTTTGATGGCATAATAGGTATAATGGTCAATTTCATCAGCCTCGAAACGGGTATTGCCCGTATTGGGATTTACCATCATCCCGCCGCTCAACTTCGACTCTTCATCAGTTGAAAAACGACGAGCTGCCTCAGTAAAGGTAAGCGTATCTAACCTCACGAGGGTAGCCACACTATCGAGAAAGTCCATGGTATTCTTTTTCTCCATCGGATCGATTTTGGGGGTCAACAGGATATGCCGCACATTTATCCGCTCCCCTTTCCTGTCGATCAATTGGATGATATGATAGCCAAAATCAGACTCAACAATCCCCGAAACTTCGTTTGAGTCTTTTAGGTTAAAGGCTACTGCCGCAAACGAGGGTACAAGGTCGGTACGCGACACATAGCCCAATTCGCCGCCATTGTTTGCCGATCCAGGGTCTTCGGAATATAGGATTGCCAGGGTCGAAAACGAATCCCCGCTTTTTACCCGCTCAATAAACCCCTTCAAACGCTCTTTCACCTCCTGAATTTGAGTATCGGTAATTTTGGGCTTCCTCACAATCTGTGCAATTTCCATTTCAGCATTGATAAGCGGCAGGCTGTCCTGGGGTATTTTTTTAAAATGCTTCCTGACCTCCGAAGGGGTGATCTTGATATCAGCTGTAATTTTGTCCTGCATCTTTTGTGTGAGCAACTGTTCTTTTAGCAGCTCGCGCAGGTCCGCTTTAATTTCAGGCATGGTTTTATTGAAATATTCCTCGAGTGCCGACTCCGACCCGGCCTGATTGATGATCATCCCCAACCGGGCATTTACACGTTGGTCCACATCCGATTCGGTAACTTCGATACTGTCGTGATAAGCTTGGTTTACCAGAAGTTTTTGAAAAAGGATTTCCTCGAATACTTCACATTTTAAATCGCCATAGCTGTCGTAGCCCTGGGCTATGAGTTGCAGGTATTGTTTTTCGACGTCCGATTGAAGGATGATGTTGTTGCCCACTACGGCCAGCACTTTATCAATTACTTCTTCTTGTGCCGATGCTGAAAGATGCAAAACACAAAGCAGGCTAATCAGCATGCTAATCCGGGTTATTTTATTCATTCTTTTTTCTGATTTCAATATTATTATGATCCATGGCTTCGTTCATAAGGCTCTCTTCGAGGTGATGGATCAGTTTTATTTTTCGCTTATTCAAAAGGATGCTCCTAATTTCATTTTCAACAATGTTTAACGGGGCAATGTCGCTTTTTAGTTTGTAATCGAAAATGTTAATCAGGTATATGTACTCTTCATCTCTCAATTCGATAAACCGATTGTACCTTAAAAGATTGTCAGGATTATCTGTTTCTAGGGGGATTAATTTCGCCAGCTCATCAAAATAAATATATTGTTCTTCGGGATTGTAATACGTAATTGCACTTTCCTGGCAATAGGCTGCGATCTCTTCCTGCTTATCGTCGAAGTGGTACCTGAACCATGTTCGGAACGAAAAAAAATCGGAGCTTTCGAGAGGCAAAATTACGTAGGCGCAATTCAACACTGGTTTTTCAAGATGAAATTCCGGTTTAAATCCGTCGTAATAGGATTTTAAATCCTGGCTTGTTACAACTGTATCAAGTTCCTTATTGATATACTCCTGTTCGTATTTAAAAATAAGAAGTGATGACCGATACTCCTCCAGTTCAAGGGTCAGGTCTTTTTGTTCGGGAGCGAGGTATTGTTCGGCCTTTTGCAATTTTAGATTGTGAAGCACCCACTTGTTGATAAGCCCGGCCATGATTTTTGCACTGTCTTCCTTACCTATATTCTCAGGCACAAAGTCTTTCACATCGTCCCAATAGAGTACATTGTCGCTTACCTGCGCCACAATTTCCCTTTGATCCTCCATGGCTGCTTCCTTGCATCCGGTTAAGGCAAGAAGGAAGCCGAGAAGAAGAGAAATTCCTAATATATTACGGATAGGTTTGTTCTGCATGTTTTGACAAAATTGTGTTTATTAAGTCGATTGAATAAAAGCGCTTATTTTCAAGCAAGATTTCAAATAAGGACCTAAGTTCAGGAATCCATTTCTTGTCTCTTGCTACTGATAATAAACCAATCGTACCAATGCAATTAAGACCAAGCTTCTCAGCAATATTACGTGCTTTTTTATCATCAATCAGCAAAAAGTCTGCTTTTATTTCTTGATATAAAATCACCGATTCGGATTCGCCGTAATCCATTATAAATGATAAGTCGTTGAACCCTGAAATAGGTCTGGTTTTATCCTTGAAAAATAAATAAATACGTTGATACTGCTCAGACTTTTTGTTTCGGGTTATTTCCTCCCACACCGCATTAGGAATCCAAACGGAATCAAACAAAAGATTCAGCATTTCAAGTTTATCAATTATCGCTAATGAAAATATAGGCCCGGCATCAGCTATAACAAGTCCATTTTTCATTTTACTTTAGCTTTTCTATGTCGCTGATTACATCCTCAATTGTTAGGTTTGATATTGGAATTTCATTCTCAGACAAAGTAGTTTCAAATTGAAACCTCGAAAGACCTGCTATCTGAGCCGCTTTCCCAATTGTAAGCTTTTCCAACCTATAAAGCCTAATCGCTAATGCTACCCTAATTTGATGTTTAATTTCGTTTTCATTTTCATTAAGAGCGAGAAATATATCAGAGGGAAAATCGATCGAAATAGTCTGCGTGTCCATATCGTGTTATGTTTTCATACAAAATTATAAAAATAAAATCTATTGTCAATTGTCAATTCGTGCTGTATCTCGTCACTCAAAACGATTCCTTCAAATTAAGGAATTCTCAATCTTTCCTGTCTCTTAGTCTATTTAATCGTCTTCAAAACTTCTTCTTTCACCACCACCGGATATTTAGCCCTCAGCTCTTTGATCCACTCGGCTTCCAAATAGTTCTGGTAATCGGCAGTGACCAGGCCACGTGCTTCTTTCAACGATTTAGGTTCGGCTTGGCGTATGGCTCTAACCACAATAATTGTTTTTCCACCAACTTCTCCAGCTTGTTCAACCATACCTGGTTTCCATTCAATGGCATCGATCAACACATTGTCTTTCTTCGAAAACATACCGTCTTCAATATCAATCTTCAGGTTACCCTTGTTTTTTTCATTCAAAGCTAAAAGTTTTTCTTTCACTGCATCAGCTGACAGTTTCTTTAAATTCCTTTTTTTGATGATCTTGATAATCTTTGGAAAGGTTTTGGCATTTCCGGCCGTACAATCTTCCGGGGCAGGCTTGTTGTAATTGGGGTCGGGCGAAATGGCATAAATACTTGCATCGAGGCGCTCGCCCCACATATAGTTCATTTTGTTCTTTTCATAAAAAGCTTCGAGACCGGCTGTGTCTTTCACTGCTTTTGTCCACACCATCTGGTCCGAGAGTTCGAACAGCAATATCCCATCGTGGTATTCGTTCATCAAATAATTGAAATCGGTGTATTTCTTCTCCAGGCGGCTTTCTTCATAATCAATAATACTCTGGTCTACCCAATTATTATACGATCGGTTAACCACTACCTGAACCGTTTCTGTTGCCGTCTTAAATTTATTTTTCAGAAGATAATCTGTGAAATCGGCTTCTGTATAATTCCTTCCATCCAATGTAAACAAGGTTGCATTATGACCTTTCGCACTTTCCCCGTCCCAGGTGCCTTTTAGTATCGAGTCGGTAACATACGTGTAGAATTTGTCAGCATGGGTCTTATCTTCCGCAAATTTATACTCTTTCTTTAGTTGTGCAATCAAAGCTTTGCGACTTTGCGATGCCCGTGCATCCTTTGAAATCCTCGACTTCAACTCCTGTTTCATTGATTCATAGGGTTCGATACCCTTTTTTTCGAGCAATTTGATGATATGAAATCCGTAAGTGGTTTTTACTAGAGGAGAAACTTCGCCCACTTCTTTCAGCGTAAATGCTGCCTCTTCAAATTCGGGTACCATTCGGCCAGTCCCAAACATGGGCAATTCTCCACCCTTTGTGGCCGAGCCGTGGTCGTCGGAATTATCTTTTGCAAGTGTGGCAAAATCTTCGCCAGCCAAAATACGCTTGTAAAGGGAGTCGGCTTTTGCTTGCGAGGCGGCTTCGCTTCCACCTGTTTTGGGAACAGCAACCATAATGTGGGCCACCTTGATTTTCCCCCTGGCAGGCCTTTTGTCGATTACTTTTATAATGTGATATCCAAAGCGTGTGCGTACAGGCATCGAAATTTCACCAACCGGGGTATTAAAAGCCGCTACCTCGAAAGGGTAAACCATTTGAAAACCTGTAAAATACCCCAAGTCACCTTCGTTGCTTTTTGCTGATTGATCTTCGGATGCACGTTTTGCAACTGCCTCGAATGATTCGCCTGCCAATATTTTTTTCCTCAAATCCATAATACGCTTATACACTTTCAGGGTATCGGCCGGGCTTGCATTTTCTTCAAGCCTAAGTAAAATATGACTTGCTTTTACATCCCATTTCAGATGCTCATAAGCTTCGTCCAGCAATTTCTGGTCAACTTCTTTATCGACCAAATAAGGCTTGGCCAATTGTTTCCTGTAACCTGCCAATTCATCAACAAAAGCCTTTGATGTGTCGAGTCCCAAAGCTTCGGCTTCGGCTACTTTCAACTTAAAATTGATAAATAGATCGAGGTATTCGTTCAACGATTTTTGGTCGAAGCTTTGTTCGTTGGCATTGTTCTTTTTATAAATCCTTACAAATTCGGCCTTTGATACTTCCTTCCCGTTTACGGTCATCAAAACCACTTCATCGCTCTGCTGGGCATACGTACTAAAAACCAGTGTGGTAATCAGGAATAGGATCAAGCTACTCTTCTTCATAATCTATGCTATTATATGTTTAATTAATTGAATTATCGGCTATAGTTTGGTGCCTCACGGGTAATGGTCACATCGTGTGGGTGGTTTTCGAGCACCGCCGCATTGGTAATGCGAACAAATTTTGCGTTGTGAAGCAACTCAATGCTGGGGGTCCCGCAATAGCCCATTCCGGCACGAAGCCCTCCAATCATCTGATAAATAACTTCCGAGATATTTCCTTTAAAGGGCACTCGGGCAGAAATCCCTTCCGGCACAAGTTTCTTAATGTCGTCCTCTACATCCTGAAAATAGCGGTCTTTTGAGCCTTGCTGCATGGCTTCTACCGATCCCATTCCACGGTACGATTTGAACTTTCGGCCATTGTATATAATGGTTTCGCCCGGCGATTCTTCTACCCCGGCAAACAGTCCGCCTGCCATTATCGAGTTACCACCGGCAGCCAGTGCCTTTACAATATCGCCCGAATAGCGGACGCCCCCATCGGCAATAACCGGCACGCCACTTCCCCTGATAGCTTCGGCTACATTATAAATAGCCGACAATTGCGGCATCCCTACCCCGGCAATTACACGGGTGGTACAAATCGAGCCTGGTCCAATGCCTACCTTTACGGCATCGGCTCCCGCCTCAACAAGGGCTTTGGCTGCCTCGCCGGTCGCTATATTGCCAACCACAACATCGATGTGGGGATATTTGGCTTTAATTTCTTTTAGAAAATTGATCACATACATGGAATGACCATGCGCTGTGTCAAGGACCAATGCATCGACATTTGACAGCACCAGTGCATCGACCCGATCCATTGAGTTGGAACCAATCCCCACGCCTGCTGCAACCCGTAAACGTCCCTGTGGGTCTTTGCACGAATTGGGCCGGTCTTTTGCTTTGGTAATATCTTTGTATGTGATGAGTCCCAGCAACTTATTTTTTTCGTCGACAACAGGCAGCTTCTCGATCTTATAATTTTGCAAAATCTCGGAGGCCTTTTCCAGATCGGTATATTGCGATACGGTTACAATCTTTTCGCTGGTCATCACCTCATAGATTTTTCTCTTCATGTTTTGCTCAAAGCGCAGGTCGCGGTTGGTCACAATGCCAATTAGGGTTTTGTTTTTATCCACCACCGGGATACCCCCAATTTTGTTCAGGTTCATTATCTTCAACGCATCCCCAACGGTTTCGTCCTTACCAATGGTGATGGGGTCGAAGATCATTCCGTTCTCGGCCCTTTTCACCCTTTTCACCTGTGTGGCTTGTTCTTCCACACTCATGTTTTTGTGGATTACCCCTATGCCGCCCTCGCGTGCAATGGCAATGGCAAGATTTGCTTCGGTAACTGTATCCATTGCTGCCGATACAATAGGAATATTTAGTAAGATGTTTCGCGAGAAATTCGTTTTTAAATCAACATCTCTTGGCAATACTTCGGAGTATGCCGGCACCAGCAATACATCGTCGAATGTTAAGCCTTCGCCAATAATTTTATCCTCTAAAAGTGACATCCGCCCTTGTTTTAAAATGAGGTCGTAAAAGTATAAAAAATAACCATTTTTGTCTCAACCCATAAACAGCTTCCAATTGTGTATGTAATGCCAAAATTAAAAAAAGCAAAAATAGCTACGATGTAGTGAGTGCGCCACTTTCTGGATTTTTATCATGGATCAATAAAAGTTGAGAAGGATTGGTAAAGGAGCATAAAACTTATTGCAAACCTGAACATTAACATTTTTTATGAAATGTATGGAGTTTAATGTTGAGAAGCTGAGTGGTTAAGGAGTTGAAAAATTGGGGAATTAAGAAATTAGGGAATTAAGGATTTGGCGTGGTGTGTCGTACATGCTTAATTTTAAGAAGTTATGAGAATTTCAGGATTTACATTAGTTTTGCGGCCTGTAATGTAGTTTTGTTATGGCCGATTGCAATTTATGTTCAATGGAAAATCTTATGTATTTCAAAGTTAAACGAATAAGAACAGCCCTGATTATCTGGATGCCGGTGCTATTCCTCATTAATGCAAATTATCAGGTATGTGGCCAGACCTGCGCAAAGTGGGTGAAAATTTCAGATTCCAACAACATCCTTCTTTTTCAAAAAGACAGTACCCATTTTATCAAACATTTTAAGGCCGAATTTACCCTCGAAGCTTCGCTCGAAAAAGTAACAGCCTACATTACAAACACCAACAATTACAAAAATTGGACTGGGAGCCTGGAAGACTTTTCGCTGGTCGAAAAACAAAACGATACCGTTGGGTATTTTCATTTTCTGCTTAATGTAAGGCCGGTTTATAAACGTGAAGGAATAGTTAAAACCGATTTGGGACATTCAAACAATGGAATTGGCTTTCATTATACACTAGTAATCGACACCCTCTATCCTTATCCCAATGAATATGACAAGGTAAAATATTTTAGGCTGGAATGGCAAATAAAACCCATAACTAGCAAGAAAACAGAGATTCATTTCTATTATGTTGCATTCTCGAAAAAGCATAGCCAATGGGTTTTCAGCCTCATAAACCAACTTTACATATATGCATTCGAATCGCTGGTTGATAATTTGAAAGAAGGCCTGGAGCTGAACTGAATTGTACCTTCAGAGATTAAAGAGATCAAACTTCAAATCCAAATCGCACCTACAGAAACATCAGTGTTTGTGCTTTTAAAATCAATTAACCAAATGCCTGCTTATCTTATTTATCAGGCTGGTTGGATTGATAGGCTTAGCAATGAAATCTTCGCAACCCGATTTCAATGCCTCAGCTTTGTCTTGTTCAAAAGCATGGGCCGTTTGAGCAATAATGGGAATCTTACAATTTAGTTCGCGCAACTTCCGGGTTGCCTCAAAGCCATTCATAACAGGCATCCGAACATCCATTAAGATCAATTCTAAATCAGGGTTCTGTGCCACAATATCGACTGCCTCTTTGCCATCCTTAGCCCACATTATAGTTGCCCCGGTTGGTTTAAGCATTAAATCCATGAGAATAAAATTCGATTCCACATCTTCAGCTACAAGTATCTTCCTACCTGCCAATTGTAATGATTCCCCATTCTTAGTTTCTTCTCCTAAACTTGTGATTGAAGGTATGGGTAGTTTTTCGTCCGGAATGGTAAAATAAAAGGTTGAACCTACATCCACCTGCGATTCGGCCCACATTGTCCCGCCTAATAGTTCAACTAATTTTTTCGATATTGCAAGTCCAATGCCTGTTCCACCATACACTTTGGTTTTAGTTTCACTAAATTTCGTGAATGTGTTGAAGATGTATTGGATTTTATTGGCAGGGATACCTATGCCTGTGTCTTTTACATAGAACTGAATAAAACCACCCTTTTTCTTGTAACCAAACTCGACACAACCTTTATGACTATATTTGATGGCGTTGGAAAGCAAATTCGTTAATATCTGCCGCAGCCTAAGAGGATCTGTAAATATAGATTCGGACTTTAATTCTGGATCAATATTCAAGCGGAAGTCAATTTGGTGTTTACTTGCTTTTTGTTTCAAAATCGAATGTATCTTTTGAAGCTCACGCATTTCCTTTACCAGGTTGATAGGTCTTTTATTGATTTGTGTTTCGCCTGCTTCAATTTTCGACATATCGATAATATCCTCAATAAGGTTTAGTAAGGTTTTGACCCCCTCCTGTAGCCAGAGGTTATAATTAGTCCTATCAACCGTGCTTATCGATTCATTCGCCAACAAGGTTGAAAACCCGATAATGGCGTTCATGGGCGTTCGAATTTCGTGCGACATATTGGATAAAAAAGAGGACTTCAACTTATCCGATTGTTCAGCTTTTTTCTTAGCTTCTTTAAGGTTTAACTCTGTTTCTTTACGCTCAATGGATAATTTGATCTGATCGCTCACAAATTCCAATAGTTCCAGGTCTTTTTTACTATATGCTACTTCGCTGTCGTAGCTTTGCAACCCAATAACACCAATAGGCTTCCCATTAGTCCGTAAAGGGACTCCCAACCAAACTTTCGATTTTGTACCGATCAACCTAATAGAATCATCAACAATTAATTTATCGATATCGTTTTCTTTGAATATCATTGCTTTGTCCTGATTCATCAAATACATCGACAGGGAGTGTGCCGCAGGGAATGATTGCATGATATCCATTTCATCCGTATCGTAAGGGAGATTAAATATTCCTTCCTTTTCGTCGTAAATTGCGATAAAAAAATTCTTTGTGTTAATAACTTCCGAAAGGTATTTTCTAATCTGTAGATATAGCTCGCTTAAATCACGGGTTTCATACACAGCATTCGAAATTTTATACAATAGGTTTTCTATTTTCTGATATCTGAGCTGTTCTCCAATATCTTGTTTTACAGCCGCAAAGTTGATCAATTTACCATCTTTGTTATATATGGGGAAAATAATAGCTGATTCTTCATACAACTCTCCATTTTTATTTTTATTTGTAAAAACACCTTCCCATACTTTCCCTGATAAAATAGTGCCCCATAAATCTTTATAAAATTCATTACAATGTAAACCTGACTGCAATATGGATGGGTTTTTACCAATCACTTCAGGAATGGTGTATCCAGAAATCTTTTCAAAAAATGGGTTGGCAAATTTTATTTTCCCGGAAGTATCCGTAATAATTATTGATACAGCTGCCTGCTCAATTACCTGTGATAAACGAAATGAATCTTCTTCATTCTGCGTTTTTACGGTAATGTCCTCAATGCTTCCCTCGTAATATAGGATTTTGCCGTGGCTGTCTTTGACAGCTTTACTATTCTCAATAACATAAAGAGGCTTCCCATCTTTTCTTTTCCAAATTGATTTATATAGATTTACTTCACCATAGCGATTCATTTGGTATTTGAATCTTTTTCGTGTAAAATTGTTAAAATACCCATCCTGATCAAGATTTATTTTCTTCAACTCATCAATTTTGCTGTATCCTGTCATTCTTAGAAGGGCATTGTTGGCCATAATAACTTCCCCCTCTGGTGTGGTCCGGTAAAGTCCGAAAACAGCATTGTCAAAAATGGTATGAAACTGGATATCCTTTAAACTTTTTAATTTATTGTAGCCTTCACGCTTTAGTGCCGACACAATGATTTCGCCCGTAACTTTAAGCAAACGAATTGCCGTGTTGTCCCAGGTAATGTAATCCGTATTCGACTGACAGCTAATAAATCCGAGTAATTGACCCTGCATCCTTATGGGAACACATACAATGGAAATAATGCCCGAATTGTTGATCAGCTCCCATTCACCTGCAGCTGAAAGGGGCAAACTCTCAATATCGTTCAACACGATGGGCAAATCCCTTGAAAAATGTTCCTTTAACCAGGCGACTTTGCCTACTTCTATAGGACTGCCAATCTTACCTTTAGGAAAAGATCCATCTCTGACCCATTGGTGAAGGAGGTTTATGTATTGCAAATCGCCTGAAAAAAGAAAAAACGAGCTCCTGTCGGCTTTAGAATACTTACCAAGAAGTTCTAAAGTGTCCTGAATAGTGTCGTCGATGCTATGTAAATCAGTATGGATAAACTTGTTTGAGATTCTCTCAGTCAGTTCTTCGAATTGAAATTTCTCTTCGGAGCTATTATAAGTCGATTTTGCTACTCTGACCACTGATTTGATAAAAAGGGCAAAAACAGGTGGGTTAATGCCTGTCGGTATTTTCTTGAATTTTAATTCAAACAAACTGGGATGGGAATTTGAACTAGGAAGCTCATGTAAAAACATGTATTCAAGACTTTCCTCATCGGCGGCAAAACTTTTAAATACATCAAAATCGAAGCTCTGGATTATTTGGTCTATTGATTTATTCGACAAGAATGCCTTCGATTTTCCAAGTATCCTGGATGCCGGTGCATTCAGGTATGTAATGCGCGCATGCAAATCGCATAAAATTATCGCATCATCGAGATGATCGAACAAATCAGAATAGTTTACCTGTTGTGCCTGCATAGGCAAATCGAAACTTGTATTTAGTTGTTGCATGTACTTTTTGTATTGATGATTAGTAATCCTAAAACCCAACTTTTATTAAATTGACTTTACTACCATCTATGTCTTTGTACTATGAAAATTGTTGCTGTCCCCCATAATTTTATGTTAATTTGAAATACTCTAATTAATTACTTTAGCTCCCTTAATCTATTAAACCAAGCGGATAAAAACAATAATTAGGCGTAAACCATAATAATTTCCACATTAATATTCAGAATCCCCATGACAAATATATGTATTTTCAAAACATTTCACTTTTTTTTTTGACAAATGATTGATTTTTTTTATAATTAACTTAATCCCAAAGAAATAAGTCGCTCATAAATGATTAAAAAGAGAAATGTCAGGCTATTTTGCAAGCGAAACGCGAACATTCAACAGGGCTACACAATGTTATCAACATCAAAAAGCTAAGACATGAAGGGTTTCTTGCGTGCACGTTGTTACGAAAAATTGCACATTCGCATAAAAATAGATTTTTAGTGAAATTTGTCTACACTCCATCCTCTATCATTCCCCGAAAGGACAGAAAATTTATATAATTTTGCCAGCTAATTTGTCGACCTTATGATTGTATTGTTGAAAAAAGAAATATCAGGTTTTTTTAATTCGCTCACTGGCTACATAGTTATACTTGTTTTTTTATTGATAAACAGCCTGTTCCTTTGGGTTTTCCCAGGTCAATTCAATGTATTGGAAAGTGGGTATGCCAACCTCGAAACCTTATTTGTAATATCCCCCTGGGTATTTCTGTTTCTCGTGCCTGCCGTAACCATGAGGCTTTTTGCCGAGGAAAAAAGTTCTGGCACCATCGAATTAATTATTACCCGTCCGATAAGCGAATTGCAAATAGTAATGGCAAAATACCTGGCTGGGCTAAGTCTGGTTTTGTTTTCGCTTCTACCTTCATTGATCTATTTCTTTTCGGTGTACCAATTGGGGAGCCCTGTCGGGAACATCGACACAGGGGGAACGTGGGGCTCATATATTGGACTTTTCTTTCTGGCTGCCATTTATGCCGCCATTGGGGTATTTTCATCCTCGCTCACCGAAAACCAAATTGTGGCCTTCATTGTTGCCATGCTATTGTCTTTTTTCTTTTTCCTTGGCTTCGAATCCATCAGTACCCTCGGCTGGTTTGGCAAAATCGACAACCTATTGATCAATCTGGGGATAAACGAACATTACCGTTCCATGAGCCGGGGAGTATTGGACACACGCGACATAATCTATTTTCTGGGGGTGATCTGCATTTTTATTTTTGCCACCAAAACTATTGTTGAAAGACGCAAATGGTAAGGCTTCAAATCAACCAAAACTGAAATCAAAGTGAACAGAAAAAAAATAAAAAGACAAAATCTCATTCAACTTTTACTGGTAGTGGTCATCGTGATACTATTGAACCTAATTTCGGTTTACGTTTTCGAACGCTTCGACCTAACCGCCGAAAAACGCTATACGCTTTCACCAGCCACAACTACATTTCTTGAAGAGATGAAAGACGTAGCCTATTTTAAGGTGTACCTGAACGGCAAAGATTTACCCCACGGATTTAAACGCCTCCAGAATGCAACCCGCGAAATGCTTGATGAATTCCGCAATTATGCCGGTGACAATATCGAATACGAATTTATCGATCCATTTGAAAGTCCTGACCTGTCGACCCGGGGCGAGATAGGCCGCGAACTTATGCAGAAAGGGCTTACCCCAACAAACATCGAAGAACGTGACGAGAGTGGCGGAGTTTCAGAAAAACTGTTGTTTGCAGGTACTATTGTTAGCTATCGCGACAAAGAAATAGCCCTTGAGCTGTTGCAAAACAACATGGCCATTTCGGGCGAAGAAAACCTGAACAACTCCATCCAGGCCATTGAATTTAGGCTGGTAAATACCCTGATGAAGCTGAGTAAAATCCAGAAGGAAAAGATCGCGTTCATCGAAGGCCATGGCGAACTTAGCGAACTGGAAGTAGCCGACATCAGCCATTCTCTTTCTGAGTCTTATGAAGTGGACAGGGTGAAAATAAACGGAAAACTGAACCGCCTGGATGGTGTCGATTGTATCATCATAGCCAAACCCGATTCAACATTTAGCAGCCAGGATAAATATATTATCGACCAGTTTATTATGAAAGGAGGGAAATCACTATGGTTGATCGATGGGGTAAATGTGAGCATGGATAGCCTTATGTATTCGAGTTCTGTTTTGGCGCTCATTAATCAAGTCAATCTCGAAGACCAATTGTTTAAGTATGGCGTGAGAATAAATCCCAACCTTATCCAGGATATGCAATGTGGTGGTCTGAGATTAAAAACTTCGATGCCTGGTGCCCCCCTAAAGTTCAGGACTTTCCCGTGGATATACTTCCCTTTGTTAATGTCGAACAACGATTTTGCCCTGTCGAAAAACCTCGACCTGGTAAAAACCCAATTCACAAGCAGCCTCGACACCGTAGGTCATCCGGGCAAAGTAAAAAAAGAATTCCTGCTCTATTCATCGGAACGGAGCAGAAGTGTAAATGCCCCCATTCAAATAAAACTCAACATTGTAAACGAAGTACTGGAGGATCAATACTTCAATAAATCATTTCTTCCGGTTGCAGTTCTTTTGGAAGGGGAATTCGAATCGGTTTACAAAAACCGTTTGTCGCCCGAATTTACCGATAACAAGGAAGCCAAATACAAAGAATCGAGCCGGCCAACAAAGATGATCGTAGTGGCCGATGGGGACATCATACGAAACGATTGGCGGGTTGCGGAAGGCCAATATGCGCCGCTCCCACTGGGCTACGATAAACATACCGATATGAGCTTTGCCGGCAACAAAGATTTTATCCTCAACTCCATCAACTACCTTCTCGATGATTCGGGGGTAATGGAGGTACGATCGCGCGAAATAAAGCTCCGCTTGCTTGATAAAGCCAGAGTTCAAAACGATCATCTTTTCTGGAAATTGCTGAATGTCCTTGCCCCTCTCTTATTCATTATTACTTTTGGCATCCTGTTCCATTATTTTAGAAAAAGGAAATACTCGAAATAAAGACCCTGTCATTAAAAGGAAGAAAGATAGCCATGACAACAGCTACGAAATTGATGAAAAAAGGTACAGAGGAAGGTATAAAAAAAACTCAGAAAACAACAATTATAAAACTGCACGAAAATGATTGTTTTTCAATCAATCATAATGTAAGATACCTTGATATTGACAGCGTGTTTGTTGAGGCTAATTTAAAAGAAAGTGGATTAATAAATTAATTTTGGCTTATTTTGCCGAGCAAGCATTTTCATTACAAACAAACAAGAATGAAGAACAACAAGATTTATTTCATCATACTGATTATCTTGGTAATTGCGGCTGCATGGCTTTACATGAGCCGTAAAAACAGTACCATAAAAAAGGAGTTGCGCGATTTTTCCATTCAGGATACTTCGCTGATATCGAAAGTATTTATGGTGAACAAGCTGAACAAAACACTCCTCCTCGAACGGGATGAATCGAATGGATGGATCGTGAACAAAAAGTACAAGGTGCGAAAAGATGCCATCGACCTTATCTTAAAAACCTTTAAACGCATGGAAGTGAAATCGCCCGTTTCGAAAGCGGCCTTCGCCAATGCGGTAAAAGACCTGGCAGCAACTCATGTAAAAGTGGAAGTGTACACCGACGATGAAACCGAACCCTTGAAGACAATCTATATCGGTGGCCCAACCCAGGATATGTATGGAACGTATATGATGCTTGAAAATTCAAATACCCCTTTCATCGTTCACATTCCCGGCTTTTCGGGTTACTTGTCGTCGCGATTTTTCCTTACCGAAAACGATTGGCGCGACAGGTCACTTTTCAAATATGCTTATGATCAAATAAGAACGGTGAGCCTCCAGGATTTTCGTTTACCCGATCAATCGTTTATAGCAAACAACCTGGGAGATAACCAATATTCATTAATCCGTTTTGAAGACCAAAAAGAAATTGAGGACTTCGATACAGTGATGGTGAAACAATACCTTGGCTATTATAAGAAAATAAGCTACGAAAGGATTCTTGATGGAATATCAGAATCTAAAAGAGATTCTATCCTGAGAAGCGAACCCATCTATCGGATTTCATTAACCGATGATAAATCAGTTGAAACATCCATTACTGCATATCTCAAGCCTGGGAGTGGTGTGATTGATCGTGAGGGCGGGGTTTATCCTTACGATCTTGAACGTATGTATGCACAAATCAACAACGATTCAAATCTGGTTATTATTCAATACCATGTATTCGACCCGCTTTTCATGAAATTGGATTATTTTCAGAAGAAGAAATAGAGCGATAATAAATTGTGTTAAGAAGAAAACAACCTGGTTTTATATATCTCAAATGACAAACTTCAAAAAACAAATAAAACCTAAAGATATTCAATGAATTTAACAAGCCAGGAAACCATGCTGCAAATTGGAGATACTCTTATTAGTCTCGATATTATCGATAAGAAATTTATTTGCGATGTCCCCAAATGCCTCGGCAAATGCTGCGAACATGGCGATTCGGGTGCTCCGTTAGAGGAAGGTGAAGCCGCCATAATCAAAGAACAATACCCGTCGATAAAACCATACCTGAGCGAAACAGGCAAAAAAAGCATCGAAGAAATTGGCACCTCCACCATCGATAGCGATGGCGACCTGGTAACCACACTAATAAACGATAAGGAGTGCTCTTTTACGGTGTACGAAAAAGGGATCGCCACTTGTGGCATAGAGCGGGCCTGGGAAAACGGCGATTGTTCGTTGCAAAAGCCTATTAGTTGCCACCTCTACCCAATACGGTTGAAAAAATATCCCACCTTCACAGCCGTAAACTACAATGAGTGGGATATCTGCAAGCCAGCCCTTTTATTTGGTGAAAAAGAAAGCCTGCCTTTGTACAAATTCCTTAAAACTCCTCTTATCAGAAAATTTGGCGAAGACTGGTACGAAGAATTGGAATTGGCAGCTGAAAGCCTGGAGGGGGATAAAAATCAACTTCAATAATTGCCATATAAGTTGAAGTATTGAATAAACGGGGTTCGTTTCAAGGTTTTCGAGTCCTTCCCCATTTTTTTCAACTATTAAAAACCATTTTAGTTTTTTTTCAGCAATTCAAATTGATATTTAGCCGGGCTTTTCAAATTATTGAACTTTTTTCTCTACCTTTACAAGCAATTAACTGTCGTACTTTTTACAAACCTTTTAACCTTAAAATGCCATGAAGAAAATCGTTTCTGTTTTCTTTATCCTGTCCTGCTTTAGCATCGTTGCCTTCAATGTAAAAACTTCTGACAACAATTTAATAAACCAAAGCACCCAGCAATACGATGCTGCATTGTTGCAAATAATCAGTCCTGTGAATGGCTGTGATCTTGGTTTGGAGGATGTGTCTGTGATTGTTGTCAACCTGGGCGACACAATGCTTGCCGGAAGCCTGACTGTTTCTTACAGTGCTAATTCGGCAAGCCCGGTGATTGAAACGATAGGCATTCCTTTATTCCCCGGCGACACTTTTGTTTATACTTTCTCTCAGCCCTTGAATATGGTGGTAAATGTCGATACCGTTTTCGAACTAATTGCCTGGCTAGATCTGACAGGCGATATAAACCAGACCAACGATACCATCACCAAAGCTGTAATTTCATACTTTAAGCCATCCGATCCCCTTTCGGTTAACCAAACAGTATGGTTTGGAAATTCGGCCAACCTTACCGTTTCGCCAATCGATTCAAACTTAAATTATAATTGGTACGATTCAATCGGGGGAAATCTTATAAATACCGGAACGGTATATGAAACCCCTGTTTTAACTGACACAACTTCCTATTTTGTTCTGGCAACAAGTTCAAGTTTTTCTACTATTATCGTTGGATCTGGCACCTACTCTCTTGGCACCACAAGTAATAACCCTTATGGTCAGTTCTACACAAGCAATAATTCGCAGTTTTTGATCAAGGCCGAAGAATTGATTGCTGCCGGATGTACTGCCGGTTCGATCACCTCACTGGCCCTCGATGTCACAACCCCAACCTCTGCAACAAACAATGGAGACAATATGGACAATTTCAGTATAAAAATAGGGCATACCACAATTTCTGAAATCGATACAAACTGGATTACCGGATTGACAGAAGTTTTCTTTGCGCCACAATGGCCTACTGTGGCAGGTTGGAATGTGCATGAATTCCAAAACCCTTTTCAATGGGATGGTGTAAGCAATCTAATGGTTGAGTTTTGTTTCTCGAATGGTACATCCAACTATTCCTCTAATGCCATTTTGCGCGCTACCGATGTTGGGTTTCAGGTCGGGCATGGTATTTATACCGATGCTGTGTATACCTGTGGCGACCCAGGGGCTTTCCCAAAAACAGCTACCACCAAACGTCCCAACATGAAATTGCAAATCTTTCATCCAGGTTGCTCAACAAACCTGGTAGAAGTGACAGCCAATGTGAAGTATGCGGATTACGATGTGGCTGTGGTCGAAATAATATCACCGGTTACTGCCGAATATTTAGAATATGAGCCGGTTACGGTGGCAATTGTAAATCTGGGCAATTTCGCCATAGATAATTTTCCTGTCTCTTATACCGAGGCTATCGGATGGCCGATTTTTTCACAGGAAATATTTTCAGACACAATAAACCCCGGAGATACTGCCATTTTTTCGTTTAACATTCCGGCCTATTTTCCTTCGGGCGAAACAAGTTACAATTTATGTGTTTTCACAGGTCTTGCTGCCGATGAAAATTCATCGAACGATACCCTTTGTGCTACAATATGGCAAACCGGTGGGCCCTGTTTGTGGCCAACGCAATATGGTCCCATAAATAACCAACCGGTAAGTGGGGTTACCACTTCTGCTGGCGACCAGGAATGGTGGAAATTTACTGCTACCACCGATTACGAGAATGTTTCTGTCTCGTTGTGTGGGTCAACTTTCGATACCAAACTTGCCATTTACACCGATTGCTCCGAAGCTCCCCTTTGGAATAACGACGATAATTATGCTGCCTGTAGTTCTTCAGCCAGTCAGATTGATATCTCAAACCTGCCAGCCGGAACTTATAAAGTAAAAGTGTTCGGATATTCTTCTTACTTTGGGAATTATTTTTTGTCGATCACGGGAACTGCTGTACAAACAATCAACCTGCCGGCCTTATGGAGCATCTTTTCAACCTACATAGATCCTACTTCTCCCAATATTTCTGATGTACTAAGCGAAGTCCAACCCAATATGATTATTGCCAAGGATGGGCTTGGGCAACCCTACTGGCCACAATATGGGGTAAACCTGATCGGAAACCTTACACCAGGCTGGGGCTATCAAATAAAGATGACAAACGCTGATACTCTTTTGGTGGAAGGAAATATCATCCAGCCCGACACCCTTACAATCCAGCTCCCGGCCCAATGGAGCATGCTTGGCTATGTACGTATGTCACCCGCACCCATCGATCAAATATTGTTGCCAATCATAAATAATGTATCTATTGTAAAGAATGGAAATGGCCAGGTTTATTGGCCAGCTTATAGTGTTAACCTGATAGGAAACATGCAACCCGGGCAGGGTTATCAAATCAAAATGACTTCGCCTCAGAGCTTTACCTATCCTGCCAATTCAGTTATTTTTTCAACCAACTAAGATAATTGTTAACTTTGGTAGACCTTTGGAAAGATTGTACAACTTAAGCCACCAAAAATAAAGGCCTTAAAACGATGAAACGATTTGGAATTTTTTAATGGAGTCATACTACGCCGTAGATTCGTATGACTCCTGTACTCCAAAACCATGTGGTTATTATTGATACAATTATTTTAAAATCGAAATTTATCATTCATCCCTATTTAATTAACATGTAAGATTTGAACTATGAAAAAGATTAATGTAATGATCGTTTTGGTGGCATTGGCCATCGGTAGCTTTGGACAAGTTGCCCAGCAAGCTATGCAAAAAAGCTGCGAGCTATCTGAAGTTGAACATTTCACCGCCAAGGACTGGAAAGACTATAAAAGCACCAAAGCCTTTGGCGCTGTGATCTGGGAAGAAGATTTTAGTGGGGCAACGTTACCCACCGGTTGGGTTACGATCGACAATAATAGCCTGGGTTATGTCTGGATTTGGACGAACTCAGCAAATCCGGGTTTAAACGGGCAGTATTCTACCAATACACCTCCGTTTAACTCGACCACAGCAACCAATGGTTATATGGTGCTCCCGGGTGACCATTACAACACCCCTATCCCCTCAATGCCAGACGATATGGATGCCTACGTACAAACGGCAGCCATAAACTGCGACACGGCCCATTCGGTGATGTTGAAATTTGAACAGTATTTCCGGTATTGCTGCGGCAACGACCAGATAATGCAGGTATCGGTAAGCACAAACAATACCACCTGGACACATTTCGATGTATCGCAAGGGGTAGCTACAAACTACGCCTCGGACAACCCCGACGTTGTGCTCTTAAACATAACCCCCTTAGCAGCCCTGCAATCAACTGTTTATATCCGATTCTATATGACGGGTGTGTCGCACTACTATTGGGCTGTTGACGATATTCAATTAATGACTGCCTCGCAAAACGATATCAAATTTGCCAATGCCTACAACTATTTTTATGATTCAAATTGGGGCGCGACAGGCTCATTCTCAAAAATCCCTACAAACCAGATCATGCCGAATGTTTGTTCGGCTGATGTGTGGAATTATGGCGACAATGTTCAAACTAATGTTACTCTAGAGGCTGAAATTTGGAACAATGCAAACCAATTGGTATTCAACCAAACCGATGACACTTCGCAACTTTCGTTTAACGATACAGCTTTTCTTTCTATTGATAGTCTTTTCACCGCTCCTTCATCGCCAAATACCTATTCGGTCGCATATCATTGCTATCAGACACAAACAGATGAAATACCCGAGGACAACTTTACTGATACCATAAGCTGGGAAATTACCCAAAACAAAATTTTTGCACGCGACAGGCAACAGGAACGCTGGACAGGCGGGGTCCTTTCCGTCAATAGCTTTTCCGGTGGTTTGGATGGCGATTTTCTAGGCGTCCAGTATTTTCTGCCAAACACCGCTACAGTGAATTCAATCTCTGTTTTTATTGATTACCATACCGACCCGGGCACTATCATCGTGGGGCAAATCTATGAGAATTCTCCAACTTCTACCTACTTTCCTGTAATCGGTACAGAGGAATATGAAATCCAGGAAGCCGACCTGGGTACCTGGGTAACCCTACCTGTATATATCATTAATCCAGGTAGTGAAGTTCTGCCTGGTGGTTCTAATTACGTATGTGGCGTTGAATGTTACTCGGGCTTCAATGATTTGTATATAGGTTCTGAACCCGGCGATTATCCACATTTGATTCATCTCGAAACCAAAATCCGCCTAACTACAAACTGGTATTGGATCCTTGATCTGCCATATATCCGGCTTAATCTGGCTGGGGCTGTATTGCCCCCTGTTTTCGTATCGGCCCCTTTTACCGAAATTTGTGCCTCATCGGCACAAAATTACCCACAGGTTTTGGAGATTGAAGTTTCCGATCCGGGCAACCTTCCGCTTACCCTAACGGCAATCGACCTGCCCACTTTTGTCAGCTCTTTTACCGACAATGGCAACGGAACGGCCACCATCATTGCCGAACCAACCCCTGCCGACATGGGATCGTCCTTTAAGTTTCGCTTTCGTGCCGACAATGGCACAGTTCAAAACGAACAAATTTTTTATGCCCTTGTTGATTCATTTGCCGGCTGCATCCCCCCAATATTACCAATCGCTCCTGATTGGAATTACACCAATACCGGCAATTCACACGTCATCCTTATACCCGATACCATCCCGGTAACCATTGATGGCATCCAGGTTGCGGCGGGCGACTACATCGGGGTTTTCTACGATTCGCTGGGCACACTTGCTTGTGCCGGGTATCAGCAATGGACCGGGCAAACCACTTCGGTTACGGCCTGGGGCGACGATGCCTCGACCACTACACCCGATGGATTTGCTCCGGGCGAAGCCTTTATCTGGAAGATCTGGCGGCTTTCTGATTTTAATGAGTTCAATGCAACTGCAACCTATATGCAACCTCCAGTCATGTTGAACACCGGTTTTTATATCAGCTACGGGATGAGTGGGCTTACCTCACTACAAGGCTACACCATGCAATATCAAAATATCTCATTGCCCCAGGGCTGGAGTTACTTTTCGAGTTATATAATCCCCGTTGAAGCAAGCATGGATAGCCTTTGTGCGCCTTTCGTATCGGAAGTGCTCATTGCCAAAGATGGCAATGGGAACACCTATTGGCCCCTATTTGGGCTAAATTTAATAGGGGATATCAGCATTGGCCAAGGCTACCAGGTAAAACTTGCTTCGGCCCAAACTATGATTGTTGCAGGGCAAGCAGTACAACCCCAGAATATCCCTATTACCTTAGTGCAGAGCTGGAGCCTTCTGGGCTATCTACGCCAAAACCCGGGGCCAATAACTGCGATGTTAAGTTCGGTGGTAACCCAGCTTATTATTGTCAAAAATGGTGACGGGCAGCTTTATTGGCCGCAGTGGGGACTGAATGACATAGTAAACATGATGCCTGGCAAAGGGTATCAAATCAAGATGAGTTCGCAGCAGACCTTCACTTATCCTGCCAATTAAAAGGCATGGATACTTCATTTGAATTTAATTCCCAGATACACCCAATTTTCATTTTTGCAAATTCTGCCAGTATTTTTACTCAGAGGATAGATTGCGCCCCCCTTGTGGCTTATTTTTACATATCATTAGCCCAAGGTGTATTTTTTTGACGAAGTCAAAAATAGCCCAAGCCCCAACCCACGACTTTGTCGGGGCAGGCAGGGGTGTAATCATAATTCCTTATTGCAATCAATGCGGTAATTTATCCTGTGTTGAGTATAGTTAATGAAATGGGCTGTGAAGTTTTTTTGAAGTTGTTGAAGTTTGAACCAGCCAGGAAGGGTCTTTTTGCTACTAAAAGCAATGGCAACCCTTCCTGGTTATGTGAACAAGCCCTATCCATTATTTTTCATCAGCTTAAATACTCAAAGCTTTCCTCAACTTGTCCGTATTTTGCAATCCAACCTGTGAACTTTACATCTGAATTGGTTTTAGAAATCACACCTTCCAGTTCATCTTTTAGGCTACGGCGGGGTTCTATCCATTGTACTTCTTTCCCATCGACAAAAAAACTCAGCATGGGGATTACTTTTTCATCCACCATCACAATTACTTTTCGATCTTGTGTGATGTGGATAAGCGCATTAAGCTTTTGGCTAAAATAGCATCCAATATTCATAATTGAAAAATTTAATAAAATTGATTTAAGTTATCCTTCATTACGCGGTCGAAGCATGAAAGGTTTTCCTTTTTTTACGAACGGAATAATTATTATCCCAACAATTTCCCTTTACATCGTTGCAAATAGAGGTAAGTTTTTAATGTCAAGCAATTACTGGCTGCACGTGCCGGTGAAACTTACCAGAAAAAAAAGTGCAAAATGACTTCCTGAAAACGATGCTATACTTAACCTGAATAATTCACAAGTTGATCTATTCCGAAGCCAAACTACTTTGAATAAAGGCAATGCTCGCTTTACGATCCTCTATGTAACTATGGCTACATCTGCGAGTCGTAAACCTGCGCTCACCTTTATTCTTTGTATTTTGACTTCTCATAACGAAAAACTTATGAATTAATCAGGTTAACCTGAATAATCATATAATATCTGTTGTCAGAAGAAAAAGATGCTCCCTCGTAAGTCCCTAAAATTGAAAGTATTTTTTCTCTTACCGAAATTGAGAAATGAGTTGGATGGAGAATATAAACAAATCACTACATTTGTTGAGAATGAAATTAATCTAATGCAAGCTTTAAAATGGCATTCTTACAAAACTCGGTTGTCAACAAACATTTAAAGTCACAAAACAAAGAGCTTTTACTTGCGGCTTATGCAAAGTTCAGGATGTATTTTCACAATCCTGAAATTCAAAAGAACATCCGCGATGCCAAAGAGGAACAATTCCAGGAAGGCTTTTTACGGGAGCTGTTTGTAAATGTGTTAGGCTATACGCTGAACCCACAGCCCAATTACAACCTGACTGCCGAATTGAAAAACGAGAAGGGACTCAAAAAGGCCTTAGTTCAACTTAGCCTTTCGGAAGAAGCCGAATGGATGCAATACTTCAACGAGCAAAAGCAAAAAGTCCAAACTTTAAAAGCTGAAATTGCCAGGGTTGATACAGAAATTGATCAAATGGTTTATGCGCTATATGGGTTGACTGAGGAGGAAATAAAAATTGTCGAAGAGTCAACAAAATGATAAATAGACTAATCAATGACTCAATTAAACAACCGTTTCATTTTAAAATTTTAAAAACCCACGTAGCGGAAGCACTATTATTATCTTATTAAAATACATTCCAAAAGGATGAAAGACAAATTTTGAAGTAAGTATGAAAAACCAAACCCAAATAAATTGCCCCAACTGCGGCACATCCATAGATGTTCAGGATATACTGGCCCATCAATTGGAAGAAGAAATAGCTAAGAAGTTTCAGGCTCAATTAGCGGAAGAAAAGAAAAAGTTTGAAACGGAGTTTGAAGGTCTGGCCAAGGCAAAAGAAGCATTTGAGCAAAAGAAAAAGCAGGAAAACGAGTTGTTCCAGGAACGTCTGGAACAGCAACTTAAATTGGAGAAGAAATCCATTGAGGCCAAACTGAAATCGAAGTTGCTGGAAGAGCAATCGGAGCAATTCAATGCTTTGCAAAAGGAACTAAACGAAAAGTCGGAGCAGATAAAAGAACTGAACCGCACCAAGGCCGAAATTGAAAAACTAAAGCGTGAAAAGTCGGAACTAAAAGGAGTTGCCGAAGCAGAGGCTCAGAAAAAACTGAATGAAACGCTCGTTGCCGAAAAAGAGAAAATCAGAAAAACAGAAGAAGAGCGCACTGAACTGCGTTTCAAAGAGCTTCAAAAGCAACTGGAAGACCAGAAAAGGCTTACCGAAGAAATGAGGCGTAAGCAAGACCAGGGTTCCATGCAATTGCAGGGCGAAGTGCAGGAACTGGCCATCGAAGAATGGCTGGCCGCCCAATTCCCTTTAGATACCATTGATGAAATAAAGAAAGGAGCAAGGGGCGGCGATTGTATTCAAATTGTCAACACCCGCAACCGTCAGAATTGCGGCACCATTTATTACGAGAGCAAGCGCACCAAAGATTTCCAACCCACCTGGATCGAAAAATTCAAAGCCGACATCCGGGAAAAAGGGGCAAGCATTGGTGTGTTGGTTACCGAAGTCATGCCATCGGACATGGCCCGTATGGGTTTAAAAGACGGAATCTGGATTTGCAACTACGAAGAGTTTAAAGGGCTGTGTGCCGTGTTGCGTGAATCCATTGTCCAACTCAGCATGGCCATCAGTTCGCAGGAAAACAAAGGCGACAAAATGCACATGCTGTACGATTATCTGACCAACACCACATTCAGGATGCAGGTAGAAGCCATAGTGGAAGGATTCACCTCAATGAGAGTAGCACTGGACAGTGAAAAGCGGGCTATGCAACGCATCTGGAAAGAGCGTGAAAAGCAAATCGAAAAAGTGGTCACCAATACCATCGACATGTATGGTTCGATAAAAGGGATTGCCGGTAATGCCATTCAAAGTGTAAAGGCGTTGGAGTTGCCAGGGGATGAAGATTGAAAAGCGAGAGGTAACCATTTTATTTTTCTCTGTCACATTCAATATATCCAAGTTATTAGGGATGCTAATGTATGTTCCTTCGTGGGAAACTTGCAGTAAATATCGTTAACAAAAACTGGTTCTTATTATACCATAAATTCAACCAAATGGATAAATCAGAAGTAAAAGAAAAGACAATTGCCGTACTTCCGTTTGTGAATATAAGTGGCAATCGAGATATCGAATACTTTAGCATGGCACAAGCAATTAGAGTAACCGCCCAATTAATTCAAGTTAAAGAAGATTTTCATTTTTGGTCGGAAACCTGGGGTCGAAAACTGGAGAATGTATTTGAAATTCAAGATGAGGTAAGCCTGCATATAACTGAAAAAAGAAGAGAACAATATGGACAATATGAAATTCAGGAGCATTTGGTAGATAAGCAAACCAATAACTTTAGCTCCTATGAATATGCCTTAAAAGCCAAATTCATACAAAACAATTGGGATTTCTGTAAAAATGAAAAAAGATAAACGTCCCGAAAAAATATGACATTATGAAAAAGAAACAACTATTACGAATATTCAGAATAGCATTTATTATGGCAAGCATATCCTTCTTGTGGTTCGTACCATGGATTTTGGTAAAGGCTTGGATTTTACCACTTCCTGATACGGTTCAAGAACAATTAAATGAAGGAATCGAGCACGGATTTGATGGAATGATTGTTTATGTAGACCAAGCCGGGAAGCCACCTGAGTTTTATGCCGCAGGTTGACACGACCGAAAAAATAAAATACCTGCCTACCCGCAAGCCTTATTCAAGATTGCCAGCATTACCAAGCTATATGTCGCTGTTGCCACCGCAAAATTAGTCAAAGCAGGACGTTTGTCTTTGGATGAAACACTCGCTGATTATTTTCCAGAACTTGCGGGAAGAATTGAATATTCAGACAAAATAACCTTGAGAATGATGCTACAACATCGGAGTGGTATTCCCAATTTTGTAGACCATCCTGATTTTTGGACAAAACCACCCAAAAATAAACAAGAAATACTTGAATACGCACTGGATTTACCAGCTGACTTTGAACCGGGTGAAGATTATGGCTATTCAAATACCAATTATATATTGATTTCTGACCTCATTGATAAAACGCTGGGCTATAATCACCAGCAATATATAAAGGAGGAAATTTTGAATCCACTTGGGCTGAAAAACACTTTCGGTTCGCTGCATGAGGTGAATATAGACAATGTGATGAGTGGCTACTATGTTGGCGTTGAGAAAGATTTTAAGACAGAAGATACCGGCCTAATGCTCGCCACCGCAGAGGATGTGGGTGTATTCTTACGTGCATTAAACGATGGCTCGGTGTTTAATGAAGGGGAACAGGAAATCTATTCCTCTATTTACGTGTACGAACATACAGGTTTGCTTGTTGGTTACCAGAGCATTGCAAAATACTACAAAGATATTGATGCAGTTGTTATTCAATTTAATAACACAACGAACTTTGATGGATATGACTGGAATTTAGCGGAGATTGTATGTCACAGAATAATTAAAATTTTGCGAATATGAGGGCAATGAAAATATGTAAATTAGCAACACTAGAAATTCAGGATTATGGGAAATAAAACACTATTGTCTAATAACAATGATTTCATTTTGAAGGTTCGTATGTACAGTGTAGTGAGAGTCTCTTCCCGACTGGTTACTAGGCTGGGCGGTCTAGTTGACAATATTTTTTCCATTATTCATTTCGATGACCCAAATTCCTCTTAACTCTCCCTCTTTATAGCCAATAGCACTATCTTGTGGATATAGTTGTTTGATCTTAGAATACAAATCAGCTGCAATGTCTTTATTCAGTTGCCCATGACATTTAAGACACAAACCATTAGTCATTATAGGATAATAGCCGATATACCCATTCTCAGTAGTAATTAATTTTGGTTTAATGGTTTGACCTTTTGATATGGCTTCTTTTGAATTATTGATATAATCTAGTTCAACGGTGCTAGCTTTATTATTTGGGTTTCTATTCCTATCAGACACTCGTTTTATTTTAGCATCAAATGATAAAGCCATGCTATCAGTTAAAGGAATAGCTCGTGAGGAACAGAAAGAAATAGCTTGTTCCGTTCCTTCTGAATTTATAGCATGCATTAAGTTTTTACCCAATATCCCCATAGTTTTCAGGGCTATATTATTGCCAAATTCTAAAGGTGTTATTTCCGGACTTGAATTAAAATTGTTTTTTCCTTTATCCCCCTGATGACAGCTAATAAAAAATAAGCCAATCAAAATTATAAATGCTGTACTCCGTTTCATATTTCTTATTTTCAGTTATTTTAATAACACAAACATAAAGAATATTTTTTACATTCGCTTTTAGTAACTGCTTAAGGAAAAGTGATAGAAATAGAAACTTCACCTTTTAAAATTGTTAAACTATTGATTAAACATTTTAACATACTTTATTCTAAACAAATAACCGATTGCATATACCCTTAATGAGCTGTAGCACAAACCTTTTGTAAACTCTTGAAAATCGAAAAATACAAATTTATTTCTTTGTGAAAGCGACAAGTATCCTTTTTATTTCATTAGTATTTTTAGCCAGTTTTAAATTTTTCCTTTTCGAATTCCGAGTTAAATATGAAAGCCATTAACGCCACTTTATTACTTAATGCTTAGGTACGACTACTACAACCTCAAAAATGATTAGCCATTCAAAGCAGTCTTTAGAAAGAAATAGTTCTGCTCAATACCCAAAGATGTAAGACATTAATACACAATGGAAATGGCATTTATATTTTCACTTTATCCCGAATTTCCGGGTGAGCAAATTACGGGGCAAATAAAAAAGCACTTACAAATTGTCTCTGTAAGTGCTTGATTTTCATCGTGGGCCCACCTGGGCTCGAACCAGGGACCACCTGATTATGAGTCAGAATTTAATGCAATTTCCAGAAAAAGAAAAATAAACACAAACTTCCTGTAATGCTTGTATTACTTGACATGTAGAACATTTTAATTTCATTTTCTTTTTGTTTGTTTTCGATATTAGGCTATTTTTGTGTCTCAAATTGTGTCTCAAATTGGAATTTGAGACACAGAATGTAATCTTTAGAAAACGACAAATAAAAGTAAATTGAAAAAAGAACCAGTGCATACCAAAGTTGTTTGCGACCTGCGTAGGCCACTACAACAAACCGACTCAAAAGGCAATTCCATCTATCCGGTTAAACTGAGAATAACCTTCCAAAGGTTAAGGCGGTATTATGATGTGGGTATTAATTCCCTTTCACAAGAAGAATTGAAGAAAATCGAATCCGGTTCTCGTACTACCAAATTCCTTCGTGATACTTACAAACAAATTTTGGATGCTGAGACCCGGGCAATAGAAATCATTGATGGGTTGGAGCCATTTAGTTTTAATGAATTCAAGCGGCAGTATTTTGGCACTCCAGTTACTCAACAGAAGTCTTTCTTCGGAACTTTTTCCAATTATATTGAGGATTTAAAAAAGCAGGGGAGAATAGGAACAGCGAATAGTTACCATTGTGCCCTTACAAGTCTTCAAAGTTTTAAAAAATCTATTCATTGGAATGATTTGACCCCAGGATTTCTTGAGGATTATGAAATATTCATGACCAGTCAAGGAAGAACACAAAATACTATTGGGATTTACCTTCGATCCTTGAGAGCCATTGTAAATCTTGCAATAACAAAAGGTTTTATAACACACGACTTTTATCCGTTTGGAAAAAAGTCTCATGGAAAATACCAAATTCCTTCTTCCGTAAACACAAAAAAAGCCCTGACCAGAGAAGAGATTGAGCTAATTAAGAATTTAGTAGCCCCTCTTGGTAGTAGGAAGGATAGGGCTAAGGATTTCTGGTTGTTTTCCTATTATATCAATGGTGCTAATATGACAGATATAGCTCATTTGAAATGGAAGAACATTGATTTCAATGATGGCATGATTCGCTTCGTGAGAAAAAAAACCGAAAGAGCTAATAAGGGGAACCAGGTTAAAATAGCTGCTGTTATTACTCCTTATGCACATGCTGTTATTGAAAAGTATAGTGTATCGGATAGACAGCCTGAGAATTTTGTTTTCTCAATAATTGGGAAGGAAGATACACCGGAAAAAGTAGATACTAAGATACATGACTTCACTACAGGGATAAATAAAGGACTAAAGCAAATCTGTAAAGAACTCAAAATCGAAAAAACGATTACAACCTATTCAGCCCGTCACAGTCATGCAACCATCTTGCTTCAAAATGGGGCAAGTCTTGAGCAGATAATGGACCAGTTCAAGCATAGTTCCATGAAAGTCACCATGAATTATATCGACTCCATTACTGATCAATCTCGAAAGGATTTATCGAAGATGTTATAACATCTATTGTAATTAATTCCATCCTGCTTTTTTCTGCAACATTTGAAACAAGCATCTATTTGTCTGAATGTTTGTTCGTTGTGCTGTTGCACAAATTTGTTGCAAAATATTTTTACTTTGAAACATGGAATTATCAGTGTTGATCTCAATATTGTCATCGCTAATAAAAGGAATACACTACTGGAATAAAAGGAAATCATTAATCAACCCAACTATTCCTATCAGTCATTCAAAGATGTCTGATTTATTGGAGTTTTAGCTCGAAAGAATGTTTTTAGCTTGAACTTGAATTATTACTTCGATGAAATTCTACTCATAGAATTTCGAATATTCAGGCCTTATTATTTATAATAAGGATATGGTAATTTAAACTTCGGAGAAGTATGGAGTTTGCTGAAATATTCAGTACAATGGGGGTCGTCTAAATTTCATTTTATTGCATCAGTAAGGGTTTTGAGTTAATTCCAGTTAATTTCAGATAATTCTACTCATCGGGCACGATCCCTAAATGTTCCCTGATGATTTTGGCCTCTTTTTCGGTGATTGTACGCCTGTTTTCCGCTTTAAAGTGGAGTTGATCCATGATTGGTTTGATAAGCTTTCTAAGTGTTGGTAATGAGACCTCTGCCTCATGTGATAATGCTGTTAAAGTTGTTGCCATATTATATTTTTTGTGTTTGCTTTTCTCAAAGTTAATCAACGGAATTAAGAAAAACAAACTGTGCAATTCCAAAGTCAACTACATAAATAACACTAGCAAAAGCAATTAAGAATAAACCAATGCAAAGTAAGGCAGAATTCATTTGTTTCCATGAATTTGGTCAAACCAAGACAAGTGATTTATCAGGATCAGTGATTTTGAAAAATCATTAACCCTAAATCATTGATACTATGCGACAAACAATCCCTAAACTAAAATAATGTTGTTAAACATATTATTTGGGTGTAATAAATGCCAATCGAGTGGTATTAACACCATGAGGACCTCTTTAATTTACACATTGGTTTATTTGGATAAAAAAATTCAATGTGCAATAAGAATAGGTTTCTTGTCAAATAGTTTGGTTATCCCGCTTTGATTAATTTCTGGGACTGACGGGGCGAAGCTGTAGGTAAATTCAGCATTATAAAATAGTAGATCCCCCATAAAACATTCGATTGAAGAAACTCCCTAATAATCTTTATCAATTTTTAAGAAATCTGAATATTTGAGCTTTTTCTGGCAAGTCAAGGCAGTAAAATCATATAATTTTCCGAAATTTGTAGCGGTTACCTTGAATTGTTACAATTCAGTTATTGTTTGAAATAATTCAGCGATTAATTGATACAATTCAGTTACAGTTTTAAAAACAATATTACAATTTCGTTACGGAACATGTTGTGGAATAATACAATTTCGTTACGATTCACAAAATGTTAGACCAAAATATCATCAAAAAGAATGGAAAAAGAAATAACCCGAAAGTATGTCGAGAGTAGATGCCCGGTTTGCACCATAAGATTCCTTGCCAAAACACGAAAAGCTCAATATTGTAGC
>JAIOYV010000036.1 GCA_021740905.1 Bacteroidales bacterium
CCCATATCCTGATAATGAAAAACAGCGCTGGCCAGGTATATTGGCCGGCCTGGAATTTGGATGCCATCGAAACCCTGTACCCAGGAAAGGGCTACCATTTAAAAATGGCTGTACAGGATACGCTTGTTTACCCAAAGAATTGATTACAGCCTTTCCTACTGGTATCCTGTTGCGAACTAACCTGTGGCACAGGTTTTAATCAATCTCTGCCGCGTACTCCGTACACTCAAATCAACCAATGTCTACGGATTCTAATGTGATACCATTTTGTAGGGTAGGATCAAAACGGGACCAGTGAAGTTCTATTTAGTTGAAGTCAAACATGGTAATTTGAAATATGAGAATTTTGGCTTAGATTTGTGTAAATAATGATTATAGATTAATGCTATGGATGTATCAAGTGATATTGTAATTGAAGATGCTCTTTCTTTACCGGCGGATATCCGGATTAATTTAATTGAAAAATTGATTCAAAGCCTTAACCTTCCAATAAATAGTGAGATTGACATGCTTTGGAGCGAAGAAGCAGAACGACGTGTAGAACAAATCAAGGAAGGCAAAGCAAAACTTATCACTGGAAAAGAAGTGTTTGCAAAAATCACTTCAAAGTATCAAAAATGAAATTCTTTTTTCATGAATTAGCTGAGGAGGAATTTCTCAACACAATTGAATACTATGAGGGTTGCCGGACAGGATTAGGATTAGAGTTTACACAAGAAGTCAATGATACTATAAAACGAATCATCCAGTTTCCCGAAGCCTGGTCGGCCATGTCAAAGAATACCCGCCGATGTCTCATCAATCGTTTTCCCTTTGGTATTATTTATCAAGCTACAACACATAACATATATATTATTGCAGTAGCTGACCTTCGTCGTAAACCTGGATATTGGCAGGTTAGGCTAAAATAGGATAGCCTCCGCTTAGAATACCTAAAACCCACAAGGATGGGGATCCAACATAAACTATGGATAATATATTTTGCAGTGTCAAATTTGAACAATTTGTGCTTTATATCCTATCCCCTATAAGATATTCACTTCGGTCTCTAAAATAATTCGAAATTCTTCTTCAACCGAAACTTTAATTTTATTTGAAAAATCAGCAATTTCAGCCCCTGTAGCATTTCCATGATTCACCAATACCAGTGCTTGTTTTTCATGTACACCGGCATTGCCAATTCTTTTGCCTTTCCAGCCACATTGCTCGATCAACCAACCGGCGGCCAACTTTACCCTTTCGCTTTCGGCTGGGTAGTTCGGCATGTTGGGGTAGGTTTTTAAAAGGGAACCTGCCTTTTTCGCAGGTACAACCGGGTTCTTGAAAAAGCTACCGGCATTGCCCAGAACAGCCGGGTCGGGCAATTTGCTTTGGCGGATGTTGATTACCGCTTGACGTAGATTTTTTAAATTGATATCAGGAAATTGAGCCAGTTCATCTTTAATAGTTCCGTAGGAAAAATTGAGTTGCCCCTGTTTCTGTAATCTAAAAAAGACTTCTGTGATGATAAACTTTCCCCGTAGTTCGGTTTTGAAAATGCTCGACCGGTACCCGAAGTTGCAATCATTCTTTGCGAACCATTTCTCGTTGCCAGTTCCGATGTCGATGGCCTTTACTTTTTCGATTACCTGGCAAACCTCCACACCATACGCACCGATATTCTGAATAGGAGATGCCCCCACATTTCCAGGGATCAGTGAAAGGTTTTCTACACCATAATAAGAATGGTCGACCGCCCAGGCTACAAAATCATCCCACTCCTCTCCTGCCCTAACCTGCACCAGCACATTTTCTTCATTCTCTTCAACAATGCTTATACCCTTATTCTGTGGATGAATAATAGTTCCCTCAAAATCTTTGGTAAAAAGAACATTGCTGCCACCGCCAAGAATGAAAAAGGGCTGCGGGTTTTTCTTTAAAGTGTGTAAGAAATCAAGAAGTTCATGCTCTTCTGAAAAACTAAAATATTGTTTGACGAAGGCATCAATCCCAAAAGTGTTGAGGTTTTTTAATGGGAAGTTGTGGTGTAGTTTTTTCATCATTATCTATTTTTTGGCTTTGGCTGTTGGCTATTAGGTGTATTTTTAAGATGCTACGGGTGAACTTACCTGCATTTATTCCCCCCTCTTATTCTCCCAGGGGGAGACATCCTTTGCATGCTATAAGGTAAATGAAAACCTTTTTCCCTTTCAATCTCATTCAATCTAAATCTCCAATCTAAGGCATATACTGTAACCCAAAACTAAAACTACTATATGCAAAATCGTGCAAACCCTGTTGAAACTGAAATTTCAAGTTCAGTTTTTCAAAACTCTTCAACAAAATAAGGCGGTACACCAAAGGTTGATCGCCACCATATATATAGGGTTTCTCCGAACCTCTTACAACCGGCTCGTCTTTCCAGCTAATATAGCCCAGATACCCACAAAGTTGATTGTTGATTTCCAACGAGTTTTTGTTCATCTGAAAACCCAAACCATAGCTTGGGGCATCGTTTTGCAGGTAATCGTCGAGGTTGGTTTGCCAATTGTAAAAACCCAGCGAGGTATACCAGCGAATTTTATCGAGAAAAGCAGGGCTTCGTGTATCCTTGCCAAAATTGAGGTTAAAATAATAGGCAGGATGATCGGTAAACCTTGCATCATCTAAACCACCACCCGAAGTGGTTTTGCAAAACATCTCTAGGGTGAGGTCAGGAAATCTTTCGCGGTCTTTCACCAATTGAATGGTGGTACCAAAAAACAGATCGCCTACCACAATCCCTTCGGGCTTGGTATTTCTTAGTTTTCGCTCGTTCCTTACCTCAGCCGAAATTTTATAATACTCGACCTGCACCATGTAAAATTCCACGGCAACTCGGTTATTGGCAAAAGGATGATAATAACGCAAAGCCAGGTCGAGCGTGTTGTCACCATTTGAAAAATGCCCCTCGCCCAAACATTCAAAATAAGCCTTACGTTGGACAAGGCCATTTCTCAATTCGGGTACGGGCAGTGCATTTGGGCCAAAATAGCCGGGCGACATAATCAGGTAATTTGTCCAGTGGGTCACACCATTCCATGCAACAAGATCGTTCCACGAATAGCCATAGTCCTGGGCTATTGTTTGAAATGGAAAAAGAAATATCCACAAAACAATCAGTACTACTGAGCTATTTTTTTGGTATTTATTTCTGATCATGATCAAAATCTTTTTTGCCCTTATATGCCAATTCGTTTATGTATGCCCTTTTGAATGTAAAAAGCAGACCTCTTACGAAACCTGCTTTTTACCTGTACTATCTTACATCAATTATGAAAGTAAATTTCTCTCTATCTCTCGCACATCACCCTTAAACTTCTTATCCGTTTCCATCAGGTTTGTTACCGTGCGGCAAGCATGTAGCACGGTGGCATGGTCTTTCCCGCCAATCTGCACACCAATGGTCGACAACGAATGTTTGGTCATCCCTTTTGAGAAAAACATGGCAATCTGCCGAGCTTGCACAATTTCCCTTTTGCGGGTTTTCTCCTGGAGCGATTCGAGTGGCAACTGAAAATATTCGCACACCACTTTTTGGATATAGTCGATCGAGATTTCCCTCTTCGAGCTTTTTATCAGTTTCTCGATAAGGTCTTGTGCCAGATCGAGTGTAATTTCTTTTTTGTTGAGGGTCGATTGGGCAAGCAGAGAAATAAGCGCGCCTTCCAATTCCCTTACATTGTTTTTAATGTGTGTGGCAACAAATTCGAGGATATCATCTTTCAATTCTATGCCGTCGTTGTATGTCTTTTTCTTTAGGATTTTAATGCGGGTTTCAAAATCGGGCACCTGTAGATCGGCAGACAAACCCCACTTAAAGCGGGAAATAAGTCGTTGCTCGATACCTTCCAATTCAACTGGCGACTTATCCGAGGTAAGGATCAATTGCTTTTTCGATTGATGCAAATGGTTGAATATCTGGAAAAAGGTTTCCTGTGTTTTTTCTTTTCCGGCAAACTCATGAACATCATCCAATATCAACACATCGATCATCTGATAAAAGTGAAGAAAATCGTTGGCATTGTTGTTCCGAACAGCATCTACAAATTGTGTCCTAAACTTTGTGGCGGCTACATACAATACAGTTTTGTCGGGGAATCTCTCTTTTACTTCGATGCCAATAGCTTGCGATAAGTGGGTCTTGCCCAGGCCGGAATCGCCATACAAAAAAAGTGGGTTAAAGGCTGTCCCGCCCGGCTCGCTGGCCACAGCATAGCTAGCCGACCGTGCCAGTTTGTTGCAATCGCCCTCGATAAAATTGCTGAATGTGTGATCGGGGTTTAACTGAGGTGAAATCTCCAGTTTTTTAAGGCCGGGAATGATGAAAGGGTTTTTGATCACATTCTCGTCCGAATTGATGGGTAGGGAAATTGGTCTGTTGGTCAAGCCCGAACTATTTTTGGTCGGGATCTTCAAAGTATAAGGTTTTTTATTTGATAAGCTGTTGTTTTCCACAACAATATTGTATTCGAGCTTACCCTCAGGGCCCAATTGTTGACGGATGGTTTTTCGAAGAATGTCGATGTATTGTTCTTCGAGATATTCGTAGAAAAATGGACTTGGAACTTGGATCGTCAATATTTTGTTCTCCAGCTTGATTGGAATTATGGGTTCGAACCATGTTCTGAAGCTTATAGACGGAACATTGTCCTTTATGATGCTGAGACAATTATGCCATACCTCTTGATACCTTTTGTGCATTTTAAAGTTGATTAAAGTTTTTCGATAAATTGAAAAGCAAATTTTGTGAAAAAAAATGGGAAAAAAAAACTGTTCTGCTATTGCTATTTACATTTCCACTCTATTGTTTTTATTATCAACAGAATAAAATTTACATTTTTTTTACATTAACTTAACATAATGATAACCTGACGCTTAGTACACTTTTTTAGGCTTAAATAGGTGTATGGAAAGCCTTTACGGAAGGTACTAAAAGTATAAATTCATGTTGTTGGCAAGCCATCGAAAATTGGTAAATCAATCTAGTTACAAAAACCGCAAATAGTCCATTTTAGTATCTAGGGAAAGACAATATTGCGAGGAAGAGACCATTTCAACAGGGTATGAAGGCTGCTAAGTGCATCCATTTACAATCATTACTACCTTCTTCCGATAAAAAAGATGAGCGTTTGTGAATAGAGAAAAAAAATGTGGGGAAACCCCACATTCTTTTTATTATCTGTCGTTCATCGAAATGAGGAACTCCTCGTTCGATTGTGTTTTTCGGAGCCGGTCTCGCATAAACTCCATGGCTTCCACCGATGTCATATCGGCAAGGAAATTACGCAGCACATACATCCTGTTGAGGAAATCCTTATCAAGCAACAAATCTTCGCGTCGTGTGCTTGAAGCCACAATATCGACGGCCGGGTAAACCCTTTTGTTCGATAGCTTGCGATCCAACTGCAATTCCATGTTGCCAGTCCCCTTGAATTCTTCAAAAATAACATCATCCATCTTCGAGCCGGTATCGGTAAGAGCAGTGGCAAGAATGGTCAACGATCCACCATCTTCGATATTCCGGGCAGCCCCAAAGAAACGCTTGGGTTTGTGCAAGGCATTGGCATCGACCCCGCCCGACAAAACCTTGCCTGATGCTGGTGAAACTGTATTGTAAGCCCTGGCTAGACGGGTAATCGAGTCGAGCAAAATAACTACATCATGTCCGCTTTCAACCAATCGTTTTGCTTTTTCGAGCACAATATTGGCCACTTTCACATGCCGGTCGGCTGGCTCGTCGAAGGTCGAAGAAATTACTTCTGCATCAACGCTCCGGGCCATGTCGGTTACTTCTTCCGGGCGTTCATCAATCAAAAGGATCATTAAAAATACCTCTGGGTGGTTTGCAGCAATTGCATTGGCTACATCTTTCAACAGTACTGTTTTACCTGTTTTCGGTTGGGCTACAATAAGTCCACGCTGCCCTTTGCCTATAGGGGCAAACATATCGACTACCCTCGATGATAAGTTGCTTCGGCTCCCGCCTGTCAAATTAAACTTTTCATTAGGGAAAAGTGGCGTGAGATGGTCGAATGGGATTCTATCGCGAACAACCTCAGGCTTTCTACCATTAATTTCAGCCACCTTGATGAGTGGAAAATACTTTTCGCTTTCTTTCGGGGGCCTTACGGTACCTTCTACAGTGTCGCCGGTTTTTAGTCCAAATAATTTGATTTGCGATTGAGACACATAAACATCATCCGGCGAATTCAAATAATTATAGTCCGACGAGCGCAAAAAGCCATATCCATCTGGCATTATTTCGAGTACGCCTGAAGTGCTGACAATTCCTTCGAACTCATACGACTTATCGAATTTCCGTTCGGGCTGTGATTTTTCACTACTTACTGGTTCTGGTTTTTCAGGACTCGATACTTTGTCGGGAAGGGTTTCGACCGTCTTCTCTTCCGAAACTCCAACTACTGGCTTTTCATCCACTTTCGGAATTTCTTCCTTTGCGACAGGAGCTATTGTTTTTTCTTCGATCGAGGGAGCAACAGGAATTGTCACCTCTATATTTTCCTCCCTTTTCGGCCTTCCTCTTCTTCTGGGCTGAGGTTTAATTTCATCAGGATCGCTTACCTCTGAGGGTACACTTAGCTCTTTTGATTCGCTAACTACTTGTTGTGCGCTTCCTTCTTTGGGCTCAACAAAAACTTCAGGTTCTTGTGCCTCATCTGCATCACTTGACCCATGATACTTGCTGACAATTTCAACTTTCTCGGCTTTTTTGATTCTTTTTCTGCGTTGACGTGTTGGCTCTGTCGAATCTTCAGGAACAGGCTCTTCTTCCTTGATAAGCTCTATTTCTTCAACAGGCTTTTTATTTTCAGAAACCACTTTTTTCTTCGGACCAGGTTTCTTCCTTGCACCAGGCTTTTTTGTCACAGGATCTTTTGTTTTCTCACTCTCTTTTTTTGAAGATGCCAGAATGGCCTGTTGATCAAGAATTTGATATATTACATCACTCTTGCTTAATCCATCGGCATCTATAATGCCAATGCCCTTAGCGATTTCCCGAAGTTCGGAAACCAACTTTTGATTTAATTCAAGTATATCGTACATAATTTTATTGATGAAATCTATTTTAGAAAGTCAATTGTAATTCTAATAATATTGAACTTTTGATTTTATTAGAGATGTCCACTAATGATTTTAATTGAAAAATTTTCCACCATGAATCCCCCCACATGAATCCTTTAAGCTGGAAATCGGTGGCAATTATACGGAAATTCAACAAATTATCAAAAAAAAAATAAAAAAAATGACAACTTATTTCATAATGCGAAATATATACCTATTTTTAGCTAATAACGAAATAAACTATAAAATGAAATAAAGATAGGCATTCCAAGTGTAGGTATTTTACTGAACAGAAGAGGTTTTAGCAATGAGGCAACTGAAAATTTCAAAACAAGTAACAAACAGAGAAACACCATCGCTCGACAAATATTTGCACGAAATAAGCAAGGTTGAGTTGATTAGTGCCGAGGAAGAAGTTGCTTTAGCCAAGCGAATAGCAACTAATGACAGTGCCGCCCTCGAAAGACTTGTAAAAGCAAATCTCCGGTTTGTCGTGTCGGTATCGAAGCAATACCAAAACCAGGGTCTTAGTTTACCCGATTTGATAAATGAGGGCAACCTGGGATTGATAAAAGCCGCGCGTAGATTTGATGAAACGCGCGGATTCAAATTTATTTCTTACGCAGTTTGGTGGATCCGTCAATCTATACTACAAGCTTTAGCAGAGCAGGCCCGGATAGTTAGGTTGCCCCTAAATAAAATTGGCTCAATCAATAAAATAAACAGAACCCTTTCATTGCTCGAACAAAAATACGAGCGTGAGCCAACCTATGAAGAAATAGCCAATGTATTGGACATTGCTCCACGAGAAGTAAAGGAGGCCCTTCGATATACAGGTAGACATGTTTCGATGGATGCCCCCCTTTCGTACGATGATGAAGGGAACATGTACGACATACTGCTCAGTCTTGACAGCGATTCGCCCGATAAAGGCCTAATAAACGAAAGCCTGCAAAAAGAGATTGAAAGGGCCATCACCACACTAACTTATCGTGAGGCTTACATACTTAGGCATTACTTTGGCCTAAACGGCAGACGGCCTTCGACCCTTGAAGAAATTGGCGAGAACCTGGAACTTACTCGTGAGCGGGTGCGTCAGATCAAGGAAAGGGCCATCAAACGCTTAAAAAGTACTTCGCGAAGCAAAATCTTAAAGACTTACCTGGGATAGAACAGGGTGTCAGGCATATTGTTCCCGTTTGATTACAGCCATTGAATATGAAACAATGTTGAAAATTGTTAAAATGCGGTGATGGAGTGATGGGCGGTAATTTGCAAATCTTTCCCCAATACTCCATTCCTCCAGAAATCATAGAAGTTGATGAATAATTTGCAGGAAAAATAGATAGTTTTGCAGGCAAATTGAGAAAATAATTATGACAAAAAATATAAAACTAAACCAGGACATTGTCGCAGAATTGAAATCGGGCAACCCGGTGAAAGTTTCATCGGCTTTGGGCCGATTAAGAACAGATGGGAATGTAGCCTATTTATCCATTATTTTTGATGAATTGCTGGAAACCGTTGATGATGTAATCAGAAAAAACATTTCAGGTTTCCTAAACGACCTAAAAGATCAGCAAGTGGTTGATTCCTTTATAGAGGCTATCCACGACCAAAAATATCAGGCTGTTTTACCCCTTTTGATTTCGGCCTGCTGGCAAAATGGGCTCGATTTTTCGGATCATGCCGAAACATTTGCTGGGGCTTTTATTAAAGGAAGTTTTATCGTTTCCATCGAAGCCTTCTCTGTTTTCGATAATATGGTGGATAGCATATCATTGGCCGAAAGAAATAGTGTTTGCATGAAATTAAAATCGGCTTTGCCTGAAATGGAAATAGAAAAGCAAAAACTTGCTCGCGAGCTGATCAGTTTACTGTCATAAAAAAGGGAGCTACGCCCCCCTTCATTATTTTGTTTGTAAGCTAGGTTTGATAAATCAATCAATTGTTAATCGACAATAATCAATTACCTGGCCTTATTCATAGTTCGAGAAATATTTCATAAACTGGGCCCTTTCATAAATGGCGTGGTTTCCTTTGCTGCTGTAATTCATCTTGCCACGGAATTCATCAATTGTGTTATATTTTTTGCTTTCCATCCAGGCCGTAATATCTTCGATAATCTGGCTCACATGTTCAATTCCCTTTTTATAAAGAACAGAGCAAACCTGAACAGTTTGTGCGCCGGCCAATAGGAACTTCACAGCCGCCGCTCCATCATGGATACCTGTTGAGGCTGAGACCTCGATATTCTTTACCTTATCAGAAATTATCCCAACCCAACGTAATGAATTTCTGATATCCGCTGGCGAACTAAATACTTCAGAACTTGTAAAGTCGAGCTTCTCAATATCAATATCGGGCTGATAAAAACGATTGAACAACACAACTCCCTTTACTTTTCTGAAAAATAGACCATTCACCACCTGATTTAGATTTGAAAAATGGTATCCAATTTTGACCACAATGGGAATACTGATTCTCTCCTTCACCGTCTCCACAATGGTATAATAAACTTGCTCAATTTCTTGTGAATCCCGGTTCACATCAACAGGAACAATATGAATGTTTAACTCCAGGGCATCAGCTCCTGCATCCTGAATTTGTTTGGCAAAACCGGTCCAATCGTCAGCCGACACACAATTTATGCTTGCAATTATTGGGATGTTGGTTTCTTTTTTGGCCCCTTCGATAAGCTCAAGATATTGCCCCACCGAATTGCTCTTGGTATACGCACTTATATAATCCTCTGCCTCCGGGTAATCATTGCTCTGGCCAATCATCCTACCAGCCTCGTGGTTTATTTGCTCTTCGAAAAGCGATTTCAATACCACAGCTCCAGCCCCGGCCTTTTCAATCTGCTTTATTTTTTCTACCGAATTGGTAAGTCCTGAGCTACTAACAATGACAGGATTCTTTAATTTCAATCCTAAATAACTGGTTTCTAGGCGTATCATATTGTATTTCTATATTTTTTAATAAGGAATTCGATGATGGCAAATATAAAGATTAAACAATTTAGAATTTTTACAAATTAAGGGCTATTGGTGGGTTCTGGTTTACTGTGGACTGTCTTACTGGCGAACGGCGGACTAGTCGCTGGAGACTGCAAACTAGAGACTGCTTCAATCAGCGTACACCAAAAATTGAACTTCCGATGCGTACCATTGTGCTTCCTTCCTCAATGGCAATTATATAATCATCCGACATACCCATTGAGATATCTTTGAATTCATCATCTTCCTTAAAAAAGTCGTTTTTCAGATTAAGAAAGCAATCCTTCAGGTATCTGAATTCTGAACGGACCAGCTCAGAATCGTCAGTAAAAGTGGCCATGCCCATCACTCCACCCAGGCGTACATTATAAAATGACTTGTATTCTTCTGATCGAATAAGCGAAACTATTTCCTTGTAGTCGAATCCAAACTTGGTCTCTTCCTGAGCAATATGAATCTGAAGCAAATACGTAATAACTCGATTGTTTTTTTGTGCCTCTAAATTCAGGGTTGTCAATAATTTCAGGCTATCAACTGCATGTACCAACGAAACAAAAGGGGCAATGTATTTAACTTTATTGGTCTGCAAATGGCCAATCATGTGCCAATTAATATCTCTGGGCAGATCCTTTTGTTTTGCCATCAACTCTTGGGGTTTGTTTTCACCAAAATCGCGTTGCCCTGCCGCGTAGGCTTGCATTATGGATTCGTTCGATTTTGTTTTCGAAACTGCAACTAGCTTCACCCCAATTGGGATTTTTGCCTGGACTGTGGATAGGTTTTCGGCTATGCCCATGATTATTTTTTTTCAAAAATAACAAAAAAGGCCCGCATAAGCCGACCTTTTATCCAGTTTTTTGATAGTACAAGATTAATATTTTGCTAACTCAATATTATAGAGTGCTTGCAATTCTTCCAGGCTACTTATATCCTGCGAACGATGAAAAATCCTGACGACTTCAACAATATCGAAATTTCGGTAGAAAAATGCCTGGGCTGCATCGAAATGCTGGCCTGTCCAGTTATTCCGCACGGCATAAGTAATTTTCTCAAACAATTTCCAACTGATATTTTTTGAAATTTGAAAGTAGCCCATTTTGTCGTCGAGTTTATCACAATAAATCCCAGGTTTTACCTCTTCCAGAACAAAGGTCTTTTTCACTTTAATGATTCCTTTTGCACGGATCTTTTCTTGTTTCATAAACTTGAAACCCTCATTTTGATAATAGGTCTGCAACTCAGATATATCTTCATAGTTTTCAAGTCCTTTAATACGAACACAAGGCAGTGTGTTGTTATTGATAAAAACTTCGCCCGACACGGCATCGAATTCAAAAGGGCAATACTTTTTTATGTTATGGGTAGCCCGGGTAACTTGTTCCCGATTATAGGCTTTCGAGGTCATTAAGAAAACATGTCGAGGTATCGATTCAATGGGAACATCGTGATGATAACCGGGAAAGGGCACATCAGATTCCAATACGCATGTGTTGGTAAGTATTTTTTCCTTCAAACATTTTAACTCTTCTTCTTTGATTAGGCTACCAAGTGCTTCAAATTTGTCTAACATGTTGTTTATATTTAAGTTAATTTTTATTAGTGATGTTCTTTTCTTATCTATTAACAAGAATAAGCAGCTTTTTGTTCAACAAACCATGGTTTTGTAGTACAAGCAGTATTTACCTATCTTAGCTCCCCTTAATAAATTGAAAAATTAATTCTGAAAACTATGTACAAACTTGTTCATTTAATAGCAATCAGCCTTATTGCTTGCACTGTTTCCGCCCAAAACGACAAAGGGGTATTTAAAGAATATGCCCCAAATTCATTCATGAAAATGATCCTTCAGGATAATAGCATGGTGGAAAATAAGGATGAGGAAAAAGCGGTTGACAAAATCTTTTTCCTGGATCAATCGGGAATGACATTGCCCAATAAGATTGCGCTTTACAAATCGAACACAATTTGGCACAATCCCACCATTTCGCAGGGCAGGGCAGGCTCGTGTTGGTGTTACTCGACCACTTCGTTTTACGAATCGGAAGTAAAAAGGCTTTCGAACAAGGAAGTTAAACTTTCGGAAATATACACCGTCTATTGCGAATATGTCGAAAAAGCCCGGCGATATGTTCAGGAACGAGGGAACTCGGAATTTAGTGAAGGATCGGAAGGAAATGGAGTAACCCGCATTTATAAACAATATGGGGTGGTACCAAATTCGGCCTACACGGGTTTGCTGAATGGGAAAAAATTCCACGACCACAGCCAAATGGTTGATGAAATGAGCACTTACCTCAAGTCGGTTAAGCAACGGAACGATTGGAACGAGGAACTTGTATTGTCGACCATCAAGTCGATTATGGATCACTACCTAGGCAAACCACCTTTAAATTTTATGGTAGATGGAAAATCATTCACTCCGAAAACTTATCTGAATGACTACCTGAAATTGAAAATGGACGATTATGTCGAAATCTTATCGTACAAACAAGAACCATACTGGCAGCAGGTTGAATACAAAGTAACCGACAATTGGTGGCACAGCAAGGAGTATTATAATGTACCACTCGATGTTTTTATGACTGCCGTAAAAAATTCGATAAAGAATGGATATGGAAGTAGCATAGGGGGCGATGTTTCGGAAGCCGGTTTTAGCCGCACAACCAATGTAGCCTTGATCCCTACATTCGATATTCCAGGCGAATACATTGACGAAGATGCCCGACAATTTCGTTTCTCGAATGGCACTACCACCGACGACCACGGCATGCACCTGGTTGGTTATACCGAATTTGAAGGCTCAACATATTATCTGATAAAAGACTCCAGCTCTGGTTCGCGACAAGGAGAAAGTGATTCTCCTGAGTTTGGCTACTACTTTTTTCACGAAAATTACATCAAGTTAAAGATGATGGGGTTTACTGTACACAAAGATGCAGTGAAGGACGTGTTGAAGAAGTTTTAGGAACCAGTTTCGCGTTGAACATGCGAAACACGAAACATAAAAGATTGCGGAGAGGGCAGGGATCGAACCTGCCACAGCCGGTTTTATCCGTCTGCTACCGGTTTTGAAGACCGGTTGGACCACCAGGCCCGTCCTCTCTATAATTTCTGAAAGTATAGATCAAACCTACAAAAAAAAATAGTTCAAAGGAAACACAAACAAAATTAAATTTCTGAGAGTACACAAATCAAGGATATATTTTATTGCACAAAAGGATGAATGTAAATAATCAATAAAAAAAAATATACGCTAAGCATCCTTATCCAGAAACATGCGTCTTACTATCGGAATTGAATTAAAACCTTACAAATTGGCTATTTCGGTATTATGGTAATATTTAGTTAAAATTACTGAAAAATGTTAAATGCTTTACATATTAAAGCCTGGTATATAGAATTTGTCTATATTTGGTCTGACAAAATAATTGAATATTGAATTATTAACTAAAAATTAAATATGAAAAAAATCTTCTTTGCGGTTCTGGGTATAGCATTCTCCTTTTCGGTGTTTGCCCAGACAAGTCTTACGACAGCCGTAGATTTTACGGTTACCGACACCGATAGCATCGAGCATAATCTGTTCGACTATCTGAATGACGGTAAATATGTAGTACTCGAGTTTTTGTTTGTTACTTGAGGCAGCTGCCAGGCTAATGCAGCTACTATCAACCAGGCTTATATCGATTTCGGCTGTAATTTTGGAAATGTAATTTTCCTCGGAATCGACAATGGTGATACAGATGCAGAAGTCATAGACTTTGACAACACATACGGTGTTGAATTTCCAAGCGCAAGTGGTATCGACGGTGGAGCAAATTCAGTTTGCTACTCCTACGGTGTTACTGCTTATCCTACAGTGGTGCTAATTGCACCAGACAAAACTATTCTTGAACAAGGAATGAGTATCAGTTCTATGGTTAGTATTATTGAAGGTCATGGTGGCGTTCAGCAACCTTGCCAAGAAATGCTAAAGGCTGATTTTATTATTGATCCTGTTACTGTAATTTTTGGAAGCACAATTACCTTTACCGATCAATCTGAAGGCGATCCAATTGAATGGAACTGGACTTTCCAAGGAGGCACTCCAGCCACATCAACGGACACTATTGTGACTGTATTATATCCTACAGTTGGCGATTACCTGGTTACTTTATCAGTTACCGATGGGGTTGATGTCAGCACAAAAATTGAAACTATCCATGTAGTGGAACCAAGTGCGCCCAGCCCCGATTTTATGGCGGTGGGTACAACAGTTGTTAGTGTTGGGGATACCATAGATTTTGTAAATCTAACCACCAATATTGCTCCAGGAGTCGACACTCTTTGGCATTGGACATTCCAGGGAGGAGCGCCGGTAGAAGATAGTTTACATTGGAATCCGACAGGGATTGTCTACAATATACCTGGAGAATTTAATGTATATTTGACTATAGGCAATATATGGGGAACAGCTTGGCATACCAAATACCAGTATATTACTGTATTGGATGAGGAACCACCAGTTGAGGTTTGCGATACCATTAGCAACTTAAATGTGATGGATAATTTGATTGTTCAAAATGTTCCAACTGGAGGGATAATCCCAGGTATCAATAGCTTGAATATTTCGGAATATGCCGATAGGTATGGAAATACTCCTATTCAATATGGTGAGATTTCTGGTCTGAAAGTATGGGTACATACAAGCATTGCTGCATCATCAAACTCGCTTGTGCAGTTTAAAATATGGAATGGCATAAATGGACCGGACAGTCTACTTTATTCGGAAACTGTGCCCATTGAAGACATAGCTGCCAATTTCACCTATCTCCTTGAAATTGCCGACCCCATAGATGTCTCCATCTACAATAATTTCTTTGTTGGATATAAAATCATACCCGTTGGCAACGACCAGTTTGCAGCAAGTATTGCAGCCGACCGCGGGCAGTGGGGACTATCTACCATGTATTTATATTACAACAATGTTTGGATCGAGTCGAAGGACATGTCAGCTATTGGAAATATACATACGAGCCTGGGTGTAGAACCCATTACCTGTAATATTATTGGAGTGGATGAAATTGCATACACTCCCGATGAGGTAGTACTTTATCCTAATCCAACCACAGATGTGGTTACTATATCTTTTGGTAAAAATTTCTGTAAAGATTGTAAGATAAAGGTTTATGATATTATGGGCAGGCAAATTGATCTCTCTGTTAGTGAAATCAATTCTTCGGCTGTTCAACTCGATTTCCAGGAAAACAGCAATGGTATTTATTTCGTATCGATGAATGTTGATGGAAAAGTAATTACCAAAAAAGTTTTGCTTAATAGATAATAAATCTTTCAATTAAAGTAAATGTCCAAAATTCTGTTGCTCAACAGGGTTTTGGACATTTTTTATTATGAAAATCAAGACTTTCTATTTTGTCTTTATCCTCCTTGGATTTGCTTCGTGTACTTTTTCAAATGATAATCAAAAGCATAAATCTATAAAGTCAGAATATAGATTGATTGAAAATTCGTATGCAAAAGGATTTTCCATTAAAGATTATAGTAATTTTTCTTTGCTTGAAGTTTTTAATCCCTGGCAGGGTGCCAGTAAAGTCAAGTTTCAATACGTATTATACAAGGGCAAGGCTATACCCAATCACCAATTCCCCGAGGCAACGGAAATAAAAGTTCCGGTGCGGAAAATAGTGTGTATGTCAACGACCCACATTGGCTTCATCGACAAGTTAAACGAACTGAAAAGCATTGTAGGAATTGCCAATACCGACTTGATCAACAATCATGAACTAAATGAAAGAATAGACCAGGGCAAAATAGCCGATGTAGGCTATGAGCAGAATGTGAATTTTGAACTCCTAATTGGACTTTCGCCCGATCTGATAATGTCGTACAGCATTGGGTCCGAAATTACCGGGCTAAGAAACAAGTTAAATGAATTAGACATTCAAATGATTATCAATGCCGAATATCTCGAAAGCCACCCTTTGGGCAAAGCAGAATGGATAAAGTTTGTAGCCATGTTTTACGATAAAAAAGAATTAGCCGATTCAATTTTTGGCGATATTGAAAAGCAATACACTGAACTTGTTTCAAAAACCCATACCTTTTCGCACAAGCCTACTGTGTTTACCGGACTTCCCTGGAAAGGGACTTGGTATATTTCGGGTGGCAAGTCGTATGCAGCTCAACTTATAACTGATGCTGGAGGAGATTTCCTCTGGTCGGATAACTTGTCGCACGAAGCAATTGGACTGAGTATTGAATCGGTTTTTGATGTGGCCCGCAATGCAGATTTTTGGATCAACACCGGGGCAGCCAACTCGATGCACGAAATTGCCGGGGTCGATGAACGGCTGACCTATTTTGTTGCCCTCCAGGACCAAAAACTATATAATAACAATGCCGTTCAAAGCAAATCGGGTGGTAACGACTATTGGGAAAGCGGGCTTATAAACCCACAAATTATCCTGAAAGACCTAATAAATATTTTTCATCCGGGAAATTTGCCTGATTCAAATTTAGTGTACTACCAAAAACTTAAATAAACTTTGCTACTTGACCTAATCTTATGACAATGAAAAGTAAATCGATTACTGTTTTTGGACGTGTACAGAATGTGGGGTTCCGCTATTATACCTTGCAAGCTGCCAATAAATATGGCATTTCTGGTTTTGTAAAAAACCAGGCCGATGGCCGTGTGTATATAGAAGCTGAGGCAGAAGAAGTACTATTAAACGAATTCATCGATTGGTGCAAAAAAGGCCCAGGACATGCACATGTTACGGATGTTAGGATTGAAGAGATGCCAATAATGGGGCATTCGGGTTTTAAGATAAAATCATAGAGTCAAGGCCAACTTACTAATTTTAGTTTTTTGTAAGGAGTTGTTTATTAGCAGGTATGAAAATCTGATTTCAGAACAAGGATGGACGATTTTTGATCTGGGGGCACGCTCCGATCAATTTAATCATAAATCCAAAGTGAAGGATTAATCATCACAGAGATTTCTATTCTTGGTTTCTTGTTCCTATGGTCAACTTCTAAATGTTATACTTTCCCAGTTCGATAACTAATCCTTCGGGCAAAAACTGTGAAGCATCGCCTCCATGCCTGATAATATCGCGGACAATAGATGAAGTTACCGGGGTATGTTCCGGCATGGTCAACAAAAATACCGACTCGATAGTCTTGTGCATGCTTTTATTCACTTGGGCAATGGCCCTTTCGTACTCAAAATCAGCTGATGTCCGCAAGCCACGAAGTATATAGCTAGCTCCCATGCGCTTACAGTAGTCCACCGTAAGTTCAGCATAATGATCGACAGTGATATTATCCTCATTCTTAAAAACCTGATTGATCCATTCGATCCTGGCTTCAATAGGAAAAAAGCCAGGCTTATTGGAATTATACCCAATTGCAATAATAATTTTATCGAAAAGTTGCATTGCCCTCCGAACCACCGACTCATGGCCAACTGTAAACGGATCGAACGAACCAGGGAATATGGCTATTTTCTTCATATTGTTTTAGCTTTTTTTGATCCGATAAAGATCGATATATTTTGATAGTATTAAGTTAAAATATTGCAATTCATTATAATTCATTGAATTTAGCCTTATTCTCCAAGGTTCATTATTATTCTGATAAACAAGCAGCTCTGTATTCGTTTGTTCAATTTTAGTAATGGAGTCCCATCTACAAATTTTTTCCTGTTGAAATAAATGGACCCGGCTTGATATCTTGTCTTTATCGATGCAATAAAATAACTTAAACTGAAAGGCAGGAAGCACACTCAGCAAAAGAAAAATCAAAGCTATAGCAGCAAAAGAAATTTCAAGGATACCTTCAAACAAGTTGTGCTTGATGATATCAGAGACACCAATCAGCAAATATGTTATGCCCATCAATGTAAAAACCAAGATGGTAGAACGAACATATTTATTCAAGTAAATACAAACTTCATCCATAATTCAAACTATTTAATAATCTTTTCCTTAAAAGAATTAATAAACAGAATATTTGCCATGTTGTCGCCATAGCCTGTAAATTTTTCGATTGCAATGTCAAGATCGCGGAAACCAATTATTGTAAGGTCGGCATCGGCAGATTTTTCGGTCACAATATCTTTCAACTTGTTCGCTTCATCAATGGGTATCAGTTCAACATTGGTAGGTGAAATGGGTAATCTGCCAGACTTTATCAAGGAAAGCAAGCCTTCTCTTCGTTCTTCAAGAACACTTTCGTCGTATACGGCGAATATCCGTATAAATCCTTTTCGCCATTCGGGGTGGCCAAGTATAATGTAGGCCATAAGGATCATCAGGTTGGCATTTTCATAGTCTTCAGAAGTAATCCAAAGATGAACTTCTTTTCTATAACCAAAACCTTTAAAGCTGGTATTCAGAACACAGACATCGAAATTAGTCGAGGTCATAATTGAATAATTATTGATAGCCTCTGACAACCCTTCCGGCTCGCTTCGCGAAAACTCAAACAGAATCATGTTATTGCCCCGCCCTGAAATACCAGCCAGTTGGATAACCTGGGCAATGGCTGAGGTGTAAGACGGACTGATAATGGTATCGAGATAAACCCTACTCCTACTCCCCGAAGCCAGGTTTATCAATCTGTTTAATGAATTTACCGATTCTTCATTGGTTTCTTGCGTAAGAAAGCCTTCGATAAAATGAATATATGTTCCAAAGCCATATTTGTAAGATAACCAACGCAACAGATCGAAAGCTGCCCTTCGTTTGAACGAATCGCGAGAGATACAAATCACAAAAGGCCGCCAATGCTTGTCTAATTCTTCTTTCTCAGCACGTTGGGCTATTACCTGCAATTGTCGGCTCAATTGAAAAACAAGCCCTCTGAACAAATTCTGGAAGCCTTTTTTCTCTTTGCTGTAATGGCTGATCACATAATAGATCAATACCATTATAATGATAGAAGCCAGAGCATAACTAAAATTCATTTTAAACATCAACCAAACCGACAATATGGCGCCAAGAAGGGAATAATACCAACGCGAACGGAAGGTTGGCCTATACGAAGGATCGGCGGCAAAATGTTCGAGAAAGGAAATCAGACATATTGCCCCATAGGTAACCATAAAGAACATAGCAATAATTTGTGCCACCATGTTTACATCGCCAATCAAGATAAAGAAAAAGGCTATTGCAATAGAAATAAGGCTTGAATTAAACGGTTCGTTTGATGTTCCTTTGCCCTTTGCAAACCATTTATTGACATGGAGGCTCGGAAAAATTTCGTCCAGGCCTATAGCCTGTAATGTGCGTGGTGCAACCATTATGGAACCTAATGCAGATGATAAACAAGCAGCCGCCAGACCTATTGGGATAATTGGTCCCCAAGCCGAAATTCGCTGCATAATGAGCTGATCGCCAACCAAATCTTCAGGACTGGCCGAAATTGCAAGTTTATAAGCAATGATTAAGTAAATTATCATTCCTATCACTGTTGCCCAGATTGTTCCTTGCGGAATAGATTTTTTAGGGTCGCGCAAATCGCCAGACAAACCCAATCCGGCAGCTAATCCGGTAAAGGCAGGAAATACTATGGTAAAAACAAAAAAGAAACTATCAGGATTATCGATATGTGCAGCCAAATGTTCGTGTGTATGCCCATCGATAGGATGGCCAAAAAGAAAAAAAAGAAGCGACAGAAATAAAAGTACCACAACAACATAAAGTGCTTTCATTCCAATATTAGCTCCCTTGCGCAACACAAGCAAAGCAATTAAACCCATTGTTGGCAAACTAATGGCCCGTTTGTCGTAAAGTAGCCAACCAAAATTATCTGCCATATACTGGATGAGTGGGTCGAAGGCCTCGGCAAAAGCGATCACATAAAATGCAACACTTATGGCTTGCGACATATACATGGTGATCCCAATAGCTCCGCCTATATTCAACCCAAACGAACGGGAAATTATGTAATAAGCCCCACCCCCCTGAACTTTCTGGTTGGTGGCAATTTCGGCTACCGCAAGGGCTGTGGGGATTGAAACAAGATGTCCCAAAATGATAATCCCTACAATGCCAAAAAATCCGACATGCCCCACTGCGTAGCCAAAACGAAGAAATAATATGGCACCCAGGATTGTCGAAATGGCTGTCATGAAGACAGGCATAGTACCAAAATTATTATTCTTACTAAGTAGTGTTCCTGCCATTATACTTTTTTTGGTCAACTAAAGTAGTAAATAAAACGCTAAATGATTATTGACCATTGACTAATTAGATCAATTCTACTCAACACCAAAGATATATTGAGTAGTGGACCGAAGGAGTAATGGGTGTAAACTAGCATATACTAGAATACTCCAAAACATCTATAGGAAACTTCCCAATCGCAGAAAACATGGCGTTCATAGTACCGCATGTGTAAATTATACTGAAATATCAGGATTATTTCCTGATTACTTGTACTTCGCCTTTTATGCCAAGCTTAATAATACCAGATGGTTTGGCTTTTGTCCGATCATCCTGCCGGTATCGTACCACATAGTCAACCTGTTTAATAATATCAGATTGAATTTCAGAAAAATTGGAAGGTGATAGGTCTCCACTTATATTTGCAGAAGTGGAGACAATGGGTTTTCTAAAGCGGCTAATAAGTTCCTTGCTAAACCTTTCACTACTAACCCGTATGGCCAGACTACCATCCGCCGCTATTAGTTTGGGCGAAACAATCTGAGCACCCGGGTAGATGATTGTCAATGGTTCATCACTTACTTGTATCAATTCCCAGGCAATTTCGGGCACTTCCTTTACATACCGTTCAACCATATAATCAGCATCTACAAGCACCAGCATACTTTTGGTGTCCTCGCGCTGCTTTATTTTGTAAATCTGGGCAACTGCATCGCTATTAGTAGCATCGCAGCCAATTCCCCAGATTGTATCGGTAGGATAAAGGATTGTCCCCCCTGCTCGCAAAACTGACAGGGCTTCTTTTATATCTTCAGAAAATGATATCATTAAACTGAAACCTTAAACTCGCGTAAAGCGTCGTTCAACGAGGTCTTTAAATTGGTCGATGCTTTCCGCTTTCCTATAATCAACGCACAGGGAACTTGATACTCGCCAGCAGGAAACTTTTTTGTGTAAGATCCTGGAATTACCACTGAGCGACCAGGTATATACCCTTTCATTTCAACAGGCATGTTTCCGGTTACATCAATAATTTTGGTTGATGCGGTAAGGACTACATTCGCACCTAATACAGCTTCTTCTTCAACCCGGACACCTTCAACTACGATACAACGTGAACCAATAAAACAATTGTCTTCGATAATTACCGGGGCAGCTTGAATAGGTTCCAATACTCCACCAATCCCAACACCACCACTCAGATGAACATGTTTCCCTATCTGGGCACACGATCCTACCGTAGCCCAGGTATCAACCATGGTTCCTTCATCTACATAAGCCCCAATATTCACATACGATGGCATCAGGATAACGCCTTTTGCCAGATACGAACCGTAGCGGGCAATGGCATGGGGGACAACCCGTACTTTTAGTTCCTGATAATTGTGTTTTAGCTGGATTTTATCGTGAAATTCGAATGGGCCCACCTCGGTAGTTTCCATTTCCTGAACAATAAAATATAAAATCACAGCCTTTTTCACCCACTCATTAACGATCCACAAACCATTCTGTTTTTGGGCAACACGTAATTCTCCTTTATCAAGGTAATCGATAATGCGCCGGACAACATCAATGTATTCTGTCCTTTCCAAATTTTTTCTATTGACCCAAGCCTCTTCAATCTTGATTTTAAGTAAGTCCATGTAAAATCAGTTTTTCAAAAATAAAGAAGCCCCGGGCTTATGTCCCGGGGCCTCCCAAAAGCTAAATATTATTCAAATTACTTTTCAATCGACATATATTTTGTCTCTGTGTAATTATCAGAAACAAACTTGTAGAAGTAAGTTCCAGATGCCAAATCTTCGGCATTGAAATCTACTGTATGGTAACCGTTTCCTAAATTAGTAGAAACAAGTTCTTTTACAGCCTTACCAATAACATTATAAACTGTAATGTTTACTTGGCTTGCTTCTGGCAGATAAAATTTAATCTGTGTTGCTTGGCTGAATGGATTAGGCATGTTTTGATAAAGAACGGTTTGCCCATCGGTAGTCCCATTTGTAACAACTACATTCTTCACAACGCTGATTCCATCAACTGCATACTTATCACTACCAGTTTCCCAAGCAATAACTTCACAAGTATTTTCAACACCTGTTGTCTGGTTCCAAACTTTTATAGTAAAGGTTTCACCTACATGTAAACCATCTTTTTCAGAAGTTAGATCATCATCACCAAAAAGAGCAATAGCCATGTTGCTTCCTTCGAAAACAGAAGTACCAACTAATTGTCCATCGGCTGCAAATACGCCTACTTCATCACCAATCAAAGGCAAAGTACTCCAAGCTGACACTGGAATACCAAGTGTCAGGTTATTGTTTGATTTTGAAAGATCAGTATAATACTGATTATCTAAAGTAGAAACAGGTGCTGATTTAGCGGACGGTCCATTAGCTAAATAAGATAATGTAGTATTAGCATTTACTTTTACTTTATATCCTTTGCCTGGCTTTAAGTTACCGATCAAGTTAATATTAAACGCTGGCCAGAAAACTTTACCATCCTCATCTTTGAAAATATCGACCAAACCAATGATACCAGCTAACTGATTAGCAACAGCCGCTTCTTCCTGGCGCAGATATCCTACTATGTTATATCCAGCAGTAAGAGCAATTGGAGTCAAGGCAGGATTTACCGGCAAACCTTTAATGCTTAATACATTATCATCTCCCATTTTGTATTGGTATCCTTCGCCATTTACGATATCACCAATGAAATTAACATCGAAAGGAGGAGTACCTACCGGCCACCAAGTTGCACCATCTTCATCCTTAAATATAATAACATCTGTTAATCCACCATTAGTAGCTATATCAACCATGTCAATGCTAGGAGTAATCGAAGCTGCATCAATCAATGTAGACCAAAGACCCCAACCCATGCGGAGATCAATTAGTTGTTCTTGATATACCCAAACATCATCGGTAACACTACAATAGCCATCAGTTACGGTAACAAAATATTGACCGTAACCAGTTGGTAAGATTGCTTGGTCAGTTTGACCATTAGGCATCCAACTATAGGTATAAGTAGCACCATATCCAGCATCAATATAATTAACAGGATTTGATAATTGGTCATATTCAACAAACATTGTGGGCCCTAATTCCACAGTTGGATTAGTAACCAGGATCGATTTTGTAACAAAACTTGTACAACCCGCATTTGGATCAGTAAATTCTACAGTATAAGTAAAAATAATGGTCCCATTAAATGAAGGTATGTCATATTTCCAAACACTCCCATCCAAATATGGTTGGTTGACAGTTGAAGCAACTAAAGTCTCTGAATAAATGAATCCCATAGGATTAGTAAAACTAACACCAATCTCAATAGTACCTTCGGTATCACAATAACCATCAGCACTTGTTGTAATCGCCAGACCTTGTGGATCACCATAATGGGTAAGAGAGAGTGCTAGGGATGTAGCAACGTCATTGCTTGTGAATCCTTCAAAGTTATAATTCACCATCGGAGTTACGGTATAAACACCCGGAGTCGACATATCAATTACTTGACTAAATGTGTAAAAGAAATCATCACCCGAATTAAAAGGAGCAGTTGTTGTAAAATACTCAACAACCGGTGCCCATACGACTGAACCTCCACCATTATCGAAAGAAACAAAATATTGTACTTCAATCATTTCACCAGTACATAATGGACTTCCACTGTTACTTGTTACTTGAATAGTAACAGGAATATTTCCCAGCGTACAAGCACTTGTACCACCCAGTGTGAGATCGGTAACTTCCAGATCAGGTTTGGTAAATTCACGAACAACAATATTATCAATAAACAAATACTCAGCTTCCAAAGTAGCTGCTCCAGTTGCTTTGAAAACAATGTGATAAACTCCAGTAGTAGGAACTTGGAATAAATTGGTTGCAAATTCATAAGCTCCTGCAGTATTAATACTTGGCATTGAAATAATGGCAGGGGTGATAATCCCGCTTGCATCCTGTGAGGTTGAAAGATAAACTTCCAATCCTTTGGATGCACCAGCTAAGTATGTAGCATAGTCAAGACAAATTTTATAATCCTGGCCAGCTGTTAAATTAAAGCAATTGGTATAAAGATAATCATTCGCAGTAAATCCTTCATAATCGAAGCTATAAACTTCATTTCCGCTTATGTCAGCATTCCAGAACCACGTAGAACCATCGTTATTACCATCTTGAATTGCCCAATTCCAATGAGGAACAACATTATTGATATCGCTAAAATCTTGTGTGTAAGCTGTTGAAAGGTTATCTGAAATATTATATACCATGATACCTGTCATCATATCATTCCCATTGTCCTGATCAGCACCCCAAACAATACTTATATCAACACTTGCTCCTGCAGAGAAGTCGAATGGAGTAGCAAAGGTATATTGGTGAGTTCCCGCCAATACTGCAGTGGGATAAGCTTCTGTTACAACAGTAGCCCCTACTTGATACCTTAGACTAAACAAAGAAGCAGGAGAAGTTCCCAGATTGTCAAACTCAACTACAACTTGATCCATACCCAGACCACAGCCCGAAGAAGGAGCGAGAAGAGCTGATATTGCAAGATCGTACTGTAATTTTTGACGTAATATTACATTGTCAATCTTAACTATATCATTAGCGTATTTAGTTGAAGTTTGTAATTCGATTGTCAAATCACCAGTAACATAGCTTGATAAATCATATCTAACTTCCATGTAGGCAGGAGCTTCATACGTATCAGGATGGAAATTTACAACACCATTAACATCTTGTACTGGCATTCCGTTTACTAATACCCTAAACCAATTATAATCGGGTGAGAACTGATATTCCTGATAAAGATCGAAAATAAGTTCTAAGCTACCCAATCCTGAAGGATCCACATTACAAGTATATATTTTAGTCATATATTCAGCATTGTCGACCCATGCGTTTTGTGGAGTCACACTTCCTGAACCACCTGTCCAGAAAGATCCATTTCCTCCATTGGCCACAACTTCACCACCTACAACAGCTAAACTAGAATAAGTTCCATCCATAAACCCAAATTCAACAGGCTGTCCTGAAGTAAAATCAAAGGTTTTAGGAAAGGTGTTAATCTCTATCAGACCTTCGGTGGTTACAGTATGATAAAGCATATCATTATCAGTAGAATTATCAAGTGAAGTAGAAACTGTACAATCATACATTCCTGCAGCAGAAAAATCAGGTGTTGCAACAAAAGTATAAGTATAAGTTGCTCCAACAGCTACATCATCCGTAATCAATTCATAACCATAATCGGTTGCACCAACAACCAATTTCATCCACCAATTAGCTGTTAATGCTGTTGTTCCAATGTTTTGAACGGTAACCGACACTGCTTGAGTAGCTGAAAGTGCACAAGTTTGATCTTGTGGACCATCCCAGGAGATAACCTGAGGATCTGCATTATTTGGAGCATTTTCCCAAACATTTACATTGTCGAAGCCAAAGCCATATCCTGTTCCTTGCTCAATAGTTCCAGTACTTCTAAAAACAACCTTAAAAATAACATTAGATTGACCGGCCAGAAAAGTAAGTGGAAGCGATGCTGTTTTCCACATTCCATTTGTGGTTACCCAGCAATTTCCCCATCCTGCAACACCCGGAATGAAATTTGAGTAAGCTCCATTGTACCAATTTGTCCCCACGCCTTGTGTGCCCAAACGAGTCCAGTTCGATCCTCCATCCAGTGAATAATCAATGTATGCACCTGCCCACTGATTCCCACTTGCGTAAAGAGCATCAGCATAAATGTCTAAACTGAGTTTTGGTTGGATCAAACCAGAAAAATCAAAAACTGGCCCAACAACCCAAGAATACGTATTCTGCCCATATAGTCCTTCCATATCAGTCTTTACGTACTTATCAGTACTAGAGGCTTTATAATAAGGCCAAAGATTCGTTGTTGCTCTTCCATATTCGAAAGAATCATACTGACTGATAGGCGTACCAGATGTAGCACTTATTACCCAGCTTCCTAATGCTGCATCGAAATTTTGCACATAGGGATAAGTAGTTACCTGGGCCACTGAAGCAAACAGGGCACCAAACACCAAAAGGTTAGTAAATAGCAACTTTAGTAATTTGTTTTTCATAGCTTTAAGTTTTAAATAATCTGAAGTAATTTTAATATTCGTTTATTGTTTATTTTCAATTGTAATACATTTCACCAAATTCCATCCACATACTTTACTATGCTTTCCAAGCATAATATCATTATTAAATAATCCTAAGTACCAGTTAAATAAATTGTATTCCCTCTCAACCTATCCTTTCCTTTAATGTACAAAGATATAAAAATATCATTAAAACCTAATAAATATATGCACGTTGAAGCCAAAATAGCTGCTTTTTTTTTCGCTCTCAACTAAATGTATAGGTTTTAAATGATTTACATTTGCCAAAATTCAGCTTTTACATAAACACTTTCTCAAGATATTGAAACAGGTTTGAGTGTAAAAAGTTTACAAGGATGCTTTCTCGCCTAAATATCTTTCGGCGTCAAGAGCAGCCATACAACCTGATCCAGCTGCTGTAACAGCCTGACGATAAACCGGATCTTGCACATCGCCACAGGCAAAAACACCAGGGATATTTGTTTTGCTGGTTCCTGGAATTGTTTTGATATATCCTATTTCATCGGTATTCAAATAGTCTTTGAAAATATCGGAGTTCGGATGATGTCCTATGGCCACAAAAAAGCCTTGAACTTTAATTGTGTGTTCCGACTCGTCGGGCTGTCCTTGTCGCTTTATCAGTTTTACTCCTTCCACTGTGTTCCCACCAATTATTTCTTTGGTATTGTGCTCGAACAAAATTTCGATATTGGCTGTATTTGCCACTCTCTCCTGCATGGCCTTCGATGCGCGCAAATAATCTTTCCGCACAATGAGGTAAACTTTGTTACATATACCGGCCAAATAGGATGCTTCCTCGGCCGCAGTATCACCACCACCTACGACGGCCACATCAAGTCCCTTGTAAAAGAAACCATCGCAGGTAGCACAAGCCGAAACTCCTGAACCCTTGAATTTTTCTTCGCTTTCAAGACCCAGGTACTTTGCTGTTGCTCCTGTGGCAATAACCACAGCTTCGGCTAATATTGTTTTCTCATTATCGATCTCGACTTTAAACGGCCTCTGTGAAAAATCAACAGCCGAAGCCATTCCCCATCGGCAATCGGTACCAAATCTCTCCGCTTGCTTTTTTAAGTCGTCCATTAATACAGGTCCGGTAACTCCTTCTGGATACCCGGGAAAATTATCCACTTCGGTGGTTGTTGTTAACTGACCACCAGGTTGTAAGCCTTCGTACATCACAGGGTTTAAATTCGCCCTGGCTGCATAAATGGCTGCAGTATATCCGGCGGGGCCCGATCCAACAATCAAACATTTAACTTTTTCCATTTCACTGGACTCTTTCATTTTTTTATCATCCTGGATGTCAATTTTATCCATTTGTTTAAATAAGCTCATCTCTTAATATAATTTTTGATTATTTATTTTTCTCTCTCAGATACAATTATTCTATATGTACCGAATCATTCTTCTGTACCTTATATATAGTGGTGTAAACACCATATCCCGTCCATACCCCGAGGCCGCCTTCAATGTTGGTTATGGTTGGGGCGGGCGATGCAAATGGGTTGCCAGCTCCACCAGCATTTTGCTGAAACGACCGCCAAAACTCATAGCTGTCATTATCGATGGTACAAAACTTTACAATTACTTCTTCGCCCACTTTAAAATACCACCTCTGGCTTCCATCATTCTCTTCAAAATCATTGGCTCCATGATATACCGAAAATTCAATATCTTCTTCTCCATTAATGTCACGGTCGTGCCCAACCGAATTCCAGGGATGCACAAAAGTAGAATCGCGTCCAATAGTTTTAGTGAACACGCGAAAATAATTGCCCACTTCGGGTGGATCGTCAAAAATGCCATGAATGTAACCAATGCTGTCCTCAAAATGACTTTTTGGTTCGAACCATAGACTGTCGATAGGGATTGATTCTGGGATTGAGGTTACAGCTGACATTTCTTTACTATCTGCACGGATCGACAAATAATAGCTTCCCCCTGTTTCGCCCACAATATGTTTTCCTTTGTACATTACATAAGGATAGTTGAATTTATCGATTTCGATTTCGAGGGTATCTGTAATGCTTCCATCCGAAACTACCACTTCTGCATCAAGTATGAGTATTTCGGAGAGAAGCCTAGGGATGTAGAATGGTTGGTAACCATTGAGGCTCACAAGCACCAAATCATCCGATATGGGATCGAAATAACTTCTGCTGCGGGTAAGAAAAACCTTCGCTACGTCGCCTTCCTCGATGGATGCATCGACCACTACCTTGGGATCGTAATTGGCAAATTCAAACGTAATGTCATCTTCGCATGAATAGACCAAAAGGGCTAAAATAGCAATCAGGATTAATCTATATGTTGAGCGACCTATTTTCATTTCTTGTATTAAAATTCAAAGTTCCACGAAATGGATGGCAAAATCGGGAAAACTGTTATTTGCTTGGCAAAGGTCATAAAAACCCCCGATGTAATCTCTCCCTCATAATCAAAATAAATAAAATATGGGTTGTGCCGGTTGTATATATTGTATATGGAGAAGTTTAAGGACGAACTAAAGTGCTTTCTTTTTTTAAGTTGATAGGTAGCCGAAAGATCGAGCCGGTGATAGTTTTTCATCCGGTACGAATTATACTTGCCAAATTCAGTGATAAAGGTGGCATTGTCCATCAAATACCAGGCAATGGTTGGGGTAAACGCGCTCCCTGTGGCGTATACAAAAACTGCCGAAACCGACCATCTATCACTCAATTCATGGGTGACAATAAGAGAAAGATCATGCCTTCTGTCGTATTTCGCCGAGAAAACTTCACCATTATTAATTTGTTCAAACTGCCGGGTGGTTTTCGATAAGGTATAACCAATCCATCCGGTTGTTTTCCCATAATTTTTTTTGACGAAAAGTTCCAATCCATAAGACTGTCCTTCACCAAAAGTAAAATTATTGTCAGCATTGTCGCCAATATTATCGCCCACTGTTGAATTGGGTTTGTATTCAATCTGGTGGTCTAGTTTTTTATAATAGATTTCGGCTGATGTTTCGAACAGGTTGTTTCGGAAATTATGGAAATACCCCAGGGAATATTGTACTCCAAACTGCGGTTTCACTACATCGGACGAAGGTACCCACAAATCGGTGGGCATGGTAATAGCCGATAGCGAGGCCATGTGAATGTACTGGTAGTTCTGCGTATAGGATGCCTTTACCGAAGAATTCTCATTTACCTGAAAGCGCACCGACAACCGGGGTTCTACATTGAAAAAATGGGTCACATCATCCCCCTTTGTATAATTAATGGTATCGCTGAAATTCCCATCCTCATCTTTCAGGTAGCGGGTAAATGGCCCTACCTGTTGAAAAAAACTGGCCCGCAACCCTGCATTTACTTTAATCCGGTGATTTAAAGAAAACTCATCGCTCACATACCACGAAAGATCGTGGGCATATTGCCTCAGCTTATCGCCCACTTCAAATACATCTTCGTCCGACTTTGTGCTGACACTGCTAGGCACAAAAATGTGGTAGATATAATGAGCACCAAAATTCATCTTATGGTTGATATTTGGAAAATAGTTGAAGTCTGTAATTAGGCTGTAATCAGTTATTCCGGAAAATAGCTTTAGGCGGTAATCGTTTTGCTTTATGTTGATATCGAATTGGTAGTCGCTAAAAATGGCAGTGGTGTTCACAAAAAGCTTGTCGCTGAAAAGATGGTTCCATCGCAGCGATGCTGTAGCATTACCCCACGGAATTTCCATATCGATATCGCTTTCGCTGTTTTTAAAGGTAAACACATCGCGGCCAAAATAACCACTGAGGAAAACCCGGTCCTTGTCGGAAAGCCGGTAGTTTATTTTAGCATTGAGGTCGTAGAAATAATATCCCGACCCGGCAAACATGGATGTGTCGCTGATAAAAGGTTTGGCAAGGATATCAATATAGGTGCGCCGTCCTGAAACAATAAACGAACTGGTATCTTTTTTCAGGGGCCCTTCCACAGTAAGCCTCGATGAAATTAGGCCAATGCCTCCCTGCGCTGCATATTCTTTCATATTGCCTTCCTTCATCGAAATATCAAGCACCGATGAAAGCCGGCCCCCGTAGTTGGCAGGCATTCCGCCTTTTATCAGTTTTACATCTTTGATTGCATCGGCATTAAATACCGAGAAAAAACCAAAGAGGTGGGCTGAATTATATACATTGGCGCCATCAAGAAGGATCAGGTTTTGGTCGGGGCCACCGCCACGCACATAAAAACCGGTGCTTCCTTCGTTGGCCGATTGCACGCCTGGCAGCAACTGGATGGTTTTAAGAATATCGACTTCACCAAAAAGTACCGGCAAGGCTTTTATTTGTTTCACTGGCATCTTGACAGTCCCCATTTCGGTACTTGTAATATTTCTGTCTGTCTTTTCGGCACGTACTTCAACTTCTTGAGTAAGGTTCTCGGCTGGTGTAAGTACTATATTAAGTTTTGTGTTTTCATTGAGATCAATCGGAATTTCCTGGCTCTGGTAGCCAATATACGAAACGTGCAGAGTATAGCTACCTTCCTTTATACTAATGGAATAGTAGCCATAAGTGTTGCTCGATGCCCCTTTTTTCAATTCAGCAACAACAATGTTGGCCCCAATAAGGTCCTCGCCGGTCTCCATATCGCGGATATAGCCGCTAACAGTAACATTCTGAGCCATGAGCAGCCCTGGAAATACTATCAGCAAAAACACATAAAATATCCGCATACTTATTTTTGTAAAAATTAGAGATCGCCATTAACAACTATGATACCAACGACCATATTGTCAGCATCGATCAAAAGATTTACAAGTATAGACATATTCATCACTATGTGGATTTTTTTTAATATTTTTAAAACTTACAAAAAAAGAAATTTGGACAAAGATATTCGCATATTCAGGGATACCATTTTAAATGGTGATTTTAAGGAAGGAAGGAAGTACGTTTCAAGCTATCTTTCACAAACTGGGAATTTCATTCCTCTTTACGAAGAAGTTTTCCGCTCGGCATTGTACGAGGTTGGCAAGTTATGGGAAACGAATAAAATCACCGTGGCCGACGAACACCTTGCCACAGCTACGGTAGAAATGCTTATGAACGAGCAATTCCCATACATCATTACAGACCAGCAAAAAGATTATAAAGCTGTGGTTACTTCGATAGAAGGCGAACAGCACCAGGTTGGCTCGAAAATGGTGGCTGATGTTTTTGAGAGCCATGGATGGGATACTTATTTCCTGGGCAGCAATTTACCGACAAACGAACTATTGAAATATTGCAGGGCGAAACAACCTGATATTCTCGCCCTTTCTGTAAGTATTTATTTCAACATGGCTGCTTTGGAACAGACTTTACAAGTCGTTCGAAATGAATTTGAAAACCTGTATATTTTGATTGGCGGGCAGGCATTTTTGCATGGTGGAAAAACCCTTTTTTCGAAATATTCGAACCTGAGATATTTTTCAAACTTAATTGATCTAAAGGAATTTATAAAAGAATATGAAAAATGAAAAGAGAAACATTGATTGAAACGGCAAAAAATCTATATGCCTACAACGAGACGGCTTTTGAAGAATATAGATCGAAAAAGGATAAGATGGTAAACCTTATCAACAAGCATTTTGAGGAAAGAAAGGACTTAGCATTATTGATTGGTGAAGGGAATTTCGACATGATGAAAGACAATCATGCCAATCATGCAAGGTTTATTGAAAGTATCCTTAAATCTTACGATCATGATGTATTGACCGAGACCGTGTTGTGGGTTTTCCGTGCATATCGAAGTCACGGATTTAACACAACCTACTGGGCTGCCCAATTAAATGCCTGGATCAATATCCTGAATTCGGAATTAAGCCCTGAAAGTTTTCAGGCTCTTTTACCAATCTACGAATGGATGCAGGTCAACATCCCCGTATTTAATAAGCTATCAGAATAGGACGAACTTTATATTTTTTAGATGGAGATTCTCGAAAAATTATTTGCTGATAGAACTTGTACCGGATTGGCCATTTTGGACCGTCGTGGACAGACTATTTTCTTGAATGAGTTTTTTAGGAAGTATTTGAAAACAAATTTACAAGAGAATCTTCTTTCACCCCCACTCGAAAAAATCGTTCTGAACCCACAAGCGGAGGAATCAATCAGTGGCTACATAACCCTCGGGAGTATTGATTCAAAAGAAAATATCTCTTTCAAAGGTCTTATCCTCTATTCGGGAGAGCACATTTATATTGTCATTGAACCTGACTCCAAAAATGAGAAGAGAGTTTCAGCCAAGCTTGCAAGTCTATTGCAAGAGAATACAAATTTGAGGAGGGAGCTTATTAAAAAACAAAAGATTACTGAATCCCAATTGAAAACAATCAGCGAAATAAACGAAGAAAAGAATAAATTCATCGGTTTTGCTGCCCACGATTTAAGAAATCCTATTGGCCTTACCGTTTCGTATGCCGACATGTTGTTGACTGAACCTTCGTGTGAGACTCATCCTGAGGTGAAAGAAATGATTGAGGAAATTTATAAGCAAGGGGAATTCTCACTTCGTCTGATCAATGATTTATTGGACATTTCGAAAATAGAATCGGGGACACTTGCGCTACAACCAGAGAAAGTTTACTACAAAGAATTTGTCGACCAAGTAATTTCCCAAATGGGACTTTTTACCCGGCATAAAAATTTGACCCTCTTTCATTCGAGTGAATTAAGTAAGGTTTTAAACGTTGAAATTGATCCCGACAGGTATTCACAAGTCCTTCAGAACCTGATCACCAATGCCATTAATTACAGCGAGTCAAACACAGTTATACGAATAAAGAGTTTTTCGGAAGATGGTTTTATTTGTACTTCGATAATCGACACCGGGCCAGGTATCCCGTCAGATAAGGCATCGGAAATATTCGAACCATTTTGCATTTCAGGAGTTTCTCCCGGACACAAATATAAGAGCACCGGCCTGGGACTTACTATTGTTAAAAAGATAGTTGCTGCCCACAAGGGAAACATTAATGTCAAAAATGAAGAAGGAAGTGGGGCATGCTTTACCATTTTACTTCCAATCGACCCACAGAGCCTTAATGAGGATATGTTTGGAGTAAAATAATTTCCAATGAATTATCGCTTATGAAGAAGTTTGTTTCAATATTAGTTTTCATCTTACTTTTCTCCATCCATGTTTTACCCCAGCAGCAAACCATCGACAGCCTGATTGACCTGGTGGGCGATTCGCTGTCGCCGGGATCTGCCGATCTGTACAATAAAATTTCGCTGGCTTACGACTATACCGATTCGAAAAAAAGTCTTGAATATGCCATGAAAGCCCGCAAAGCAGCACAGCGCGAAAAAAACAGAGGGCAACTTGCCCTGGCCTATCGGAATATTGGGAACTATTACAACACGAAGTTTCAATTGGAAAAGGCTCGTGAAAATTACACAATAGCACTACAGATTTATCAAGCGGAAAAAGACAGGATTGGCGAGGCCAGGATTATCAATTTATTGGGAATACTACATGGTAAAAACAATCAATACGATTCGGCTTTTGTTTATTTTACCAAGGCTTATGAGATTGCTGAAAAGCTTAAAGATTCAACAACCCTGACCATGATCTACACCAATTTTGGACTGGTCTACCATCATTGGGGCGATTACAAACAGGCCATGAAATATTATGAGCTATCACAGGAAATAAACCTGGCATTGAATATAAAGGAGGGACTGGAAAAGAATTATTACAATCTTGGCAAGATAGCCCACAAATGGGATAAGATCGATTTGGCGCTTGAATATTTCAAAAAGGCATACGACATTGTAAAAAGTTCAGGGAATCAACAATCCATCGCCAATATTTTCATCGACATCGGGAATGTGTATTCGAAACTTGACCAGCAGGATTCTGCCCTTTTCTATTATCAAAAGAGCTACGATGTGGCTAAAAATCACAATCTCATGCAGATCATGGGCATTGCCCTCGGAAATATCGGGAACCTTTACAAAAGATCGGATGATTATAAAACGGCATTTCAATACTATACCGATTCTTATGAAATTCTGAAAAAAACAAAAGACAAGAAAAGAATATCGCAACGATTAAATGCAATGAGCGATTTGTTCAGGCGGATGGAACAGTACGATTCGGCCAAAATTTACCTCGATCGGGCCTATCGGATGACAAAAGAATTAAAATATAAAGACCTGGAGCAGGAATGTTTGTTGGATTATTACCTCTTGTACGACGATCAAAAGCAATATAAAAACGCGCTTGCTTTTTTTGTCCGGTATTCAAACCTAAAGGATACCCTGTTCAACGAAAGTAGCCGCAGGGAGCTGGCCGAATTCGAGGCCAAATACGAAACTGAAAAACAGACATCGAAAATCAAATTCCTTGAGAAAGAAAAAGAAATCAACAGCCTTGACCTGAATCGGCAGAAAATGCAAAAGAACTTCTTTATCGTATTGGCAGTATTGCTCATTTTATTGGGGATGTTGTTGTTCAACCGCTACCAGCTCCGACAACGAAACTACCGTAGCCAGGTGGAACTTCAGACGCAGGCCATGGAGCAGCGTTTGCTGAGAGCACAAATGAACCCTCATTTTATTTTCAACTCGCTGAATGCGATCCAAAGTTTTATTACCGAAAACAATGCTGAAACGGCCAGTCGTTTTCTGCGAAAATTTGCCGACTTAATCCGGTACAACCTCGAAAGTACACGGAACGCTTTTGTGCCTTTGGAACAAGAAATAAACGCTTTGGAAAATAATCTCGAACTTGAAAGCATCCGGTTCAACCATTGTTTCGATTTTAAAATTACCATTGATGAAGCAATTGACCCTGTTAATTTGACCATCCCGCCTTTACTAATCCAACCCTTTATCGAAAACTCGATCATTCATGGACTTGCCACAAAAAATTCCGATGGGCTTTTAGAAGTAGAATTTGTAAAAAAAGACAAGACGATTGATGCCCTTATTACAGACAATGGCATTGGCCGGGAAAAATCGGCACAAATCAAAGATGGAAAAAAGAAGGGGAAAAAGTCATTGGGGATTCAACTTATAAAGGAACGACTGGATTTGCTCAACCGGCAGGGGAATACAAATTCTTCTTTTAAAATTGTTGATTTGTATGATGATAAGCATCAGCCTTCAGGGACAAAGGTAATCCTTAACATTCCTTATGAACTAAATTATTAGCATTACAACATAGCCAAAACAGTTTCTCAAAATTATGTTGCAATAGAAGACAAGGAATTGTACATTTGTGAATATTAAAGCATTGGCACATCAAATAAACAAGTATGCTCATTTATGAAAAAGACAGGACTGATATTTCTTATTCTTATAATTGCAACGCAATCTATTGGCTATGGGCAAAATCATAAAATTCGCACATTTTATAATAGCGACAGTAGCTCTGTAAAGGAAGAATATTATACCCTCAGATCCGACACAAGTATAAAAGACAGTCTATACTTATTCTATTCAGAGGAAGGAAAACTCTTAAAAAAAGGCTCGTACAGCAAAGGCGAGAAAATAGGTAATTGGCTAAGGTTTTACCCCAATCGCCAAGTCGAGAGCTTTGGCTATTACGACAACAACAATCAGTTTACTGGCAGCCGATTATTTTATGACACCCTGGGCAAAATTGAACAAATAGATTACTATAAGGAGGGGATTGCCTATATCGACTCGCTTGAATTGCAACAAGAGTTTATTTCAAATAGTAGCGATGCCCTTCGGGATGCCCGTTTCAACGAATACATACTATTGCAGGCAAAATATGCGATATTCCAACAACAGTTGGCCCATTACGACAGCATTGTAGAACAACCGGAAAAACTGCATTTTGGCGACCGGATTATTTGTGATGCCTATTTTTATATGGGATGGTTTCAGGATTTAAAAGATGAAAGAGACAGCTTGTTGCAGCTGAAAATGCAACTCGAAAATTTACCGGTTGAGTTAGATCCCTCTTTTTTCGATCTACAAGTAAACCCGATAAAAACACAAACCGATTCGTTGCTTGCCTCAGATTCCATAAGCTATGTATTGAATCGTGGGCCACTTTTGAGGAAGGAGTATAAACGAAAAGTTGCTTTGCTTAGAAAACTTGAAACAACCAATGCCCGTATAGTAAAAAGCCAAAACAAACTCGAAATTGAATTCAAAGAAAAGTTGCCTGTTTTCTATCAATCAGAAATTGAAAAATTGGATAGAATTCAAAATGAGTTTAAATCAGAAGAAAACCTGCAAACCAAAATAAGACTAGGTAACGAACTCGAACAATTAATCTCCGACATCGAAAAGCGATTTAAAACCCTTTTGGAATTGCATAAATCGATCGATGAAAAAAAGAAAAAACTTAAATCTTATAAAGAAAAATATCCTGTAGTTTACAAAAATGAAGAGCAAGCCATCCAAAAGGAATATGAAAGTTTTGTGGCCAGCACTCAACTTCAGAAAAAAATAGACCTTGGAAACCTTGTATTCAAACACATTGCAACAAGCCTTTACAATTTCTTTTGTGTCGATTCGATGGAGATCCTGATCAACGAACAATTTATGCCCCTTTACGAGAGCTACCTAAAATCGTATCCACGTATACAGGCGAAGGAACTAAAACCCATTTCCGCATCCATTGCAGGGTTTAATCGAATGAACAATCTGGAACAAAAGAAGCAAACCGGGCAAGATATCCTCGACACAATCCATTATTTCAGCCTAAGCTACAATCGCTTTCTTGAAATCGACACTGTTCTTGATGTAAGATTCAAATTGGTACAGGCTAGATTTAAAGAGAACTACAGAGCAATATACAAATCGGAAGTTAGCCTTTTAGCGCCACAGATAAAAAAATACCGCGACAATGGCCTGTCGAAATCGAAACTCGATGATGGGAATGAGGTCTTAGACAAGATTACTAAGTTGGAAGAATATTATGCTGATATTGAAGCCCAACGGAAAGAAATCAATACACAATTTCCCTTAATTTCAGAGAAATATGAGAAACACTTCCCTCCCATTTATAAAAATACAATAAGGCTTTACGAGGTTAAAAAAGAGAATTACGAAAATACAGCTACCTGCAAAACCTATCTCGAAAAGGGAGAGGAATTTCTGTTAGAAATACACGTACTGGAAGAAAAATATGACGAAATCCGTTTGCAGAATACAGAGATTGAATCAAATTTAAATGACGTAGAGAGCCTTTATCAATTTGATTTTCCTGAGGTATTCAACAAAGAAGTGAAGGAAGAAAAATCGAAAATCAAAGAATATGTAAACGAGGGCTTCATTGAGAAAAAATTACAATCGGGCGAATTCATCCTGGCTAAGTTGAATACAATGCAAGGGGCATATCCCCAACTGAAAGAAGAAAATAGCAAAATCGAAAGCGAGTTCTCGGGTTTGGTTAAGGATTACAAAGAAAACTATTACCCACTTTACGTTGCCCATATCAAACCCTTGGTGGATGATGAAAAAATGTATAGACAATTAGGCTACCATGGCCCAAAATTGATGATAAGCAACCAGATAATCCAAAAGATTGATGAATACAAGATCAAGATTGACATTTTTAATGAGCAAAGCCAAACATTGATCCTGAAGCATAACGAGTTTGATTATAATTACAAGGACCGGGACCTGGTAAAAAGGATGTACAAAAAAGGGAAATGGGCTTACGATGAACTGAAAAATGCTTACGACAATGAAACCGACTTTGACAAAAAAGAAGAATTGGGTAAAAAAATCGAACTTATGCTGACCCAATTCATTTCGCTGGCAGCAAAGGACAACACGATAATAAACGATGAAATAAGAAAGGCTAAAACCGTTGATGATGTATTGAAAGTGATTGGTATTCAATCGACAGTCGAAAGTAAGCAGTAGGCAGCCTCCAGTCTTCAGTCACCAGTCTCCAGTCTGTCCATTCATAAATATGGTTGGACAAATCAGAAACCCTAAAGCACACATTTTTTCATCCACCCGAACCCGAATCGCGAGACCCGAAACCCGAAACTTATTCCTTTCGTGCCCTGATAAAATAGATTATGGTCAGGCCCAAAATCAATAAAAGAAAGAGAATAACCGGCCAGGAACCAAAGCCCCTACCCTCTTCCATCGAGGATTGAATGATTTGATACGAAATATACAGAAAAAAACAGGCAATAATTGTATTGATGCCACGAAGCAAACGAGTGGCAAGGGTATATTGCCGAAGGGCATTTTCGTCAGTGATTTTTCCAGGATAATTAAAGATGTGTGGGAATCTGTTTAAAACCGCCATCCCGGTGTACAAGATTAATCCCAGCACAGGTAGAAACCAAATCATCCCCTTTCCTCCGTACCTGTCCACATTTCCATCGATGTCGAAATGATGAGGTATCCTTTCGGGCAAATCATCAAAATACAAGAATGGCAAGGCAACCAGCCCAATCAGGGCCACAATCCCAATCCCTTCGATAATCCAATCCAAAGGCTCCATTTCAATTTTCAGTTTTGGTCGTTTCATCTTTTAAAGGTATTTAAAAACAGATAACTTCTCTAAACCCAATGTTTCCGATTCGGATGCTACAATTTTGGAGTGTTGGTTTTCTAACAGCCCTCCATCACTCCAATACTCCATCATCAAACTTTTCGCAGCACATCCAATTACGATGAAATTCGTTATTAGCACGCAATTTATAATTCGATTTCAGAGTAATCCCTATTATCAACCAAAATAAGTTTGATAGGTTTTCCCATATCCTTCCCTGAAATATATTCAACAGTGCTTTTCAACATATCGGTAATTTCAGTTTCCCCCCAATACTCTTTCAACACAAAAAATTTCAAGCTGAAATCGGGCCCATTGTCAAGGAAAACAATATCGATGCCCTCTTCGGGAGGGAAGTATCCGGGCAGTTCGAGAATGGCCTCCTGCATTTTTTGCAAATAGGTCTTATCAATATTCTTAGTGTGATAGAGGTTTATATTTTGATTGATAAAAAATACCTGAAGATCAGCCATCGCCTTCTTTTTTGTTGATTTATTATCCTGAAAATCGGGCAGGGCATATTCAGTCGTCATATCCTTGCTTGTAAAGCAAACGGATACCTCTTTATCGAGGTTCAGGTTTTTGTTCATGTAATCTTCAAAATCATGGAAACTTTTGAGGAAGCCAGTGTCTTTCAGAAGATTTTCACTCGCCAGCACAAACATCAGCTTATAGTTATCATCGCCAGGCCCCAGAAACAAATCGGCCCCTTTGCTCCCTTCGAGAAAACGGGATTCCTTAATGGCGGTTGCAATTTCTTGTGAATTCGCCTTATCCATTTTTTCGTTGTAATACAGCAGCACCTTATCTTCCATCTGAATTTTATTTTCGAAGCCACTGTCCGATGTGCCGAAAATGAGCTGGGCAATAAAGATTCCGTTTAAAAGAATGCCGATCAATGTATATCCTGCAATGTGTGGTAGTGAAGCCACCGTCCCTTTCTTTTTCAGGGTTTCCTCTATCTGCTTCCCTTGCAGCCTTTTTACAAGCAAGGCTGCAAGCACCGTATAAATCGCCGGGAGAATTACATAATATAGTTTGCCCCAATAAGCATCGGGTGTAAAATAAATTGCTCCGAACAATAGGATTTGTATTAAAGCCCCCAGAAAAATCGAATTTTTAGATTCATCCTTTTTTCCAAAAGTCTTGAAATTCTTACCTATCAAAAAACCAGCTGTAATTGGCCCGCCAAAAAAAGTTGCCACCGAAATGGCCTTCCATGTATAAACTGATTGCTTTTTATTTTTCATAATCTGTGTCGATATTTAAGAAACAAATGTAGCCACAGATTCGCAAAATTGAAACAATTAAAAAATCAGCAAATGAAAAAGGCTACCAAACAGTTTCAGTAGCCTTTCTTTTATCTTACCCGTCGAATATAATAATTCACCTGTTCATCGAACAAACTAATCAAAAATATTCATTTCATTAATTTCTTCCCAATGCCTCCAACATGGTTTTACCCAGGCTGGCAGGAGATTCAACCACATGCAAACCACATTCGCGCATAATCTTCATTTTTGCAGCAGCAGTATCATCAGCACCACCAATAATGGCCCCGGCATGTCCCATACGGCGGCCTTTTGGTGCAGTTTGACCGGCAATAAAACCAACTACCGGCTTGGTGCCATGTTCTTTGATCCAACGGGCAGCATCGGCTTCCATGTTGCCACCAATCTCGCCAATCATAATAATGCCTTCGGTTTCGGGGTCGTTCATCAACAATTCAACAGCTTCCTTTGTAGAGGTGCCGATAATGGGGTCGCCACCAATCCCGATGCAAGTCGATTGTCCAAGGCCAGCTTTGGTAATTTGGTCGACGGCTTCGTAGGTTAAGGTGCCAGAACGGGAAACAATCCCGATAGTTCCCTTTTTATGGATGAAGCCAGGCATGATGCCCACTTTAGCCTCGCCAGGAGTAATTACACCCGGGCAATTTGGCCCAACCATACGACAATCTTTGCCTTTCAGGAATTCCTTAACCAAAACCATATCGGAAGTAGGGATACCTTCTGTAATGGTTACAATAACCTTGATACCTGCATCGGCAGCTTCCATAATGGCATCGGCAGCAAAGGCAGGCGGAACAAAAATCAGCGACACATTAGCCCCGACTTTTTCAACAGCTTCGGCCACTGTATCAAAAACAGGTTTCCCAAGATGATATTTACCACCTTTTCCGGGGGTTACACCTCCCACCACATTGGTTCCGTAATCGATCATTTGTGTGGCATGGAAAGTACCTTCAGTACCTGTAAAGCCTTGTACAATAATTTTTGAATCCTTGTTCACTAATACGCTCATATCTTGATTTGTTAATTATTTGCTTCTGAAAATAGCGCGTCAAAAATAAATGATTTATATCAGGAAACAAAAGAAATGATTATTGATTAGTGATTAGTGATTAGTGATTAGTGAGTCAGTCTGAAAATTCGATACTCGTCAACTTGATACTCAATACTTGATACTCAATACTCGATACTTGATACTTGATACTCAATACTTGATACTCAATACTTGATACTCCATACTTGATACTCCATACTTGATACTTGATACTTGATACTTGATACTTGATACTTGATACTCGATACTTGATACTCAATACTTGATACTTGATATTGGTAACTGAGGACAAGAGACTGGAGACTGCCGGCTAAATCCCTATCTTTGCAAAAAAAAAAAATGAACAACGTCACCACTATATGCGCCATAGCAAGTGCGCCCGGGAATGGAGCAATCGCCTTTATCCGGCTTTCAGGTAATGAAGCATTCTCTATTTGTGAAAGCATTTTCGAGCCTGCAACATCTGGAAAGAAAATCAGCAAGCAAAAAGCCTTCACCATTCATTTTGGAAAAATAAATGACGAGGAAATTTTTATTGATGAAGTCTTGGTGAGCCTTTTCCGAAACCCACAATCTTACACCGGCGAAGATTTGGTGGAGATTTCCTGTCATGGCTCACAATATATTCAACAGCAAATTTTACAATTGCTGATAAAAAAAGGGGCTGTTTTAGCTCAACCTGGCGAATTTACCCTTCGCGCATTCCTAAACGGAAAAATGGATTTATCGCAAGCTGAAGGTGTGGCCGATCTTATTGCCTCTTCATCAGAAGCATCGCACAAAATAGCCATGCAGCAAATGCGGGGAAGCTTTTCGATCGAAATAAATGAGCTACGAAAACAATTGCTGAATTTCATCTCGTTGATCGAATTGGAACTCGACTTTAGCGAAGAGGATGTGGAATTTGCCGATCGGACTGACCTGTCCAATTTAATGAACAAGATTCACCGAAAAATCGTAGAGCTGACCGATTCTTTCGAGTTGGGCAATGTGATAAAAGAAGGGATCCCGGTAGCCATTGTGGGCAACCCCAATGTGGGAAAATCAACCTTGCTCAATATTTTGCTGAAAGAAGATCGAGCCATTGTTTCTGAAATTCCGGGCACTACCCGCGATGCCATCGAGGATATCATCAACATAAAAGGGATCACCTTCCGCTTTATCGACACAGCAGGATTGCGCGAAACCCACGACAAAATTGAGATCATGGGCATCGACCGGACCAAGGAAAAAATTCGAAAGGCAGCCATTGTCCTTCTCGTACTCGATGCCTCCGATGCCATGGCCAATATCCAAGCAAGCATCCGCACCGTAAAACCAGAAGCCAAAGGCAAGCAACTAATAATAGTGGTGAATAAGGTAGACCTTCCCGGAAACCACCAAAAGCTGATCGGCTACCTCGAAGGCATCGACAAAGAACATGACGACCTCATTTATATTTCAGCCAGGACCCATATCAACATCGACAAATTAAACGAGGCCCTTTTGCGAAAAGTAGATCTCTCGTATCTGGCCCAAAACAATGTGGTGGTTTCCAACATCCGCCATTTCGAAGCCCTCGAAAAATCGCGCGAAGCCATCGAACGTGCCATGAATGGCATTTCCAGTGGCCTTACCACAGACCTGTTAGCAATGGACATCCGACAAGTGCTTCACTACTTGGGCGAGATAACCGGTGAAATAACAAACGATGAGGTTTTAGGCAATATTTTTAAGAATTTCTGCATAGGAAAGTAAAATTTAGGCCTTCACCTATTCTTTCAAAATCACCTAATTTCAATAAACAAGGCATTGTTGCCATATCATCACAAATCATTTCGATAACATAACCATCGTTTTCATTCCAAAACAAATGTTTATAGTAATCCGAAAAATTATCAGCAGTTTGTCAGTCTTTTACAATATTTAACTTTCTGATAATTATTACATATTATGACAAAAGGAGGAGGTAAGAATATTGTTCCCTCCTTTTTGATTTTATTCAAAACCTGAGAAGAAACCTTCTATCCCTTCATGTTATTCTTTTATTCCCGACAAATCTTCCTCCTCTTGCTTAATTTTCCGCCAAGCATATCCTGTGGCCAGTCCAACAAATATTAGTAAACCGCCCTCGATAGGTGCCCCACCACCCGGAGGCGGAGTATCACCATTGCCTCCGTTTGGTGGAGGAGGGGGTGGGTCGAAAGCAAATACCGGGATTGTGGCAATCGCGAAAAGGCCAATAAAAAAGTGGATAAGGAATATTTGTTTTATGTTTATCATTTTATTTCAAAATTATTTTTTGGGTATAGATTTTATTTGCGCATTGGAAACTCACCAGGTACATCCCCGAAGAATTATTTGTGGGTACCGAAACACGGGCATGGCCTTCCATCGCAAGGTTGCGGATATCAGACAATTGCCCGGCAAGATTGTACAGACGGAAAAGACCCTCTTGCATTTCGTTCGCCAGGTTTTGTATATAAATAAATTCGCCATCGGAAAAAATGGTAATATTCGTTTGTTTCGATAGTTCGATTATATCGGTAACTATTCCACCAAAATGAATCACAAACCTGTCTTCAAGGTTGAGGGCGGTTTGGGTGGTCGTAAATGAATAGGATGGATTTGAATTCAGGTCGACAAAAACGTTTTCCTGTTTGTCCTCAAGCATGACGGATTGGTAGGGCAGGTTGTTTTGCTGCACATTTTCGAATTGGTATAAACCCGGTTGCATGGCGTCCAGCCCAAGGTAAACTTGCTGATTTTCGACAGGCGGAAGGCTTTGGATGGCATAGTCGCCACCGTCATCATCCACAAGTTTCGAGAACAGGGCGATATTGGGGTTGCCTTTCAGCTTGCGTGCATCGTACCCGGCATCGCGGCCTTTGGTTGAGCCGGGGATAAAGGAAATGTAGGTTTGGTTGAAATCGCCTTGCGGGCCGGTTATGCCAATGATAAACTGAGCCAGGGTGTTCTGGCTTTTATAAAATGTAGCTGCCGAATGTTTCTGGCTATTAGCATTGATTTGAAGCTGGGCCCCATTGCTGGCTGCATTCACAAAAAATGCCTGCACCGGGCTGATGTAGGATTCCGGGCTGGCCTGACTAATAACCGCATAATCGCTGCCATCCCAAAGATAAATGGCTTCGTAATCATCGTCCAACACAGCGGCATTGTCTGAAAGAAAATTATTTGTGGCATCAGCCTGAGTGTTGGCCGACAGGTTTGCCGGAAAGGGGTTTCCAACCAGGTTCCAGCCCGCGCTGCCGGATGATGTTGTTTTCGTAAGATTTACTGTCAGGTCATCATAATTTAATTCACCTGTGAATTCTTTGGTATAAATGGCATCGATGTTGGCGTATGCATAGCCCCGGCCAATCACAAACTGGGTCTCGAAGGTAGTGTTTAAATTACCTGAACCATCTTTGATGTTGCGCCACAGGTTGTTTGGCTCATCGAATTTGTAAAAATCGACTGTGGATGGAAGCGGGTTCGATGTGGTGTTCACAAATTCGGGGCTGATGTTTTGGTTGCTCACCGGGGTGGAAATATAGTGGTATTCGCCCTGCGTGAGGTAGCGTTCTGTGGAAGCATCAACCCCTGATGAATTTTGGATGATTGTGGCTGTACCCGAGGCATCCGATTTGAGCACAAGTCCCGAAATTCCTGCATCATTAACCAAATCACCTGAAACAGTAAGGCCTGTACCTGGACTGATTGTCAGGCTTTTGCCATTGGCAATACTCAGATCAATGAGTTCAATGTTATTATCAAGGGTAAGGTCTGAGTTGATTTCGGCCCGCGACCAGACATTTGCCGGATAGCCCTGGCCGCTTTGCCAGTTTGCTGTATCAGCCCAGTCTCCATCGGTATCAGAATGAAATGGTATAGGCGCTGTAGAAGGTACGAATGCACTGCTATCTGTATTATTTAATGTACCGGCCCGGTTTGTTTTTTCATCCTGTGTGGTTAGGCCGTTTCTTTCATCAAATTTCCAATACTCTACCAGTCCTGTTTCATCTCCAGCAAGGGTTTTGTACATCCTTTCACGGATTTCCTCCTGGGTCAGGGCATAATTCCAAATGCGCAGTTCGTCTATATCTCCTATAAAATTATAAACTAATGATGATAATCCCGATCCGATTGCACGGTCATACGAATTATCGCTAATTGTTAAATTATTGTCAGTTACAAGAGGTATGAGGAAACCGTTTACAAAGATGTTTTGCTGAGTACCTGATGCTCTTGAATATACAATGTGGTTCCATTTATTCATTTCAACCACATTGTTTTCTGTTTGAGCTATCCAGGATCCTGCCCTCCAAAGAGTTACGCAATTGGTGCCACCATCACCTGGTCCTACTTCAATTTGATAGCCGGCAGTGAGACTACTGTATTTAATGTTGGAATAAACTACATATCTTAAATCCAGGGCAGTTGGTTTAACCCATACTTCGACTGAGAAAGTATTCCCGACCGAAATACCCGGATTATTGTTGACCCTAATGACTTCAGCCCCGCCATTTAAATGCACACACCCTCCTGAATGTTGCGAACTATGAAAACTTATTTCGTTTCCATAACTTACTACCGACCTGTTAGTTACATAAGCACGTGCGTAATAGGTGGTGTTTAATTCCATGCCTGTCACGGCAGAATAAAAATCACCGATGGTATTAATGAGCCCTTTTTCGGTTTTGTTATCGCTTATTGTGGGGGTTCCGGTTGTGTTCCAACATATCCCATGTTGCATAGGTTGCGGGTTACCCAAAGTAAGGATGGTCCCTTTAATACTTGCATAATCGAGATGTTGAGATGAAATTTCAGTAGTCAATGTTGCAAGGTATGTATCCAATCTTAGATGTGGATATCCCGAATTAACGGAAACATCCTTGTTCCAGTAATCCTCGGTACCATTTGTGGTTTCGCTATAAAAATCCCAACCGGCATTGGTAAAGGTTGTCAGGGTTTTCATTTCGGCGGTTGTTTTTGCAGTGCCCCCTGCACTTGAATTTTTATTGGAGGTTTGAACGTCCCAAAAAGAATTACTTACAGTAGAATATTGGTTGGAAGCTAGAAGGCCGCCTGCCGTGCCGCCAAAGGTAGTGTTGCCGTTTACAAGTCCGGTTGAATAACAATTTATTACATTAGTAAACCAGTTATAACCAACAAGCCCCGCAATATACAAAGGGATTCCGGGAATTGTAACCATGCCTGTGGCATAGCAATTTTCCAGTGATGAATGATCGGTTTTGCCAATCAATCCTCCCAAATATCCCTGTGCTCCGGTAACAGTAACGGACGCTGCTGACCAGGAAAGGGATACATCGGTATACGTGAGAAGCCCTGCCAATCCACCAGCATAATAATTCGCACCAATTATATCTCCGGTAACATAACATCTATGGATTTCGGAATCCGATTCGGTTTTACCAGCGATGCCACCTACATTTTCGTTGCCGTGAATATTGACATCTGTAAGTCCTAAATCGATAATTTCGGCACCACTAAGGTACCCGAACAACCCGATATCATCGGTGCTGCTCCTATTGATATGAAAATTGTCGATAGTGTAAGCCTGGCCAAAATATTTACCCGTAAACTTATTTGAACTGGTACCAATGGGTTGGAAACCATCTCCGCCATTTTCGGTTTCGGAAGCCGAGGCATCAATATCGGCCATTTGCATATAACATGCACCACGGTTGTAAACAAGGCCTTTTAGGTCATCATAAGTGTACACCAAATAAGGGTCGTTTTCAGTGCCTTTGCCCGGCAGTGTGGTCATAAAACTTAATTCTTCACCATAAACAATTTCCATATCTGCATCCGATATTGCAAATGCCCTTACATAATATGTGGTCAACTTGGTAAGACCGGTCATGTCGGCTTCGAATGGCCCTTCTGCCGTGCAGGTTCCATTATCCACATAGTTGTCGGCCAGGGTGGGGCTACCGCTTGTATTCCAGCAGGCCCCATACGAATTGACAGGAAGATTCCCGAAATTCGTAAGGCTTGCATGTACTTTTGCCGAAGTGGCAGTGCTGTCGGCTATTGCCAGGGTCCTCACATAAATGGGGAAATAAAAACATGGGTAACCGTTGTTGCAATTGTTCATAATGGCCCAAATATCGTCTGTTCCATTGGAGGTTTCACCCACAAAATCCCAACTGACATAAGTGCTTTGCTGATTCATTTGAGCCGTTGTTTTTCCTTCGATTTGAAAGGTTGGTTCGTTCGACCCTGCAGTTTGACCACTGGTTTCGGTATCCCAGTATGATTGATTTATCGAACCTCCGGATTGATTATTCCCAACAAAGCCATAAGTATTCGACGTTCCTCCTGAAACAAAGCCTGAACAGTAACTTTTTGCAATGCTGCCTAAGTAAATATTTCCTGCAAAACCACCGACCTTATCATCGCCTGTAACCTGTCCCCTTGCATAGCAATTAAGTATTTCTGTCCCACTACTTACAAATCCGATAAATCCTCCCACATAATCATCTCCTGTAACAGTGCCCGAACTGTAACAGTTACTGATAGGGCTATATGAGATACCCGCAAAACCACCTACATCATAAGAGGTAGAATATATATCCACCTGAGAATAACAATTTGATATTAGGCCTGATGATCCGATGTATCCGGCAAACCCTCCTGAATAGCCAGCGTTTGCCCTTACAGTACCAGTAGCGTAACAATACGCTATTTGGCTGTTAGAGCTGGTTCTGCCAACAAAACCACCCACATAACCACTTCCCACAATTGAATCGTTGGTAATCCCCAGACTGTCGATTATTGCACCGTCTGTGTACCCAAAAAACCCGACATAAGATGCAGATGGCCTGATTACATACAAACTGTCAATCTCATATTTCTGACCATTATATGTTCCCGTAAACTTAGTCCCGTTGTTTCCGATTGGGCTAAATCCTGCGCCACTATCCCAGGTCTTGGTGCCGGCAGCATTAATATCGGCAGTCTGGACATATAGCAAATTCCAGTACCCTGAATGCATCGATAGCCAATAAAGATTGTCGAGGTTAGCAATCCGGTAGGGATTACTTTCGGTACCCTCGCCTCCCGGCCATTTTCCAATTTCATCGGTTGTAAAAGAAACCTGGTTGCTGTATTTGGTACCGAACTCATTGGTGTAGTACGATCTGTAATAATAGGTTTTGCCAGGATTCAACCCTGTTACTGTTGATGAATAGGTGCCTGTAGCAGTAGGTGCCCCATAACTAACATGATTACCACTTACATTAGGGGATGATAAGGTATCCCAGCAAAATCCATAATCGGTCGATAATGTAATACCTGTAAATGTAACTTCTATATTACAATCGGCTTGCAGTTCACCAACGTTGCTTGCTGCCTGAGTTGTAATTTTGGTGGGATAGTAAAGCCTGGGGAATCCATCGTTGTAGTTCCATTCATATACCCAATAATCATTTGTCCCGTTGGCAGTTTCTCCGGCAAAGTCCCAGCCTGTATAAGTGCTTTGTTGTTTCATTTGTAAGGTTGTTTTGCCCCAGGCCTCTACTGTACCGCTACCTGTTATCGTACCGTATGCATTGCTTAGGCCTGATTCTTCTGTATCCCAGTAAGATGATTCGTTAATAGCCGTATAAACGGAACCAAAAAGGCCACCTACCGCGCTTTGTGTAGCCAAAACCTGGCCTTGTGCGTAACAAAATTGAAGTGTATTATCGGAATACTGGTTTCCAATGAGGCCACCAACTACATCGTTACCATGAACAATAGCTCTTGAAAAACAATTATTTAGGTTTTCGCAACAATGCCTTCCAATGAGGCCACCCACATTATCTCCAGTGCCCGTAATTTCTCCGGTCGTAAAGCAATACAATACCGAGGCATTTGTAACATACCCTACCAAACCGCCTACGTACGAATTTCCGGTAATCGAAGTATTGGTCAGGCCAATATTGTGGAGAGTAGAATATTGGGCGTAACCAAAAAAGCCGATATTATCGGCCGATGGGCGGTTAATATAGAGCCCGTCGATGGTGAAGCCTTGTCCATTGTATGTACCGCTAAATTTTGTTGTTGAGTTGCCGATAGGGCTAAACCCGCTTCCGCTATACCAGTGTTCTGTTTCGATGGCATCAATATTAGCCGTTTGAAGAAAATACTTATTCCATAAGTTTGTGTTCGACGAAATCCAATGCAGGTTACCTACGCATGAAATCAGATATGGATCATTGCTTGTGCCGCTTCCGGGCGCCGGAACTATATCTGTGCGGGCTTTATCCGAATAAGTTCCCTGCCCGGTTACAGAAGACTTATCGGCACATACCCTAAAGTAATAGTATCCGTTGTAGGCGCTGCAATCAATCGTTTCCGATGTTAAAGAACCATCAATCGTTTTCGGGTTATATCCCGTCACCATGTTGGTAAATGTACTATCGGTGGCCACATACAATTTATAACTGTCCCATATTCCAAACAGGGGTGCTGTCCAATTGGCAACAAAATATGCCGGGTTGTTAAAAACAGCATTCCCTACTGTGGGAATAACCATTGCAAAACTTTCGACACGCACAATCGAACCATTAAACGCATTTGCAGTATTATTCCCTGTTGTGCTGAAAGCCATATTCCAATTGGTTTCACTAAACTGATAATTAAAGACCAGGTCGTTTTCGTTACCTGCAAGTGGAAAATTCATATCATTTAAAATTTCCGTTTCTGTACGCACATCATTCCATAAACTGACCTCGTCAAGTTTTCCCTGATATAAATGTGTATCATAATTATCCGAATGTCCAATATACTTTAGAATATTATGATATTGAAAAGTATATGAAATATCAGTTACAAGTTCGACTTTTTTCCCATTTACATAAAAAGCCTGCTGTCCGGCGCTACTGCCCCAACGAGTATATGTAATGTGATACCATTTTCCGGGTGAGATAACATTGTCCACCGTCTGAGCTATCCAGGTCCCCGGCCCTGAGACTGCCAGACAATTACTCCCATTTTCACCGGGGCCAGCTTCAACCATCCACGTACCAACCTCATCAAAGTACCTTGTTGAGTAAATAGGTCGTCTACTCGTTAAACCGATTGGCATGATCCAGGCTTCCAGGGTCAAAGAATTTCCAACATCAAGGCTTGAATTAGGATCTATTTTAAACCAATAATAACCATTACTAACATTAACTGCTTTACCTGCAGACACTATGCGCGTAATCATAAATTGCCCTGTTTCGGTAACACCAGAAAACACCGCTTTGTGTTGAGATGTCGATACCGAGCTTGCTGCGGTAACATAAGTCCAGGCGGCATCCGAATTACTATCCCTTCGGTAGAGCCGGATTAGTTGAGGATGATTTACATCGTTTGATGTGAAACTTTCATTCACAGTAAATGAAAGATCGGCTGTAAAAGTCCCAGTCCCGAAACGGTTTATCACCCAGTATTGGTCATCGAAAATATCATCAAAAGTATTGGGGTTAATGTTTGGGGACAGGTTGAGCTTTGAAACTGTAACGGAAGCCCCGTTCTGGGAACTGTAATTGGCCGTGAACCCGGTTCCGGTAAATGCAATAGTACCTGCTGCTTCAGTTTGTGTATTGCTAACACCGACCCCCACAGGTATTGTGGATGTAACCCACGAACCGGCTGCCATATTATACATGGTTCCGGTGCAATTCCCAACAGCATCGGAAACCGTTGAACCTGAACCCTCGTTCATTTGCAAGTAATTTTGCAGCCCGGTTTCGCTACCGGCAAGGGTCAGGTGCATGTTTTCGCGAATTTGCTGCTGAGTGCGTGCTAGATTCCAAACCCGGATTTCGTCCATAGTCCCATCCATTGTGGTAGATGAACTACTGAAAGTGAAATTACCATCGGGAGCATACAGCCCGCCTGCAGGAGTTGCGGATGCGATTTCGGTACCATTAAGGTAGAGCTTCATGGTATTTCCATCGTAAGTTCCGGCAATATGCATCCAGATTCCGGTAGTTAACACATTATCGACCCTTAGGCTATACAAATCTCCGTTTGATCTTTTTATATAAAAATGCAATTCGTCTGTGCCGCCATAAGTTGTCCCGTCGTATCGCAAAACAGCTACTTCGGGGTTTATGGTTACAAACCGCTCAATTTCATCAACAGGTAATGAATTGAGGTTTACCCAGGCTTCAACAGTAATAGCTGTAATGGATGTGTTGAATCCACTACCTGAAACGTAATCATTGGTCCCATCGAAAGTTAGTGCTGTTCCTGGAAAACCGGCAGGCTGGGAATAAAGGTGTGTACCAGGAAGAATTAGGAGGAACATAAATAGGATTTTTAGATAGATTTTTTTCATAGCCTATAGTTTAAAATGTTTATCTGCTTGTTTTAAATCACTGTGTTCTATAATGGTAAAGTTTTGATAGTGCTTCACAGGGTTCTCCGAAATGTTTGTAGTGTTTATCAATGCCCCTTCGGGTCCTACCAGACAGAATTCGATAAAACGGTTCAGGTCGGATTCCCGGCCTTCTGCCTCGATGGTAATCCCCTCTTCGTCGGGTACATTCACGAAACCTTTTATATTGTTGAGTTGGGCAAGCTGTTTCACGAAATAATGAAAGCCTGTTTTTTGTATCTTGCCAGTAATTCGTAACTGAAAATTCTTCATACAACCAAAGTTAAATCGTGAATTGTGGAAAAAAAAGTACATGTAGTTCTGTAAGATAAAAACAGGTTCTGCATTGTAAACCCTTGTTCAGGATTGTAAAACAAGTTGTTCAGTATTCTGAAAAAGAGGAGATTGGTAATGGAATTACATGTTCCTTATTGTAGAAAATCGATGTTCAAAATCGTAAAAGGGACGTGTTCAGGATTATCAAAGGCTTAGTGTTGTGTAAGATAGAATAGTATGTTCAGGATTGTAAATTAGTCTTCAATCTTCAGGCTGCCGATTGTGGACTGCCTACTGCCTACTTAATATTGAAGATGGTATCCCGAAAGTAGGATGGGGACAAACCTGTTTGTTTTTTGAAACAAGTGAAAAAAGTAGATCGTGAATTGAACCCCGACATTTGCCCCACACCTTCAATAGAAATGTGGTTCTTCGAGGTGTCGGCAAGGATTTGCCGGGCAGTTTTTGTGCGGAAATCGTTGATGTACTCGTTGAAGTTTTTATGGAAGTGTTCGTTGATGAGTTTCGACAGGTAAGTCCGGTTGGTTTGCAGTTTATGACAGATATCATCGAGTGTGATGTTGCTGTCGAGGTAAGGTTTCTCCTCTTCCATGCAGGCTTCCAGCTTAATCAGAAGTTCGTTGTTTTCATCCACTGTATTTTGCTGGAGGTCAATTTTTTCACCACTAAAATCCTGTCCTACTTTTTCCGATATCAGCCTATATTCCCTTTCTGCTTTTACGATAATGAGGTTGGCTTTAACCAACCTGTTGTAAGCCTTCCGTTTTTGAAAAAACTGAAAAAGTATAAGCACAAGGGATATTCCTATTATTCCAATTACAAGAACGAGATAGTGGATGGTTTCACTTTTGTCAGCTATTTTGAGGGCCTTAATCTCGTTTGCCATCCGTAATTCTTTATTTTCATTTTCCTTCTTTTCTGCTTCGTATTGTGCTGCAAGATCGTAGATCTGAGCTTCGATCATTTTCTTATGTAAGATACTTTGCAACTGTCTTCCTGTTCTCAGATATTCATACGCTTCCGAAAGATTACCCATTTTTCTGTTTATGGAGGCCAGTGTAAGGTAGATGCTTAAAAAGGCACTTCTGTTTTCATTAATATCCGCATGGTCCATGGTTTTATTTAATATTTCCAGTCCATCCGAATACCTGCCCATTTCGTAATATATCTGGGCGATGTTACTAACTGTGCGAAGAGCTTGTGGTTGTTTACCGGCATCGGTGAAGTTTTTGAAAGCTTTATGGGCATAGTCGAGAGCCAGGTTATAGTTTTTCTGTGCCCAATAATAAAATGCAAGTTCGTTTTGTGCAGTTGCCAGGTGAAAAGTAAAACCATTATCCATAGCCAATTGAATACAGAGATTTGAATATTTTACTATCGAATCTCCCCGATGTATTAGCGATGGGGCTTTGAATTCGGCATAAAGTGCTGCGAGACGGTTACAGGCATAGGCCCGGTTTTTTAGGCTCAGTGTTGTCTTGTTTAAAACCTCATTTGTCAATTCTATCCCTTTCTGAAATTCCTTTACCGAACGATATCCTTCAGCTAATGTAATCCGTGCAAAATCGGCAGAGTCGGAGTTTGTACCAGCAGTTTCGAGGTATTTGAGTACAAGCGGAATAGCCATCGTTGGCCTGCCCTGTTCGAGATACTTTCTTGCCTTTTCGAGGATAGGCAAGTTTTCTGTTGACAATATTTCAGGCTCTATGGTTCCACCTTCCGAAATGTCTTCATTAATGAGATCCTGGCTTTCAACTTTAATAAGGTTGAGCCTGGCCTTTTGTATTTCGTTGAGTTCAAATTTTTGATCGATAATAAATAAAACCTGTTCGATTGAGTCCTGGGCATTGTCAAGCACCTGGAGTAATTTATCGTATTCGGTTTCGAATTGTGCCGAATCAATAGATTGTGCAAGGCTGAAATTAATACCAGGCAAGATCAAGAAACCTAACAAGAAACATCTGAGTTTCACTTCAAAAGAATTGATTCGTTAAGTAAAAAAAATCAGGCTAAAACTATAAAAATATTTTTAAAAAAATATCCATACCGATGGAAAACCATAAAAGAAGGAAGTGGAAGCTTTATCATTTCTATAGCTTAGTGCCTTACCTACTGGATAAAACCGTGCAAAGTCAAGGTGCTGCTATTTTTTTCAGGTTTGAATTACACCATAACCCGATCTTTACTATTTGTTTTTATTACTTACCTCTTCTTCCTGTTTGAGCTTTTTCCATGCGTCATATACTTCTGCTAACCCAACAAAAATCAACATTCCCCCCCTTCAATGGGTGCACCTCTTCCGGGAGGTGGAGTATCGCCATAGCCACCATTTGGTAGAGGTGGGGGCGGGTCGTAAGCAAAGGTTGTTATTGGGATTATAGCCAGTAGGCCGAAAAGGAAAAGGGCTGCTAATATGTGTTTTATATTTATCATCTTGTTTGAAATTTGGCATTCCGTCTTGCATTACTCACCTGGTGACTCGGAGTCACCAGGTGAGTGGGTTTCGTTTGGCTGGTCATCTTATTTCAAAATTACTTTTTGTGTGTACACTTTTTTTGTATTGAGTAAACTTACCAGATACATCCCGGCTGCACAATGTGTGGGTACCGAAACACGGGAATGAGCTTCTATCGCAAGCTCTCTGTTGACAAGCAACTGCCCGGCCAGGTTATACAATTGGAAAGAGCCAGCTTGTTTTTCTGAGCTTAGGTTTTGAAGGAAAATGAAATCGCCATCGGAAAAAATGGTAATGTTCCTTTCTTCCGATAATTCTTCCATATTTGTAACTATTCCCCCAAAATGCAACACAAATCGGTCCTTGAAACTGCCAGTCTGGCTTAGGGTAAACTGATAACTGGGATTCAGGTCGAGGTTCACCCAGAGGTTCTCGGTTTTGTCTTCAAGAAAAATGGTGGAGTAGTTCAGGTTTTCCATGGCTATGTTCCCAAATTCGTACAAGCCGGGCTGTGCTGCATCCAAGCCGAGTTTTACGTGCTGATTGTCCACTTGAGGGAGCGACTGGATGGCGTAGTCGTTTCCATCGTCATCTACCAGTAGCGAGTAGAGGGCCAGGTTGCTGTTGCCCTTTAGCTTTTGGGCATCGTAGCCGGGGTCGAGGCCCTGTGACTTGCCGGGGATGAAGGCCAAGAGGATTTCATTGGTTTCACTTTGTGGATTGGTGATTCTGATGGTGAAACGAGAATCTGTGCTACCGTTTTTGTAGAAGGTGGCCGTTGTGTGTTTCTGGTCGGCGGCATTGAAGGCCAACTGTGCCTGGTTTGTAGCGGCTTTTACAAAGAAACCCTGAGTGGGGGCAATATAGCTTTCGGCACTGGCCTGGTTCACGGCCACGTAGTCGTTGCCATCGTAAAGGTAGATGGCCTCGTGGTTATCGTCTAAGGCGGTGGCGTTGTCCGTAAGGAAATTGTGATCAACATCTGCCGAAGTGTTGGCCGCCAGGTTGGCCGGGTAAATATTGCCCACCATGTTCCAACCGTTGTTGGCCGAAGAGCCCTGCTTGGTAAGGGTTACGGTGAGGTCGTCATAGTTCAGTTCACCAGAAAAATTTTTGGTAAACACCGCGTTGCTGTTGGCGTAGGCATATCCACGGCTCACCACAAACTGGGTCTCGAAGCTGTTGTTCAGGTTTCCCGAGCCATCCTTTATGTTGCGCCACATATTAGCCGGTTCGTCGAACCTATAAAAATCTACGGTTGATGGTAAGGGGTTTGAGCTGGCATCGACAAACTCGGTGCTGATGTTTTGGTTGCTTACAGGCGATGAGATGTAATGGTACGCTCCCTGAGTAAGGTAACGTTCCACAGTGGCATCAACAGAATCGGAAGTCTGGATAAGGGTGGCCTGACCTGTGGCATCCGATTTTAGGACTATGCCCGATGGCCCGGCCTTGTTGTCTATGGTATCAGTAATGGTTAATCCTTTACCAGGGGGCAGGGTAAGGCTTTTTCCAATGGGCACTTGTAGTTCCAGCATTTCGAAATCTTGGTTCAGGGTAAGGTTTGAATTTACCTTTGCCCGTGCCCAGGGTGTGGCCGGATAGCCCTGCCCGCTTAGCCAGTTGCTTGCCTCAGACCAGTTACCATCGCCGCTGCTTTCAAAAGGCACAGGTGCGGTGGAATTTACCCAGTCATCAATAGTCATATTGGTAAGTGTGCCATCATTTCCCGATATTAAATCAACAGTCGTGGTTCCGCTACCATCGTTGAACTGCCAGTAGCTTATTAGTCCGGTTTCGCTGCCAGAAAGCGTACGGCACATATTTTCGCGGATTTGTTGAGAGGTTCGGACTGTATTCCATATACGGACTTCATCGATTAATCCCGTATAAAAATTCCCGCCACTTGTTCCCGAAGCCATTACTTTATCATCAGAATTATTAATAAAAGTATAATCGGCATCGGAAATCAGTGTTTGTTCTTCACCATTCACATAGATTTTGTGTGTTCCGCTTCCTGTTCCCGAACGGGTATAGACGATGTGATTCCATTCGTTGGGAACAATAGCATTATCACCGGTTTGGGCAATCCATGTATTTACTCCCGACACTGCAACTCTACTTGTTCCTCCGTTTCCTATTCCAACTTCAAATTGGAAACTACCGGAACTATTGTTTTTTCTTGTGGAATAAATTCCCTGTCTCGTGGAAAGATCAGTTGGTTTTATCCAGGCTTCGATGGTTAAGGTGTTAGCTGTATTTAGAGAAGTATTATTCCCAATATTTACATAATCGTCTATACCGTCAAACTCAAGAGCCGTACCGGGGAAACTATCAATTCTATATCCTGTTCCACTTAAGGGAATACTTTTTATCTCTGCTAGATCGGAAGTATGTGCTATAGTTTCGGTATAAGTAATTTCCTGAGTTGGAGAAAATTTAACAAATATTTTTTCAGTTACCCTGCCGTTAACCGGAGTTATGGAAATGGACTGCGAATATCCGCTATTCTCCGTTAAAGAGATAGAAAAACAGGTACCAGAGCAATTAATATTCAGATCATTTATTAGATCACTTGCTCTTAGCGTGTAACTTTTAACAGTATTTTGCCCGATTAATTGATTCCCAAAACTCAAACTGTCAATTCCCAGCTGTTCATAATGATACAGTTTACCGGTACTTATTCCTAAGATTAGATCCAACTTGCCGTCTCCAAAAAGATCGGTAAAGGTGGGAGCAGTACTACCTACCACATCAATGGAATTTAAATAATCCGTTACCAGAGAAAAGGATGAGCTATTTTCACTATCCTGTTCAAAATGATGAAGGCGACCATAATCGTCTCCCACAAGCAGATCCAATAAACCGTCTCCGTCAACATCGGTGAAAGTAGGAGTATTATTATATCCCACATAGAGGGAATTGAAGTAATCTGAAACCAGGGTAAAAGAGGTGGAATTTACAGCATTCTGTTCATAATGATACAGCTTGGGACTCCATCTCCCCACGATCAAATCCAATAAACCGTCACCGTCAATATCGGTGAAGGTAGGTGTAGAATTACCTTCCAAATTAAGGGAACTGAAGTTATTTGTTACCAAGGTAAAAGAGGTGGAATTTTCAGCATCCTGTTCATAATGATGCAGATTACCACCTTCTCCTACAATCATATCCAATAAACCGTCACCGTCAAGATCGGTAAAGGTGGGAGCAGAATTATATCCCACATTAATAGAATTGAAGCTATTTGTTACCAAAGTAAACGAGGTGGAATTTTCTGTATCCTGTTCATAATAATTCAGATTACCATTTTCTTCTCCCACAATCATATCCAATAAACGGTCGCCGTCAAGATTGGTAAAACCAGGAGTAGCATAATCTCCCACATCAATAGAACTGAAGTTATCTGTTACAAGTTCGAAATCAGAAGGGTCCGAAAGATTAATTTGCGGGTCATCTCTGATAATAATAAACTGACTGAATAATGTGATGCCCGTAAAAGTAGCGGTATTATCAGCCGCGCTCACAGAACTTGCATCGCCAAGATATTCCCAATATGTATCTGCATTGCTATCACGGGTATAAAGTTTGATTTTTGCATTATAACTTTCGTATTCCGCTGTTAAATCTTCAGAAATCGTAAATGTCAAATCGGCATCGAAACTTCCGTTTCCATAGCGGTTCACTACCCAATATTGCGAATCAAAAACAGTTCCCGAAATGTCAGGGTTAATATTTGGTATGGTATCAATTCGTGTAACCGTAATCTCCGCTCCGTTCTGTGACGAAAAATTCATTGATAAACCTGTATTTGAAAATGCAACTGTCCCGTTTGTTTCGGTTTCGGTATCTGTATAACCAGGCCCAAATGGAATTGAAGAACTTATCCAGTCATCAACTGTCATATTGGTAAGTGTGCCATAATTTCCCGAAATTAAATCAGATGCTGATGTTTCGCTTCCTTCATTGAACTGCCAGTAACTTACCAGACCAGATTCCAAGCCTGAGAGGGGGAGGTACATATTTTCGCGGATTTCGGATTCTGTTCTAACGATATTCCAAAGACGCACTTCATCAATCTTTCCAGTGAATAATTGCACGCCATTTGTTGCGGAAGCTATTACTTTATCATCTATATTATCCGCAAAAGAATAATCGGCATCGGAAATGAGTGTCTGTTCTTCGCCGTTTACATAAATTTTATGAGTTCCGCTTCCTGTTCCGCTCCTAGTATAAACAATATGATTCCATATATTGGGAATAATAGCATTATCACCGGTTTGAGCCACCCAGGTTGCGGGGCTTGTAACGGCAACCCGATTTGTTCCACCGTTTCCATGACCTACTTCCAATTGAAAGCTGCCTGCTCTATTGTCAATCCCTGTAGAGAATATTCCGTACTGATTTATCAGGGAATTAGGTTTAACCCAGGCTTCAATGGTTAAAGTGTTTCCTACATTTAGTGAATGATCATTTCCGATATTCACATAATCATCTATTCCGTCAAAATCCAACGCATTTCCCGGGAAATTATCAATACTATAGCCTGTTCCGCTTAGGACAATACTTTGTGTTTGTGCACCGTTGGAAGTATGTTCAATATTTCCGGTATAAGAATTTTCCTGTGTGGGAGAAAATTTAACAAAAATAATATCGAATACAATACCGTTAGCCGGAGTAATAGTTAGGTTCTGCGAATACCCGGAATTTTCAGATTGAGAAATGCTAAATCCGGACCCAGAACAATTAATATCCAGATCATTTATTAGATCCCTTGCTTTAAGATAGTAACTTTTAACAGCATTAAGCCCGATTAATCGTTTTGCAAAATCCAAGGTGTCAATTTCCTGCTGTTCATAATAATTTAGATTCCCGTCATCTTCTCCCACTATCATATCCAATAAACCGTTTCTGTCAAGATCGGTGAAGGTAGGTGTAGAACAATATCCTACATCAATGGAATTGAAGTTTCCCGTTACCAAAGAAAAGGATGTGGAATTTTCACTGTCTTGTTCATAATAATTCAGATTGCCGTTAAATTCTCCCACTATCATATCCAATAAACCATCATCGTCAAGATCGGTGAAGGTAAGTGCAGAATTAGATCCCACGTCAATGGAATTGAAGTTTTCCGTTACCAAGGTAAAAGAGGTGGAATTTTGAGCATCCTGTTCATAATAATTCAGACTGCCATCCCCTTCTCCCACAATCATGTCCAATAAACCGTCTCCGTCAAGATCGGTGAAGGAGGGAAGAGAAAAATATCCCACATCAATAGAATTGAAGTTTTCCGTTACCAAAGTAAAAGAAGTGGAATTATGAGCATCCTGTTCATAATAATTCAGATTGCCATCCCGTTCTCCCACAATCATGTCCAATAAACCGTCGCCGTCAAGATCGGTGAAGGAAGGAAGAGAATATAATCCCACCACGATGGAGTTGAAGTTTTCCGTTATCAAAGTAAAGGATGTGGAATTTTCAGAGTCCTGCTCATAATAATTCAGATTACCATCCCATTCTCCCACTATCATATCTAATAAACCGTCCCCGTCAATATCTGTAAAAGTCGGATAAGAAAAATCTCCCACATCAATGGAATTGAAGTTATTGGTTACAAGGTCGAAATTAAAAGGATCATAAAGAGTAACTTGTGGATTATCCCTGACAATAATAAACTGGCTGAAGCCGATGATTCCGGTAAAGGTTGCCGTGTTGTTTGCTATATCCACCGAAGAAGCCGAAGCAAGCAAAGTCCAGGCTGTATCGGCGGTGCTGCCACGCGAGTAAAGTTTTATTATTTGCGGATAGCTTTCGTCTTCCTCTGTCAAATCTTCTGAAATCGTAAAAGTTAAATCGGTATTAAAACTTCCCGTGCCATAGCGGTTCACTATCCAATATTGATCATCAAAAATAGTTTCCGGTTTGGCAGGGTTAACATTAGCCACCGTGTCGATACGGGTAACGGTTATTTCCGCTCCGTTCTGCGAATTGAAATACATCGAGAGTCCGGTATTGTTGAAATTAACAGTGCCATTGGCTTCTGTTTCGGTATCTGCATACCCCGGACCAAATGGGATGGAAGAACTTTTCCAGTCATTACTTGTCATGTTACTAAGTGTTCCATTATTTGTGTTTAAATTATCGGTAAGTATTGTTCCACTACCATCATTGAACTGCCAGTAACTTACCAGTCCTGTTTCGGTGCCCGAAAGGGGCAGATACATGTTTTCGCGGATTTGTTCACCGGTTAATGCAATATTCCAATAGCGAACCTCATCCATACAACCGTCAAAAGGGCTGTAACTTCTGCTAAATGTTAAACCCTTACCAGTTGCACTTCCCATATCTGTTATGCCTGTTACTTCCGATTTTAAAACTCCATCAGCATAAAGCCTTACTGTTGATGATGCATAATCATATACTGCTGCGATGTGGATCCATTCTCCAACCTGGGCAATATTTGTTGCAGTGCAGTTTGCTATTTCTCCCGGATAAGCATCGAATTCTATTGAACCATTCGCAGAAGCCATGAAAATTCTCCAGTATAGTCCACCACCTCCGGGATCTTGCTTTGATACCAGGTGTTGAATACGAAGACTATCGGGTTTAAACCAGAATTCAGTTGTGAATGAATTGCTGTTCAAAGAATTATCATCGGGAATATTTACATAATCATCTGTTCCGTCAAAATCAAGAGCGGTGCCGGGGAAATTATCGGGATTTTGAGCAAATCCGAAAAGTGGAAAAATTATTATTGCAACAAAAATTAGTGTTTGTGTTTTCATAATATTTAGCATAGCTGTCCCTAAGATTAATATAGGAATAAAGCCCGAAAATTCCAATTTTTGAAGCGCAAACTTTTAAAAAAAATTATGGGCTTTATTCCACTGCATAAAAGTATAAAAAATTCGACTTTCCCCTTGTTGAAACAAATAATTGAATTAGT
>JAIOYV010000037.1 GCA_021740905.1 Bacteroidales bacterium
AACCAAATAAACCAAAAAGGAGGCAACATGTAAACCAAACATAAACGAATCTTGACAGTAGCGTAAGCCACTGAATAGGGAATTTATGCGCTTATCCCAAATGGGTTTCTAATATTACTCAGATTAGGAATAGCTGGCATAAAACGTCCCATTTTTGTAATACGGGGGTCGTTTTTTATCTTTATGAATTTCATCATTTTCTTTTTCTTCCAAGTATTTAGTTGAAACTCACAAATATCCTGGCCTTTTGCATCTTTTAATATTACAGAACATTGGCCAGTGGGCGACTCTTTACATAAAGGGCAGTCGTAAATAGGTCTTTCTTCAACCTGTTCCTTGTCCTCTGAATACTGGTTATTGGTTTGTGACAAAGTTTTTAGCATCGCATCGGCATTTATCTTCATCGACCGGAATTTATGAAAGGGGAAAATACTGTATCCCTTACCTACCCTTTTTCCTGAATAAAACAGGGGACCTTTTGATTCGATTTTAATCAGGAAGATAATAATCAGAAAAAGAGGGGATAACAATATGAGAACAATCGTTGCAAACAAGATGTCAAATGTCCGCTTCCAAAGCGGGGTGACTACTTGACGCTTCTTATTTTCGAGGTAGGTGAGCATGTTTTGTTGCAATTTGAATTTCTTTAGGAAAGCAATTCTTTTATACAATCGTTCTGGCTTTAAGGGTTTCTGATATATATCGCACACCCTTAATTTAAGGGCCCTTTCTTTATCTTCTGATGAATAACTTTGGTCTACCAATATATATGGTATCATTTGCCATTTGTCATTTTGTTGAATTTCTTTAAATAGGCCAAAACCATTTATCCCTTCAACAATAATCTCCGAAACAATGGCATCGGGATGAGGTGAATTTTCGAGGTGATTGACGGCAAGATACCCGTTTCTTTTGTGTGTAATAGTAAAAAGAGCACTGTCCTCAAGCTCTTTAACAAAATTAGAATCAATACCTATGTACAATAAGTTGAACTTTTCATTCTTCGCTTCCATTTCAATGTTGTCTTTCTTTTCAACCATAAACCTATTCGTTTTGATAGGTTTTAACGGAAAAGAATTTAAAAAGTTCGACCTAAGCCAATTTCAATTTTCACATCCAGTTCTTCGGGGTTGAAGGGTTTAACAATAAAATCATTTGCACCTGCCTTTAAATACTTTACTCTTTCGGCACTCGTATCGAGGCCTGAAAGCATAATGATTGGGATGTCCTTAAAAAAACCGCTTGTTCTTACATTCTGGATAAATTCGTAGCCGTTCATCTTGGGCATGTCGGCATCACAAACAATAAGGTTTGGCATATTGCCATCTTGCAACCATGTTAATGCTTCAAGTCCATCATTTTTTGCTTCAACATCGTAATTCTTACTGAGGAAGGTGACCAGTAAAGTTCGGATGGTAATTTCGTCGTCGATTACAAGTAATTTCTTTTTCATACGCTTTATCCTGAATTATTTTCGAATATATTGAAACTTATTTTATTAAGTTAAGTATAAATTTTATTGACATAACAATGAGTAAAATCAATGTAACAAAAATATAAAAATATCTATCTTTGAAGAAAATATGCAAATCTTAAATATAAATAATCATTATTTTTAACTTAACAGATTAATTATGAGAATATCAATAGTTGGTTCAGGCTATGTTGGCCTGGTTTCTGGAACCTGTTTTGCTGAAACCGGAATTACGGTTACCTGTGTTGATGTGGACAAGAACAAAATCGACAACTTAAATAAGGGCATCCTCCCTATTTATGAACCTGGCCTCGAAACCATGATTGAGCGCAATGTGGAAAAAGGACGTTTGTTTTTTACCACAAGCCTGAAAGATTCGATTGAAAAAAGTGATGCGGTTTTTATTGCTGTTGGAACACCTCCCGACGAAGATGGTAGTGCCGATTTGCAGTATGTTCTTGCTGTGGCCGCCGAAGTAGGAAGGCACATCGACCATTATATGGTCGTCGTAACTAAGAGTACTGTTCCTATTGGCACAGCGAAAAGAGTAAAAGCAGCGGTACAGGCCGAACTCGATAAGAGAGGGGTTGACATCCAGTTTGATGTTGCTTCGAACCCCGAATTCCTAAAAGAAGGTGATGCCATCGACGATTTCCTGAAACCAGATCGTATTGTTGTAGGTGTGGAATCGGAGTTGGCCGAAAAAACCATGCGCCGCCTCTATAAACCATTTACATTGAACAACCATCCCATTTTGTTTATGGACGTGCCTTCGGCAGAATTAACAAAGTATGCTGCCAATTCGATGCTTGCGACCAAGATTAGTTTTATGAACGATATTGCCAACCTCTGCGAAAAAGTAGGCGCCGATGTAAATAATGTTCGTGCTGGTATTGGAAGCGATAGCCGCATAGGCAGCAAATTCTTGTATGCTGGTATTGGATATGGAGGTTCTTGTTTCCCTAAGGATGTGAAAGCATTGATTCGTACATCGGACGATTACGGACATTCACTTGAAATACTAAAGGCTGTTGAAGATGTTAACGATCGTCAGAAATCGTTTATGTTCAGCAAAATATTGGCTCACTATAATGGGGACCTTAAAGGAAAAAGATTTGCTATCTGGGGGCTGTCCTTTAAACCCAATACCGACGATATGCGCGAAGCCCCTGCACTTGTGATGATTGACAAGTTGCTTGATGCTGGAGCCGAAATGAAAGCGTACGACCCGGTAGCTATGGAAGAAGCAGAGCGCAGGTTAGGCCCCGACAAAGTTACTTTTGTCGACGATCAGTACGAAGCCCTAATCGATGCCGATGCGCTTATCATAATGACCGAATGGAATGAATTCAGGGTGCCCAAGTTTACCATTGTTGAAAAGCTGATGAAATCGAAAGTGATTTTCGATGGCCGGAATATTTATGATCCGAAGGAAATGGCAGAATTTGGATATACGTATTTTGGAGTTGGCCGAATGACACACAATAAATAAATTTTTAAATATTGAATAGGGGATCACTAAGGTTCCCTATTCAATTTTTTAATAGTCGTTTTTTTATACTGAATGACTAAGATATTATAATCAATAAAAAGTATTCGCATGAAAAAAATCCTGATTACCGGGGGCGCAGGCTTTCTCGGGTCTCACCTTAGCGAACGCCTGCTGAACGAAGGGAATGAAGTAATTTGCCTCGATAATTTTTTTACCGGTGGGAAACAAAATGTGCTTCATTTGTTAGACAATCCTTTTTTTGAGTTAATTCGTCACGATGTGACTATGCCCTTCTTCATCGAAGTGGATGAAATTTACAACCTGGCTTGTCCTGCATCGCCCATCCACTATCAGTTCAACCCAATAAAGACGGTAAAGACTTCGGTGATGGGTGCAGTGAACATGTTAGGGCTTGCCAAGCGTATCGGTGCGCGTATATTGCAGGCATCGACCAGCGAAGTGTATGGCGATCCCACAGTTCATCCACAAGAAGAAAGCTACTGGGGCAATGTGAACCCCATTGGAATTCGCTCGTGCTACGACGAAGGGAAACGTTGTGCTGAAACCCTGTTCGTAAATTACCACCATCAAAATAATGTGAAGATAAAAATCATCAGAATATTCAACACGTATGGGCCGCGCATGCACCCGCACGATGGCCGGGTGGTATCGAATTTTATCATGCAGGCACTGCGTGGCCAGGACATTACCATTTATGGCGATGGAAAACAAACCCGCAGTTTCCAGTATGTGGATGATTTAGTAGAGGGAATGATACGGATGATGGCCTCGCACGAAGATTTTATTGGCCCCGTAAACATTGGCAATCCTGGCGAATTTACCATGCTCGAACTGGCCGAAAAAGTGATTAAACTTACCGGAGCGAAATCGAAAATAATCCACATGCCACTTCCTGCTGATGACCCGACCCAACGAAAACCTGATATCAGCCTTGCCAAAAAAGAGCTGAACAATTGGGAACCTAAGATCCCGCTTGAGGAAGGGTTGGGGTATACCATAGCGTATTTTGATAAGCTGATTAAGGATGGTTCGATCGACAAGTTCTAATTCAGGTTTATATTTGAAACTGATGCAAAGATTGTATTTCGATTTCGAAGCAAGGATCACCGATTTTTGATTTTAGATTTGTCAAAAACCTTATTTTTTGAAATTTGAATTTACACGGAAATGAACAGAATAAAATCTGTGAATAATCTGTTGCATTTTCCAATTAACAGCTTTAGCCACAGATTCGCAGATTAAAAGATACAATTTTGGCCGATTAATTTTAAAATATTCGTTTTCTTGCAGATCAAATTTCACTGAAATTTATTATTCTTAACTTATAAACTAAAAAACTATGAAAGGAATTATTTTGGCAGGTGGGGCTGGAACCCGTCTCTATCCAATCACAAAAAGTATCTCGAAACAGATTATTCCTATTTACGACAAGCCGATGATTTACTACCCCTTATCGGTGTTGATGCTGGCTGGCATTCGTGAAATCCTGATTATCTCAACACCACAGGATATATCGTTGTATCAAAATCTACTGGGCGATGGTAGTTTTCTCGGTATAAATTTGCAGTATGCTATACAACCTTCGCCCGATGGATTGGCCCAGGCTTTTATCATTGGCGAAAAATTCGTGGGCAACGACACAGCCTGCCTGGTTTTGGGCGACAATATCTTTTATGGCTATGGCCTTACAAAGATGCTTAGGGAATCGGCACAACTGAAAGACGGGGCCGAAGTTTTTGGCTACTATGTAAACGACCCGGAACGCTATGGTGTGGCTGAATTTGATGCATCAGGAAAAGTATTGAGCATTGAAGAAAAACCGGAGAAGCCAAAATCGAATTATGCAGTCACAGGGTTATATTTCTATAGCAACGATGTGGTTGAAAAGGCCAAAAACCTGAAACCATCGGCACGTGGCGAACTTGAAATCACCGACCTCAACCGCTTGTTCCTCGAAGAGGACAGGTTGAAAGTTAAATTGCTTGGTCGGGGAATGGCCTGGTTAGACACCGGTACCCACGAAAGCTTGTTGGAAGCATCGAACTTTATTGCCACTATCGAGCATCGGCAAGGATTGAAAGTGGCCTGTCTCGAAGAAATTGCATTCAGCTATGGCTATATCTCGAATGCTGAATTGCGCAAGTTGGCCGAACCATTGAGCAAAAATAAATATGGGCAGTACCTCATTAGTGTGGCAGAAGGTAAAATAAAGCCCATCAACGTAAGCTAAACGCATTGATTATATAAACTTTAGAATATATGAGAAAAAGGATTGTGCCGGGAATTTAATTATTCGGGCACATTCTTTATTTTTGGGAGTTTTTAATTTCGACAGAAAATTTAACAGATGAATATTATTGAAACTAAATTACCGGGCTTATTCTTGATTGAACCCAAAGTTTTTACCGACGATCGGGGCTATTTCTTTGAGAGCTACAATGAGGCCAGTTTTAAAAAACACGGGCTTGATTATACCTTTATCCAGGACAACGAGTCGATGTCGTCGTATGGCGTGATCCGTGGCTTGCATTATCAGTTAGCTCCTTATTCACAGGCTAAATTGATCAGGGTGCTGGACGGCATAATTTACGATGTAGCGGTCGATATCCGGGAGAACTCACCTACTTACGGACAGTGGCAAGGATTCGAGATTTCTGGCGAAAATAAACTTCAATTGCTTATCCCTCGTGGCTTTGCTCATGGTTTTTCGGTACTCAGCGAGCAAGTTACCTTCTTATATAAATGCGACAACCTTTATTTCCCAGAAGCCGACCGGGGCATCAATTTCAACGATCCCACCTTGAATATAGACTGGGGAGTTGATCCGGCAAAAGCCATCGTGTCGCCTAAAGATAGGATACTCCCAACCATTTCGGAAGCTGAAAAAAACTTTGTTTTTAATCAATAATTGACTTAATGAAAAAGATCCTCATAACCGGAGCCAACGGTCAGCTCGGCAGCGAGATAAATGAGTTAGCCGCTTTATATCCCAATTTCGAATTTGTATTTACCGATGTCGCAGAATTGGATATTACAAAGCCGGATGCAATTGAAGCCTTTCTAAAAGACCAAGAGTTTAATTATCTTGTCAATTGTGCGGCCTACACTGCCGTCGACAAGGCGGAAGAAGATACCGAAATGGCTTTTTTGATTAACAGGGATGCAGTCAAATACCTTGCTCTTGCTTCAAAAAAACACAATATGGCAATGGTGCATGTCTCCACCGATTATGTGTTCGACGGAACCAACCATATACCTTATAAGGAAAGCGATCCTACGAAACCCAATTCAGCTTATGGCAGGACCAAGGAGGCAGGAGAGAAAGAGTTTTTGGCTTCTGGTGTTGATGGAGTAATTGTGCGGACTTCCTGGTTGTACTCTAGTTTTGGGAATAATTTTGTAAAAACCATGCTCAGGCTTGGTGCCGAAAGGGATGAACTTCGGGTGATTTTCGACCAAATTGGAACGCCTACTTATGCCCCTGACCTGGCCAAAACAATACTCGATATCCTTGTTCAAACTGAAAAAGACGGCTCAAAATTAAAGCCTGCCATATATCATTTCTCCAACGAAGGGGTGTGTTCGTGGTACGATTTCGCAAAAGAGATTATTGATACGGTCCATTTAAAGTGCATGGTGGTGCCTATCGAAACAAAAGATTATCCGCTGCCAGCCAACCGTCCATCCTATTCGGTATTAAATAAAGGGCTGGTGAAGGAGAAATTTGGGATTGAAATTCCTCATTGGAAAGAAAGTTTAATTCGCTGTTTAAAAGAGCTTAAAGTAAATTGATTAGCTAACTATAAAAAAATCAAGATATGAAAAACGAAGATTTATTAGTCCAGGTAAAAGAGAAAGCTAAAATGTGGCTTGAGGGCAATTTCGACCAGGAAACTAAAGATGCTGTGAAGAACATGCTGGAAAACGATGAAGCCCAGCTAATCGAGTCATTCTATAAAGACCTTGAATTTGGTACGGGCGGATTGCGTGGCATCATGGGCGTGGGCACCAACCGCATGAACATCTACACGGTAGGCATGGCAACTCAGGGCCTTTGCAATTACCTGAAAAAGAATTATGGGGAAAATACTGAGATCAAGGTCGCCATTGCCCACGATTGCCGGAACAACAGCCCCATGTTTGCCAAAACTGTGGCTCAAATTTTCTCTGCCAATAATATCAAAGCTTATCTTTTTGAATCCCTTCGCCCTACTCCTGAGTTGTCGTTTGCTATCCGTCATTTTGGATGTAAAAGTGGGGTGGTAATTACCGCTTCTCATAACCCAAAAGAATACAATGGCTTTAAAGCCTACTGGGAAGATGGCGCCCAATTGATCGAGCCGCACGACAAAAATGTGGTTGAGGAAGCTGCAACAATTTCTGTCGATGAAATTAAATTTGAGGGGAACGATGCCCTGATTGAAATAATAGGGAAAGAGTTTGATGAAATCTATCTAAATAAAATCAAAGAGCTTTCACTCAACCCTGAAATCATCAAAAAGCACAATGATCTAAAAATTGTATATACACCCATTCATGGTACAGGCGTTGAGCTTGTTCCGGCAGTATTGAGGAAATTTGGTTTCGAAAATGTTTTCAATATCCCTGAACAGGATGTGGTTTCGGGAGATTTCCCGACCGTAGTCTCACCAAACCCTGAAGAATCGGCAGCTTTAAACATGGCTCTGGAGAAGGCCAAGTCAATCGATGCAGACCTTATCCTCGCCACCGATCCCGATGCTGACAGGGTGGGGATTGCCATCAAAAACGATAAAGGGGAATTTATTCTTGTCAATGGTAACCAAACCGCAGTCTTGCTGACTTATTACCTTGTGCATCAGTGGAACGAGAAAGGAAAATTGCACGGCAAGGAGTATATCGTCAAGACGATTGTTACTTCAGAGCTTATGGCTGAAATAGCCGAAAAATATAAGTTGGAATATTTCGATACACTCACCGGGTTTAAGTTTATTGCCGATATCATCCGAAAAAATGAAGGCCGGAAAACTTACATCGGGGGAGGGGAAGAAAGCTATGGTTACCTGGTGGGTGATTTTGTCCGCGACAAAGATGCCATTTCGGCCTGTGCCATGATTGCAGAAACAGCAGCCTGGGCAAGAGAACAAGGTAAAACGATGTTCGATTTGATGCTGGATATTTTCATCGAATTCGGTTTTTATAAAGAAGATATGATTTCTATTACCCGCAAGGGAAAATCGGGTGCCGAGGAAATCCAGAAAATGATGGATGATTTCCGCATGAAACCACCCGATTCCATAGCCGGTTCGGATGTGATGCTGGTACACGATTATCTTCAGCAAAAAACATTCGACCAACTAAGCCACCTGCGCTACGATATTGAATTACCCAAATCGAATGTGCTGCAATTTATCACCCAGGACGGTACTAAAGTATCAATCAGGCCATCGGGCACCGAGCCAAAAATCAAGTTTTATTTTAGTGTGAAAGGCGATTTGCTCACCCGCGCTGATTTTTATAAGGTAGATGCCGAACTGGACAAAAAAATTAAGCACATAGTGAAGGAACTTGGTCTGTGATGGGACGATTAAAGGAAATCCTGATTGGCTGGCGCAACCTGATTTTCGGCAACCCCCAAACCCGACAGTTGGCGAAAGAGCGGATGGAAATATGTGGTACCTGCGAACACGCCAGCAGAAGTGTTTACCTGCACTGCGATAGATGTGGATGCTACATACCAGCAAAGGCGAATAGTCCCGATTCTAATTGTCCTGTAGGGTTATGGTAAGGTATTTTAAATTTTAAATGTTGAATCAATGTCGTTTAGTTTAGGATTGGAACGCTGATAACGCGGATGCAAGCAACGCTGATTTCTTAAATCATTAACACGTTTTATCCGCGTTTGAAAATCCGTATTATCCGCATTCCATTTTTATTAATTTGATTACCAAACGGTATTGAATGTTGAATTCGGTAAAGGGTAATCTAATTTCAAGTTTCAAATTTCGAATATAATGAAATCATACAGAAAAGAACTTTGGTTCTCCACAAGTAAGCGAAGGGAATTGATCAATATCACACCCGAAGTGCAATCGTGCATTCACGAAAGTGGCGTGCAAGAAGGAATGGTGCTGGTCAATGCCATGCACATAACAGCCAGTGTGTTCATCAACGATGATGAACCGGGCCTGCATCAGGATTATGAAACCTGGCTGGAGAAATTAGCTCCCGAAAAACCCTATTCGCAATACCACCACAATGGCTACGAGGACAATGCCGATGCCCACCTAAAGCGCACAGTGATGGGCCGTGAAGTGGTATGTGCCATCACCGAAGGGAAGCTCGATTTTGGTCCCTGGGAACAAATTTTCTATGGCGAGTTTGATGGAAAACGCAGGAAGCGGGTGCTGGTGAAAATTATTGGGGAATAGATTCAAATAGTTTCTCCTGGAAGAAATTTAACCTAAGAAATAACAAATTAGAAATCTCAAAAAACAAATAAAATCTAAATCTCAAAGGTCAAATTGTTTCGAATTTGAAAATTTTTGACTTTGTAATTTATTTGTAATTTGAATATTGTAAATGGAGGCTTACTTATCGACCCAATTTAGAACTGACTACAAGTTGACGACCAACTCCTCAATTCCTCTTTTTGGCACATGATGCACTTGCTTGTCATCGCGCCAATATTTGAAATCACCGCCTTTCATTTTTTCTATCACCACTTCCTCTATTGGTTTTCCGAGTGCGATCACATGCAAAATTTCGAGGTTTTCGGGAATTTGAAGCGTATCGTGTAATTCTGTTTTTTTGATCGCTGCAATTATGCAACCTCCATAGCCTTTTTCAACCGCACCCAAAAGGATGCTTTGCGTGGCAATACCATGGTCGCAATAATAGTTCTCCGATATGTTTTTGTCCACACTCACCACAATATAGGCCGATGGGCGTTCGCCTTCTTCCGGGCCGGGCCAGTCTTTCAGATAACCAGCCCATGCAAGAGAGGGGAATATCTTTGCATTTGAATCCACTTCATTCGAAATATAGTATTTCAAGGGCTGCGCATTCCTTGCCGAGGGTGAAAGCCTTGCCATATCAATGAAAGCGAGGATTTCAGCCTTGGAAATTTCCACATCCTGGTTGAAGCGTCGGTAGCTCCTGTTTTTCAGTATTAAGTCTTTAAGTGCCATGATTGATTCGGTTTGTTTTAGCCTGATGTAAAGATAGAAAAAGGATTGTGTTGTTGGATCGCTAAGCTCCTATCCTTGTGAAAAAATTGCTGTACAACATATAATTTGTATTTTTGGCCCTTGAAATCTTGTGAAATATGGTGTATCAGCCTTATCTGTTGAATATTATTTTAGTTGTCGTGGCGTATTTATTAGGCTCCATCCCGACTTCGGTTTGGATTGGCCGAATATTTTACGGCATCGATATCAGGGAACATGGAAGCGGAAATGCTGGGACCACCAACACCTTTAGGGTTCTTGGCGTGAAAGCCGGGATCCCGGTTTTCCTTTTCGATGCCTTTAAGGGCTGGGCTGCTGTAAAGCTTATATATTTCTCAAACTATTACATTCCTGCCTCGGGCGATTATATCAATGCTCAATTACTATTTGGCCTGGCGGCCTTATTGGGGCATATTTTCCCTATTTATGTGGGCTTTAAAGGTGGCAAAGGTGTGGCTACGTTGTTTGGGATTGTGCTGGGCATTCACCCATATTCGGCCCTTATTGCTGTAGGTATTTTTGCCATTTCGTTGGTGTTTTCGCGCTATGTGTCATTAAGTTCGATGATTGCCGGGTTCTCCTTTCCAGTCCTTATCATTGTGGTGTTTGAAACCACTACCATATCTTTGATTTTCTTCTCCATGATTATTGCCGTGCTGCTCCTTCTTACACATCAAAAAAATATTGAGCGCCTCCTGAACAGGGAGGAATCGAAGCTTACCATCAAAAAGAACCCCAAGTCGAACCCCAAAAACGGGACCTAATTGCACCTTTTTTATACCCCCAATATCGATCAGGACCTGTATCAACTGGATGAAGTTGAATCGGGTCATTGCATCCGGGTGTTGCGCTTGCGAAAGGGCGATGCCGTTCGGTTGATTGATGGGGTGGGGGGATTTTATACGGCGATCATCGAAATCCCCGATCATCGCCGTTGTGTGGTGAAGGTGATTGAAAAGAAGCAGAATTACGGCAAGCGAGATTATTACCTACACTTGGTTGTAGCACCTACAAAAAGTATCGAGCGATTTGAATGGCTGCTAGAAAAGGCCACTGAAATTGGGGTGGATGAAATTACACCATTGCTATGTACACATTCCGAGCGCAGGCACATCCGCACGGACAGGTTGATGAAAGTGATAACTTCATCGGTAAAGCAATCATTGACAGCCTATCATCCCAAGCTTAATGAATTCATCAGTTTTAAAGATTTCCTTCAAACTAATGTAGAAGGATCCAGGCTTATTGCCCATTGCTACGATAGCGAAAAAGTACATATCAAGCACAAACTATCTCCTGGCGATCACTACACCATATTAATAGGTCCCGAAGGGGATTTTTCAGAAGATGAAGTAATGCTTGCTTTGCAATCCGGTTTTGAAGCAATTAGCCTGGGAAATAGTAGGCTTCGCACTGAAACGGCTGGGATTGTTGCATGTCACGCTGTGGCAATTAGGAATGAAAAGTAGTATTTACAACTTGATGATCATCTCCGCTTTTTCATGTTTTAAGTAACCCCGTATAATGGTCTGGATGTCCCGGTTGTTGGAATAGGGCTTTACGCAATCTTTTATCAGGTCGATATTGTTAGCTGTATGTTTAGGGCTAAAAAAACCGAAGCCCCGGTAATTTCCATTTTCAACACACACCACCGATTTTTCATCTTCGTGCCGGCCACCATCAATAATCAGGAAATTATTGTTCTCGAACTCAAAACGGTCGATGGCCAATTGTACCCTCTTGTTGTATTCATCAGGCGATTCTTCTCCAATGCATGCCCCTTTGCACTGATGGATGCCATAATGAAAACAGGCCTTGTCGGTAGTATACAAACCGCATAGTTTCTGGCAGAGTTCAAATTCCTCGACTAACCGATGCAGTTGGTTTTTGCCTTCTTCGTGCGATGAAAATGAAACCAGGGGAGAATATTTTTTTGAGTTTTTTTCGATATTCAATCGTAAATAGCCATTCTGATCTTTATAATGAAAAATCCCATACGTAAAGGAAGTGCGGCGTTGCTGGCGGTTGAAAAGTGGCTTGTGTTTTTTTATTTCGTCCGATTCGAGAAGCAAGGCAATCAGTTCGCTGCCTGTAATTTCGTGGCTAATTGTAACAATGTTGCTTTTCATTTCAATAGCCTTCGATGTGTTTTCGTTGGCCAGGTGCTGGATAATCCTTTTACGGATATTGTTGCTTTTGCCTATGTAAATGAGATCGCCCCGCTCGTTGTGGAAATAATAAACCCCGGCTTTTTGAGGTAGTTTCTCGATTATTGATTTATCAAACAAATGATGAAGGCCACGAAAAGTCAGACGGTCGGCTTTTTTCGTGAAACTGCCCCCTATGTCCAAAGCCAACAATCGCTCGAAAAGTTTAACCGTGGCAAAAGCATCCCCAGCCGCCCGGTGACGGCCATTGATTTGGATATTAAGCCTCTCGCATAAATTGCCCAGGCTGTAACTTGGGAAGCCTGGCATCAGCTTTCGGCTCAGTTTTACTGTACACAGTTGCTTTCGGTTATATTCAAAACCCAGGCTGCGGAATTCATTTTTAACAAAATTGTAATCGAAGGTAGCATTGTGGGCTACGAAGATTTTGTCCTCGGTGATCTCTACAATCTTTTTGGCAATTTCGTAAAACTTCGGGGCATCGGCCACCATTTCGTTGGTGATGCCTGTGAGGTTTGTGATGAAGTAAGGGATGCCCTGTTCAGGGTTTACCAGGCTTACAAATTCATCGACAATTTTTTGCCCATCGTGGATGTAAATGGCTACTTCCGTGATCTTTTCCGTTTTATAGGACCCACCAGTTGTTTCAATGTCGATAATGGCATACATGGGGAGCAAAAATAGTAGAAAATTGGGGAATGGTGAATTAAGAAATTAGGTAATTAAGGAAATGGGGAATTAGGTTATAGGGTAAATGAGGGCTTCGGTTATTCTCAGATCATGTGTTTTTTGGAAGAAAATTTCAAAGTAATTTACAAATCACAAATAAATGGTAACGAAAAAGGAGATTCCTCCCCCTAATATCCAGATTTCCCTGCCTTTCCGGGCTACACCTCAATATTTTGGGCACAAAGAGAAATGACAAAAGGAATAGATTTAGGATTGATGATTAACGATTTTTAATTTTAGATTTGAGTTTCGTCCCTGAAAATCATCTCTCAAAAATCTTAAGTCAATCTTAAAACATTTTTATTTTTCAGTCTTTCATAAAAAGTTGTCATCTGTAACAAAGTGAGGAATCTTTAACAAAAAGAGATATACCTCTCCAATTCTCTATTTTCTTAATTCCTCAATTCCTCAATTTCTTATTTTCCCAGATTACTTAATTCCCCATTTTTCCCCTACTTTTGCCCTAAATCATTAAAGATTGCTTTATGTTGGAATTGATGAAATATACCATCCCTTCGATGGTGGTTTTGATTACTGTTTTTGTTCTTGTTTATTGGTTTTATAAGAATGACGAAAAGCGCCGCCAGCATGAGCTGCGTCTCGAAAACCGGAAGATAATCGTACCTATCCGTTTGCAGGCTTACGAAAGGCTTACCTTATTGTTGGAGCGGATTGCTCCAGAAAATTTATTGATACGTGTAAAGCGGCATGGCATGGGATTCCGGGAATTGCAAAAAGAACTGTTGCAGAGCATTCGTTCGGAGTTCGACCATAATCTTTCGCAGCAGATATACGTGAGTGACAAAGCTTGGGAGGTTGTTGTTGGAGCCAAGGAAAATGTGGTGAAATTAATCAACACTACTTCGTTGAAAGTTGAAAAAGATGCCACAGCCATGGACTTTAGCAAGGCTATCCTTGAATGGATGGTGGTAGGTGATGTACACTCGCCAAAGGCAGCTATTGAGTTTTTGAGAAAAGAGGCTGCGCTTTATTTTTAGCCACCATGCTGAAGCGTGGTGTTGTCTCATATTTATCACCATACTTCAGTATGGTTTTGCCTCATACCAATCACCATACTGAAGTATGGTGTTGCCTCAAGTAGGTTGGATATAGTTACCTATCACCAAGCTGAATTAGGGTGTTGTTTTATACCTATTGATCCAGATGAAATAAAATGCCCAGGCCAATTTGATAGGTCCTGTTGTTGAAATCGGCTTCTTCTATTGAAGAAATTGTCCGAATTCCTATTTGTATTCCTGCATTTGCAAAGCATGAAATATTCGTACCCTTTCTTTTCTTGGTAAGTTGATATTGGACACCTCCGGCAATAAGAAGACCAAGGTCAAAACTATGGTAATCTTTCTTTACATCACCATTGTAACTAATTGGCTCATAAAAGGTGCCACCATATTCGGTAGTACTTGTACCATCTTTTTGCGCCGAAACTAAAAATGATGTGTAGGCCCCCAGATCGATGTTGTAAATAAAATTTTCGTGGAAGCTGATACGCAATAAAAAGGGAATATCAATATAGTTAAGATTTACCATAAAGTCTTCGTGGAAAATTTCAATAGGGGTGTTTTCTACTGACAATTTGTTTTTATAACCTTTTGCAGAATAAAGGATTCCTGTTTCAAAAGCAATGCCTTCACTATTTTGCAACCTGGCAACTGCCCCGAAGGTTGGCCCCATTATCATTTTCGCATCACTGTCGTCGGCCCCCTTTATTTTGCTGAAATTAATATCAGCTTTCCCACCAATGATAATCTCCGGGCCCCAGCGTTTTTTCATGAAACCATTTACCGACAGCGGGGAGGTAGGCTGTTTCTTCTTTAAAATGATGTAGGGAGAAGAAGCATATAAATCAACAAAGAATAAAATGAATAGGATTGATAGTATGCCAGTTGCAATAAACTTTTTCATGCCTTTAAATCAAAATTTTTGTGTTTCTATTGAAATCCTAAAAATACAGTTTGTCGGTGAATGAAACAAAAAAAGAGGCTGGTATTATGCCAGCCTCTGTTTTCAAATCTCTTTTTTCATTGTGCTATCTTTTAGACGCAATTCATTGCGTCTAAATGAATGAAGCCATTTTAGATTTTAAATTTTCATCATTATAGCCAGGAACAGTAGAGACGCAATTTATTGCGTCTCTACTGTTCCTGGCTATTAAATGATTACCGACAAAATCATCAATAATCATTTACTTTATCAATTCAACCGAACGTTTCACAAATTTATTCAGGTCTTCGCCTTTTAGCATGTTGTTGGCCAATAATGCAAGGTCGATCAATTGTTTCACGAGCTTATTGGATTTACCATATTCTTTCAGCACATCCTCTTTTTTATGGCGAAGCTCTTCGAGCTTTTTGTTGAGTTCTTCTTTTTTGTCTTTCTCAACCTGTTCGATTTCCTCCTCTTTTTTGTCTTTAGTCAGTTTTTCAAGAGCTTCCTTTTCACTTTCAACAGGTTTCATTTCGTCGAGCACAGATTTTACTTTGTCGCCCACCGACTTGTCTTTATCAGCTATGATTGAATTTACCAATGGGTGGTTTGCATTTACAACCAGGTTATAGCTTTCGGGCAGGTCGCCATAGAAACCCATTCCTCCGCCACCCATGGCCGACATATCTTTCATGCGGCGCATAAATTCGTTTTGGGTAATTACGATAGGCGCATCTGTTTCTGCCAAATCTTCGAACTGAACAATGAAATTGATTTTCCCATCGGGTAACTGGCTGTTGAAAACCGGGATAAGTTCATCTTTTTGCTCCTGCGGGATTTTCGAATCCGTCTTATCATCTTTTCTGATCAGTTTGTCGATAATGTCGGAATCGACTCTGACAAAACTTGAATCTTTTAACTTTTGCTCAAGATGGTTGATAAAGTGGGCATCCAACTGACCATCCATTATCAGAACATCATAGCCTTTTGCTTTGGCTGCTTCGATGTAGCTGAATTGTGCATCGCGATCGGTCGAGTACAAGTAAACCAATCGCTTGTCTTTGTCGGTCTGGTTTTCTTTGATCAGTTTTTCGTATTCTTCAAAAGTGAAATACTTCCCATCGATGTTTTTGAATAGGGCAAACTTCACTGCTTTTTCATAAAACTTTTCTTCGGTCAACATGCCGTATTCAATGAAAAGTTTCAGATTGTCCCATTTGTTTTCAAATTCTGTCCGGTCTTTTTTAAAGAGTTCGGCCAAGCGGTCGGCTACTTTTTTGGTGATGTGGTTCGAGATTTTTTTCACGTTCGAATCGCTCTGCAAGTAGCTCCGCGACACGTTCAACGGGATGTCGGGCGAATCAATTACCCCATGCAACAATGTCAGAAATTCAGGGACAATGCCTTCTACCGAGTCAGTCACAAAAACCTGGTTGCAGTACAACTGGATTTTATTTTTTTGGATTTCGACATTGTTTTTGATTTTTGGGAAGTACAAAATACCTGTTAGGTTGAATGGATAATCCACGTTCAGGTGGATGTTGAACAAAGGCTCGTCGAATGTCATTGGATAGAGTTCGCGATAGAAGCTCTTGTAATCTTCATCTTTCAGGTCGGCAGGCTTTTGGGTCCAGGCCGGTTTTGTATTATTAATGATTTTAGGTTTTCCGGTCGAAACTTCCTTGCCATCTTTCCAGTCTTTTTCTTCGCCAAAGGCTATTTCAACTGGAAGGAACTTGCAATATTTCTTGAGTAACTCGTTGATACGGTGCTCTTCGGCAAATTCTTTCGACTCTTTATCCAGATGAAGGATGATGTCGGTACCACGGTCTTCTTTTTCCACCTCTTCGAGGCTGTATTCGGGGCTGCCATCGCACACCCACTTTACGGCTTTGGCATCGTCTTTATACGATTTTGTAATAATCTCGACTTGTTTCGATACCATGAATGAAGAATAGAAACCCAAACCAAAATGCCCGATAATGGCATCTGCCTTGTCTTTGTACTTTTCGAGGAATTCTTCGGCACTCGAAAAAGCAATCTGGTTGATGTACTTTTCAATTTCTTCTGATGTCATTCCAATCCCCCGGTCCGAAACGGTAAGGGTTTTCTTTTTTTCATCCAACGAAACTTTGATGGTTGTATCGCCTATTTCGCCCTTAAAATCGCCCATCGATGAAAGTGCCTTTAGCTTTTGGGTGGCATCCACTGCATTGGAAATTAATTCGCGTAGGAATATTTCGTGATCAGAGTATAAAAACTTCTTGATTATTGGAAAGATATTTTCAGTAGTTACACCAATTTTACCTTTTTGCATATTCGTATAATTTTAGTTTGACATTAATAATTTTGGCCGCATTTGTCAAAGTCTGTGCCATGCGGGGTAAAGGTGACAAATAGTCATTTTTGGGTAAGGGGGGTGCGGTTTATAAAATCACCACAATGAATTGTGGTGTTGTCTCAACAGTCGTATAAAAACTTCAAAAGTTTATGAGCTTGTAAAATGCTTAGCCATGGATAAATTGTCTTGAATTTTAGCTAATACCCCTATTGTTTGAATATTACTTTTGAAGTTTACCTAGTCTACCGCCTGATCAAATCGGGGAAATAGTTGGCGAGTACCAGTACCGAAACCGAAATGACAATGAGTATTGCCAGAAATAAAAATATAGTGCCAATGGTTGATCGTCGTTTCCGTTTCAGGATTTTTTTGGAGATGATCCAGTTTATGTTGTTCTGCAGGCGCAAAAAGGTATTCTCGTTTTTCTTGACAAAAGTTACAGCTCCATAATGAATGGCAGAAGTTACGATATCCACATCGGCCGAGGATGAAATCATAATGACCTCGTAATCGATATTGATTTCCTTGATTATCTTTAGGATTTCGATCCCATTTTTGGCTTCAATGTTTGATGAATTAAGAATGTAGTCGAGGATAATAATGACAATACACTTTTTGTTTGGAGGGTTGGCGATAATTTGCTTCAAGAAGTGTTCGCCCGAATGGAAAAGTTTTATCTCGTAGTTTGTGTTAAGCTCAAACTCCTGCATCATGACTTTTGCATCCAGTTCGTTATCGTCAACAATAAATATGTTGACTTGGTTTTTGTTGCTATTATTCCGAACGATTCTTGCCATTTTTTTAGTGTTCTGAGTTCAAAGTTAAGAAAGTTCTGAGTTGAAAAAGTTCCGAGTTGAAGAAGTTTTGAGTCCTGAATTGAAGGAGTTCTGAGTTGAATGTTTTGCCTATGTGTTTCATAATTTATTTTCGCTAATATTTCAATGGATGAGTCATATTTTCAACCACTCACCACTCAACCACTCAACCACTCAACCACTCAACCATTCAACAAACTAACTCAGAACTCAGAACTTCTTCAACTCAGAACTATCTTATCCCTACCACATTCACCCCTTGATCAAAAATTACATCCACAGGGATATTCGATTCTTTTAAACGGTCGAGGTCTTTTTGAAGTTGTGGGCCAATTTTGCCTTTTTCTTCCATCAATTTTTTCACACCATCGTAATCGCCATTTCCCTGCAATGTTAAAATTACATCCGTAAGGCTATTCATTGCGTCTTTCATTTTCTCAAAATCTATTTTATAGAAACCTTCATCGGTTTTTTGGAAAGCTCCCATTTCTTTAAAATAGTAGAAGCGCATTAGGTTGGCCCTCCCGTGAGCACTTGAGGCACCGAAGCGGATGGATCGGAAAATCCCAGCCATGAAAGTTACATAATTGTCCATTAAATCGACTTCCAGTTCGCCCATCTCCTTAAGTTTGGTAACGAGGAACAACCCTAAAATATCTGCTTTTCCTTCTTCGATAGCCGAGTATTGTTCTTTCAGCGAAGTGCGAACATCACCTTTTCCGTTTATTGTATTTTTTATTCCCAGTCCATGGGCAACCTCATGAAACATGGTGTTTTCGAAAAAGGCATTGAAAGTAACATGTGTCTGCTGCGATGGATCTATCAACATATTTGAAATGGGCATGAGGATATTCTCGAATTTGGCCCTCATCGCATTTTTTAGTTGAAGCCTTCGGCTGCCTTTGGCCAACTGAACCTTGCTGTCGTTGGGGAGGTTGATTGCGATGGTTTTGCTGCCCGCATTGCAATCGCCTTTATAATAGATGGCATCATACACGCCCAAATCGGAATCGCTGCCGGGTACTTCCTGCTTATATTTTTCATCAACAGGAAGTTGCATTTGCAAATCGGGAAGTAATGCTGAATAATGCGCGAGCCGCTCCGACCATTCCATGTCTTTGATCAAGATAAATGCCTCGTGGGCGGCTTTGTAGCTATATAATTGATCTTCATAATTTTCGATGGGACCAACCACAAAATCAATGGTATTTGTTTTCATGCTCATCCAGGCCATATCGCTTTCAAAGTAATCATCGTTTAACAGGGCTTGGGCCCTTAATCTGAGGTAATCGGCAAAACCCGGGTCGGAGGTTACTTCGCTGGCCGCAACCATGAGCCGGCTGGCTTTGTTAACCTGTTCCCCATAAAATTCATGGTATAGAATTGTGCGCAAAGTCCCGCTTTTGTTTCTCCTTAATACGGTGTAAAGGCTTTTTTTCTCAGGATTATCGTATGCTTCGAATTCTTCTTTGGTCATATCGGGAGGATAAAAATTTGCCCCCGCTGGTTTTTGTCCTATATTTTCGAATATTGGCATATTGCCGTGAAGCCGGTTCCAAGGGCCATAGTTGATTTCCACCAGGCGTTTGGCATCTTCCGACTGAATATGTTTCATTAACCGTGTTTTATTCCCATACGCTTGCAGCCAGTATATATCGTCCATGATATTGGCAACCTCGAAAAGCAAAGGTAGGATGCTTCTGTCTGCTTCGCTTAAGTTTTTTAAATCGGATGTGAGAGGGACTTTTATATATTCACCTACCCATTGCTGATATTTTTCATTCGGTAATTCTTTCATTTCGGCAGGATTAAAGGTCGAATTATTAAATATATCTTGCTGGGCAATTGCTTGCGAAAGAATGGCAATGGCCACGATTAATGTTAATGTGTATTTTTTCATATTTCTTATGTTTTTAATATTAGCTTACATCGTCGGAGTTAAATTGGAAACCAAGCCGTTTGCCTGTTTGTATTTTTGAAAACTCGATCTTATACTGCATCTGGGCAAGCGATGCTATTTTTACCTGGTCGTAAGGCGGAACTAATAAATCGAATTCGAAGGCATAGCCAAGGGCTGTTTCTACTATTTCGCAAAGCGAATCCCGATTGATCACAGCCTTACCAAAATCGTTGTAAAGAAAACCCAGCTGACGTTTCCCCTCGACAAAATAATGTTGGTCCTTATTAATGAAGATGCGACCTATCAAATAGCCAAGGTCATCGGTTCGGTTGTACTTGACAGAATCGGCCAGGAAATTGTAAATGCTGATGATCCCGCAATACGAATTATGTTTGTTTTCGCTTACATACGAAGTCTTCCAAATACTATGCTCGCGGTTGAACTCGAATACATTGGTGTGCATAGAGAAATATAATACATCGCTGGCAGCCTTTATCTCGGCATCAAAAACGCCCTTGTCTTTGTACTCGAAAAGAAGTCTTTTGTCTACATCGTTGAGTTTCTGATTGTAATCAATGGTAATTTGGCCTAGGACCTCTTTTAGCAAATTGAAAGTTTCCAATGTCTTTTCATATACATCTTGTTTGGCTATCGATTTAGTAGTCAATTCACCGATGTTCTTTTTTTGTTTTTCCAAGGCTGCGTCCATTTCAACTAAATTAGTTTTTCAAAAGTAAGAAAAAAAGGGAAATGTTAGGATGATCAAAAAACCTTTGGGGTTGAAGTCGAATTTCATTGTTACCTGCAAGATAGGATCTTTAGTAATTAGGGAATTATGTAATTGGGTAATTGTGGATGTTATAAGCCAGGGAAGAACTTCTATTGCTACGGTTTGTTGCTTTTTGCTGTAAATCTAACATCAAGCCTTCACACTTCCCGTATCTTCCAATCCTCAATTACCCAATTACATAATTGCCCCTAATACGCTTTTGCAAACAACACCCTTTGCACCGAAGGTTTCCCTGAGTAGACACAAATCCCTTCCTCCAAAGGATTATTCTGTGGAATGCAGCGGACTGTTGCCTTGGTTTCATTCTTTATTTTGTCTTCAGTTTCCGCTGTACCATCCCAGTGGGCCATTACAAAACCACCTTTGTTGTTTATGATGTCCTTGAATTCATCCCATGTGTCCACTTGGTATGTATTTTCATCTCTGAAAACCTCAGCTTTCTTGTAGATGTTTTGTTGCATTTCATCCAATAGTTCTCTAATTACATCTACAATACCTGCCTGTGGATAAACTTTCTTTTCGAGTGTGTCACGCCTGGCAAGTTCTACATTGCCGGAGGCCACATCCCTTGGTCCAAGGGCTAAGCGAACCGGAACTCCTTTTAATTCGTACTCAGCAAATTTAAACCCTGGTTTGTGCGTATCGCGATGGTCGAATTTCACAGCGAAACCAGCCTCTGCAATTTCTTTCCGCAGCTTTTCGCCTGCCTGATAAATAGCATCCATTTCGTCTTTCCCTTTATAGATAGGAACAATCACAACCTGGATGGGTGCTAGCTTTGGAGGAAGTACTAAACCATTATCATCGGCATGGGCCATAATTAATGCGCCCATCAAACGTGTGGAAACACCCCACGAGGTAGCCCAAACATAATCCTGTTTGCCTTCCTGGTTGGTGAATTTTACATCGAAAGCTTTTGCAAAGTTTTGCCCAAGAAAATGCGATGTGCCCGATTGCAGGGCTTTCCCGTCTTGCATCAAAGCTTCGATGGTGTATGTTTCGAGTGCCCCGGCAAAGCGCTCACTTTCCGTTTTACTTCCGATAATTACAGGCATGGCCATCCAATCACGGGCAAATTCGGCATATACATTTATCATCTGAATTGTTTCTTCAATAGCCTCTTCTTTTGTGGCGTGAGCTGTGTGCCCTTCCTGCCAGAGAAACTCTGCAGTACGTAAAAACAAACGGGTCCGCATTTCCCATCGTACCACATTGGCCCACTGATTTATCAGCAAGGGCAAATCGCGGTACGATTGGATCCAATTTCTGTACGTGTCCCAAATTATTGTTTCCGATGTAGGCCTTACGATAAGCTCTTCTTCCAGTTTTGCATCTTCATCGACGATCACTCCAGGGCCATTTGGATCTTGCTTCAAGCGATAGTGCGTAACTACGGCACACTCTTTGGCGAATCCTTCCACATGACTGGCTTCTTTAGAAAAATACGATTTTGGGATGAAAAGCGGGAAATAGGCATTCGAGTGCCCGGTGTCTTTGAACATTTTATCGAGTTGGGCTTGTATCTTTTCCCATATAGCATAACCATAAGGTTTGATAACCATACAGCCCCGAACTGCACTATTTTCAGCAAGATCTGCTTTTAGTACAAGGTCGTTGTACCATTGCGAATAATTTTCACTTCTCTTTGTTAATTCTTTTGCCATTATTTATACTTTTGGTATGAAGTTTGTTTTTCACAAATCACATTTTAATAAGAGCAACAAAAATATATAAATAAGCGATAGGAGAATAAGTCATGAAAACAATGTTTAAAATTTTTCCGGTAATGCTGGCCTTCCTGATGGGATGCACTTCCAGCGGATATGTAGGTTCGAGTTACGATCCCATTTATGACACACCCGGTGATGAAGCCGTTTTTCAGTCGGATGAGAAGGCCGTATCAGCCTATAATGAGGAGGTTGAAGAATACGTGCCCGCAGAGGAACCTGTAAATGAATATTCGACCAGGCAACAAGAATACAATTATCAATCTCCTAATGGAGACACGATTACTGATGAGCGCGAATATGGCGAGTATGTTCCTGATTATTCCGAAGAGTACTATGATGAGGATGGCAATACCTATGTGACCAACAATTATTATAGCGAATCGGACTATGATGATTATTATGACTACTCCTATTCAGCCCGTCTAAGAAGGTTTCACGATCCCTATATAGGATGTGGATATTACGACAACTATTACACCAATATGTATTGGTACAACCACGATCCCTTTTTCTGGGGAACCAGTATCTATCTTGGATACAACTGGTGGCCAGGATATTGGAGTATAGGTTTTGGCTATCCTTATTATGGTTCGTATATAGGATGGGGATATAGCAATTATTACTCACCTTGGTATTCACCCTATTATAACTCGTATTGGAATGGTTACAATAATGGTTTCTATGATGGCTACTATGCTTCGTCGTACAACGATTATTACTACAACAGCCACGATGGTACTAATAACTACCACTATGGGCACCGCGATGATAAACCGACTAACCATGTTGGTGGATATACAAGCACCGGTAGGGATTTGGGTGATAAGTACAATTCGGCAATAGCTAGCGAAGGGCGGGCTCCAGTGTATGCTGTCAACAATGGTTCTTTTACCAATTCATCGGCCCGTGGGAATACATCTCAATCAGTAAGTCCAACTTCTACCAGTCGGGATAATTCTTCTAAACCAACTATTTCTACAAGTAGCCGTGTAAATTCACAACAGCAAAATTCGGGTAGTACACGTGAGAATTCAACAATTTCAACCAGTAGCAGAATTAACCAACAATCTACTTTAGGAAATACAAGCGATAGTAAAGGAAATGCAAGTGCAAGGCCAGGTCAAGCCTCATCAACACAAAGCTCGGCTTCACAAAGGACAAACCAAAACCCGACCACTTCCCAAAAGCCACAATACCAGTATCCTTCAAAAACAAGGGAGAGTTATCAAAAAGAAATAAATACTTCGCAAAAAGACAGGACTTCGGCACCGCAGCAATCCTCGAAGCCCTCGACAACTACCACACAAAGCGCGAAGCCACGTACTTCTGCACAGGGCAATAATAGCAAGCAAGGTTATACCTCGCCTTCTGGTACTAAGTATCAGTACAACAACTCACGGAGTAGCAATTCGAAGCCTAAGTATAACAATAGCAACAGCAGTTCGAGCAGAAATTATTCAAAGCCTGAAAGTTCAAAGTCGTATAGCAAGCCACGTACAAACAGCACATCGGGTTATTCGAAGCCACAAAGCAACGATTCGTATAACTCGTCGAAAAGCAATACCCCCAGCCGAAACTATTCGACCCCGAACAAAAGCAATTCAAACAGTGGTAATACCAGAAGTTATTCGCCACCAAGCAACAACTCATCGCGAAACTATTCTCAACCTAAGAGCACCCCTTCCAAGTCGTATACTCCTTCAAGGAGCAGTAGCCCATCGAAGTCGTATACTCCCTCTAGTAGCAGTTCAAGCTCAAGTAGGAGTTCAGGTTCCGTATCACGATCATCTGGATCATCTTCTCGTTCATCAGGTTCCTCAGGATCGTCATCGAGATCATCAGGTTCGTCCAGCTCAAGTTCAAGGGGCAGGAGGTAATCGTGTATTCATAAGTAAGAAATTCAATAATCATAATTATTAATATACCCTATCAAATCATGAAAAAGATCAGTATAATATCCATGTTCATTTTGTTGACAGGATTCTTAACAGCCCAGAATGAAGTCGATGCCTTGCGCTATTCCCAGAATTTTATGCAGGGAACTGCCCGTTCAAGTAGCATGGGGGGAGCATTCGGGGCATTGGGCGGAGATTTTTCTGCCGTAAGTATCAACCCGGCAGGGATTGCAGTTTTCCGGAAATCGGAATTTGTGCTAACACCTGGCTTTTCGTACAATGTGAGCAATGCCACTTTGGGCGATAAAAGTTTCGAAGATTTCAACTACGATTTCAATTTTAACAATATTGGGATAGTCGGAACTTTTAACACGGGGGCAAAATCGGGTTGGATTTCAACCAATATTGGGTTTGGCTACAATCGTATCAATACTTTTAATATGAATACAGCCATGAAGCACGATGAAGCCACCACTTCTATTGTTGACGAATGGTTGAACGATGCCAACTTGTATGGTTACAACGAGATGCCTACTTCAAGTTACCTTGCATCTAAAACAGATTTGATTTATGAGGAAGTGGTTGGCAGTGATATATGGTATAACGATTTTGCCGGCACCAACTACAAGCAACGACAGAGTACTAGTTTGACAACAACCGGTTCAGTTGGAGAGTATATTTTTTCGGGTGGTGCCAACTATAGTAATATAGTGTACCTGGGTGGTAGTTTCAGCATAAATTCTGTTAATTATAACGAGAAACGCATTCACAAGGAAAGTGATTTGAATGATGAAATAGAATATTTCAATTCGCTGGTCTACACAAAGTCGCTCGAAACAAGAGGTGCCGGATACAGTTTTAAGTTTGGTGCAATAGTAAAGCCAGTCCAGTGGATCCGGTTGGGTGGAGCAATCCATTTTCCCACTTTTTACAAGTTACAAGACAAGTATTCTGATAAGCTTGATGTTAGCCTCACTATCAATAATGAAAGCCCTGTGCAAGAAGGTGGGGAATTTGATTACGAATTGATTTCTCCTTTTAGAGCAATTGCTAGTACAGCTTTTGTGTTGGATAAATTTGCTTTGTTAAGTTTCGATTATGAATTTGTAGACTATACAACAGCACGGTTAAGAAATGGTGGATCGCGTGGGAATTACTATGATTTTGAGAATGAAAACGAGAATATTCAAAGTGTATACACCGCTGCCCATAATTTGCGAGGTGGCCTTGAATTGCGTTTTGGCCCATTATCTCTTAGAGGAGGATATGCATACTTTGCAAGTCCATACAAGTCTGGCCAGATAAACGAAGATACCGATTATTCCGTTTTAAGCGGAGGTTTCGGCATCAATAGCAACGATTTTTATATTGATTTTGCCTACTCACACCGGATTAATTCGGAGTACTATGTATTATATCAAGTTCCTCAAACTGTTGCAAATATAGACTATGCCAGAAATCAGGCGATGGTTACACTTGGCTTTAGATTTTAAAATATTCACAGATTATTTACCAATTGCTTAATAAAATGTACTGAAAGCCATTTTGCTTGTTGCAATGGTAAATGCCGATACATATTTAAAGGAATTTTAGGAGAGAATTGAACTAAAGTTGAGTTCAAATAGTAATCGGTATTAGCCTAAATTTCATAGACGTTTAGTTTTGGTTGGTTAGGGTAATCTTGCGTTCGCAGGGTTACCCTTTTTTTTATAGGGCATCTCGAAAGACCAAAAAAAAGGAAACCAGCACTAAGGTCACTAAGGTAATTATTCAAAATAACTTACCCTTAATGATTATGAAAAATGCCACAGATTCACAGATTTCTATAATCCACACAGATGTGGAAAAACTCCATAAATATTGATTTTTAATTGTAAATCTGTGTTCATTGAATATACTAATCTGTGAATCTGTAGCTGAAATTTGTTTGCCTATTTGGGTGTGTAATTTCGACAGTTTCACTAAGAACACTTAGTGAAACTTAGTGACCTAAGTGCCTCAGTGGTGAAGAAGAAAAATACAAGGGCGTTTGTGCAAATCAGGGGGTTTTGCTTTTTTCCAGGCTTGGATAGTTCTGGTTGAAATATATTCGGTTTCCGAAGTAATGTCGCAGGCTATACAGAACAATGTGGTGTCGGAACACGAACTAAGAATATCCTCGACCAGGTGATTGTTCCTGTAGGGTGTTTCAATAAAAATCTGGGTTTGGTTTTCTGCGCTGCTCCTGTTTTCCAAATGCTTAATGGACTTTATTCGTTCTTGTGGTTTAATAGGCAAATAGCCTGTAAAAGCAAAGTTCTGACCATTCATCCCCGATGCCATAAGTGCTAAAACAATTGATGATGGCCCAACCAACGGAATAACCTGAATCCCTTTTAGGTGGGCAATCGAAATAATATCTGCACCAGGATCTGCAACTCCGGGACATCCGGCCTCCGAAATAACACCAATGTTTTCGCCATTTATTGCTGGTGAAATAAACTGGCTAATTTCAGCAGCCTTTGTGTGTTTATCAAGAATAAAAAAAGTGAGCGGATCAATTTCGATTTCGGGTGAAAGTTTTTTCAGGAACCGGCGGGCAGTCCTGACATTCTCAACAATATAAAATTTGATGTCAAGAACCAGGCTCGTAATGCCTTGCGGAATGACATTTTCTATTGGGCCATCTCCCAAAGTAGAAGGGATCATGTAAATTTTTCCTTTCATCATTTTACAAAATTTTTAGCCATTCAATGGTTTTGGTTGGGTCTTCCGATTTGAAAACAAAATTTCCGGCTACCAGGCAATTAGTTCCTGCATCTAGTAATTTTGCAGCATTCGTGTTGTTTACACCGCCATCTACCTGGATTATCGTATTCGATTGCTGGCTAACAACTAGTTCTTTTAGCTTTCTGATTTTACTGTAACTTGTTTCTATAAACCTCTGTCCACCAAATCCTGGATTTACTGACATAATTAATACCATGTCCAATTCACCAATTATTTCTTCCAAAACAGAAACCGGGGTGTGGGGATTAAGTGCTACTCCTGCCTTCATCCCAAGCGATTTAATAACCTGGATGGTCCGATGTAAATGCGTGCAGGCTTCGTAATGAACGGTAAGAATATCAGCTCCGGCATCTTTAAAGGCGGTAATGTACCTGTCAGGATCAACAATCATTAAATGAACATCAAGCGGCTTGGTCGCTTTCGATTTTATCTGTTTGATAATGGGCATCCCAAATGAAATATTCGGGACAAATACACCATCCATAATATCGAGATGGAACCAGTCGGCCTGACTGGCATTTACCATTTCAATATCCATATTAAGCTGGCCAAAATTGGCTGAGAGAAAAGAAGGGGAGATCAGGTGTTTCATATTGTAAATTTATTCAGTTTTTAAATTCCTTGTCCTGTGTACGATAAGGCTACAAAAATAATAATTCTCTATCAGGTACAATGTTAAGGTAACTAATTTAATATGCTGGCGTAAATCTAGAAAACTTATCTCTTTTTATGAAAATAGGAATTATAGGTGGATCGGGTTTAGATGATCCAAAATTGATTAAAAATTCATCAGAGATTGATGTCTATACCAAGTATGGCAGGCCTAGTTGTAAAATTAGGGAAGGCTACATAAATGGGGTAGATATTGCCCTTATTTCTCGTCACGGCCGATTTCATCAAATTCCGCCAACTCAGGTTAATAATAGGGCAAATTTATTGGCTTTGAAAGAAATAGGTGTAACCCACATATTAGCTACCTCGGCAGTTGGCTCTTTACGCGAAGAAATTGGCCGGGGGCATTTTGTTTTTGTCGATCAGTTTATTGATTTCACAAAGCATCGTATTTCCACTTTTCATGATGATTTTACCGGGGGAATGAAACACATTTCAATGGCAGAACCTTTTGATGCCGGACTTCGAAAAAAAATGATTGAAACCTCCATTGAACTCGGCTATACCACACACAATAGAGGAACGGTGATCACCATTGAGGGACCCCGGTTTTCGACCAAGGCCGAATCGGCCATGTTCCGTCTTCTCAATGCCGATGTGATCAATATGTCGACAGCCCCGGAGGCATCCCTTGCCAACGAATTGGGAATCCCTTATGCCCTGGTGGCCGTAAGCACCGACTACGATTGTTGGAAAGATGATGAGAATCCGGTAAGTTTCGAGGAAGTATTGACGGTTTTCGAACAAAATGTAAAACGTGTAAAAACCCTTTTGATTTCTACAATTTCATCACTAAAAAGATAGCTTTTTAATCTGTTTGCTTCTTGATTAGCGATTTTAAAGGATTCACAATTTGCTTTAGTAAGCTAATGTTTTCAGTAATAATTTCAGCATCGCCCTGCATTTTTTGGCTGAATGGCAATTCCCGGTTATAATTGGTTGTCAGTCCGTTTGGGAATGATACCTCGAGCGTGTAATAATTATTTTCAGGGACCGATGAAATCCTTTCAACTATCCCTAATACCATCCCAAATTCCAGATAAGGATAGTTTTCCAATTTAATGTTGACCCTCTGTCCCGGTTTTACTTTTCCCGAATTCTTCACCGGCAAGTCAAGTTTCCCTATTATTTTGGTTTGTTCTTCAGGTACAATGGTAAATACAGTTTCGTTTTCGCGCAAAAACTGATTATTGCTCCAAATTTTGTTAAAAGAGATTCGACCTTTTATAGGGCTTCTCAGTATATATTTTTGTTCGAAAGTGGCAATCTCAGAAAGTAATTTGTCGAAAGTTTCAATCAACCTAAGCTCCAGTTGCTTTTTATTGTCGGCAAAATTAAGTTGCAGGTCTAAGATTTCCTGATTTAGTACCGACATTCTTATTTTGCTGTCCGATAGTTTTGTACGGACATCCTCAAAATCATATTTTTTTTTGATGATCGTACTTCGCGCCTTTTCAAACTCCACATCCGAAATCAAGCCCTTTAAATGAAGCCCTGAGTCGCGCTGGAATTGATTTTTCGAGAGCTTATACTCTTCTTCCAGCAGGTTTCGCTGACGATAAACCCGGTTGTATTGAACTTTGTGTTGATTTATTTCTTCTTCGAGCGATTCAATTTTCTGCGGATAATAATTCAACTCAAAAAAATAATTATAATCGTTGATAGCCGATTTGAAGTTAAGGAAGCTGACTTGAATATCACCTAAACGAAAACTACTGTCGAGGTTGATCGTACTTATGCTGTCGAGCAAGGCCGTTTTATCATTCACAAAAGGCGACAGTATCTGGCTTATCCTCTGAATATCGCGTGTGTTGGCAGGTGTTTCAATAAAGGCTAAAAGCTGCCCGGGCGTAACCGGTTCATTATCCCCGACCACAAGGCCCTGTAATTTGCCATCGGCACGGGCAATGATCGACACGGGTGGGTTTTCGGTGGTAATCACAATCCGGGACTTAATGATATCCGGGTACTTAAAGAAATAGCTTCCCACGAGCAAAACTAAAATCGACAAGGTAATGGCAATAATCCCGTATCGCACCATCCATGAGGGAGTACGCCCGATTATTTCCTGGAAATCATCGCTCCGTATTTCTATCTTTTTCTCTTCTACTTCCATTAGTTACCAAGTTCCAATTGATTCTTCACTAACTCGTAATACGCTCCTTTCTTAGCTGTTAAGTTTGCATGATTCCCGGTTTCGATTATTTTTCCATCGTCCAATACAATTATCTGATCTGCATTTTTTACTGTGCTCAACCTGTGAGCCACCACAACAACAGTCCTTCCTTTGAAAAAGCGATCCAGATTTTGCATAATCACCCGTTCGTTGTTGGCATCGAGGGCATTGGTCGCCTCATCAAAAAATAAAAACTCAGGATCCTTATAAATGGCGCGCGCTATCAATATTCGCTGTTTTTGGCCTTGGCTCAGGCCGTGCCCGTCCGCGCCAATTTTTGTATTGTATCCAAGAGGTAGTGATTCAATAAAAGCTTGAATATTTGCTAATTTTACAGCTTCCAACAATCTTTTCTGGTCAATGGTCTCGTAGCCTACAGCAACATTCTGAGCTATGGTGTCGGAAAAAATGAAGCCATCCTGCATCACAACCCCACATTTTTGACGAAGCATTTTCTGGCTGAAATTCGAAAGCGAGATATCCCCAATCTTTAATTCGCCTTTCGTGGGTGGATAAAACCCAAGTAACAGCTTGATCAATGTTGTTTTTCCACTTCCACTTACCCCCACAATGGCTGTTACTTTACCTTGTGGGATTTGCATGCTGATGTCATCCAAAACAAATTTTGAATGTGGCCCTTCGTATTGAAATGATAGTTTTCGAATCGAAAAAGATTTGTTCTCCGGAAAAATATTCACTTTACCTTGCGACACAGGCTCTTCGTCTTCGCGGTTATGGATTTCACCCAATCGTTCGAGGCTAATTTTTGCATCTTGCGTGCTATGGATAAATTCAAGCATCTGGTTTATGGGGCTATTTAACTGGCCTATTATATATTGTATAGCCAGCATCATACCCAGTGTAATACTGCCATCGATTACCGCTTTGGCAGCAATAAAAGTGATGATGATATTTTTGGTTTCGTTGATGAAGACTCCCCCTGCATTTTGATATTGCCTGAGCGACAGTACCTTCATCCTTACTTTATAAAGCGATGCTTGTATTGCTTCCCATTCCCACCGTTTCTGTTTTTCGCAATTGTTGAGCTTAATTTCCTGCATCCCGTTTATTAGCTGGATAATCGACGATTGGTTTCTAGCTTGATGAGTAAATCGTTTTGAGTCAAGCTCCCGACGTTTCCGTAGAAAAATCAATATCCAGGCAACATACAAAATGCTTCCGAAGAAGAAAACAAGGAAAACTGATAGGTCGTAAATCACCAGGACTATCCCAAAAATGATGAGGTTCACAAGCGAAAAAAGAATATTCAGGGTCGAAGATGTAAGGAAACTCTCAATTCTTTTATGGTCGCCAATTCGTTGAATGATGTCCCCGATCATTTTCGTATCGAAAAATGAGATGGGCAGTTTCATCATCTTGATCAGAAAGTCGGAAATGAGTGAAATATTTACACGAGTCCCAATATGTAATAGTATCCAACTCCTGATCATATCCACCGACATTCGGCTAATAAGCAGCACCAGTTGGGCAATCAGTACGAGGTTAATGAAACTAATGTCATTGTTGTTGATCCCAAAATCGACAATCGACTGGGTTAAAAACGGGAAAATGAGCTGGATCAGGCTGCCGAAAATCATCCCAATAAGGAGCTGGACTATGAATTTCCGGTAATGGCCTAAATAAGAAAAGAGAAAGCGAAACCCGGTTTTGCCTGTTTTATCATCATCTAGATAGGTATCTGCAGAAAAAGAAGGAGTTGGCTCTATGAGGAGGCAAATTCCTTGTTTAACCCCATCCTTTTCTATCGATGCCCAATTCTTAATGAATTCAGCCTTTGTGTATTTAATGAGTGTATGGGCTGGATCGGCCACATAAACTGTATCCTTCTTGATTTTATAAACCACCACAAAATGGTTTTGCCTCCAATGTGCAATACAGGGAAGGGGGGCTTCTTTTGAAAGTTGATCAAAATTAATCCGTGTCCCAATACTATGAAAGCCCAATTCTTCTGCGGCCTCGCTAATCCCAAGCAACGAAACCCCTTCCCGTGAAATATGGCTTAATTCCCTGATCTTTTGTAGCGAAATACTTCTACCATAATGCTTTGCAATCATCCTCAGACAACTCGGTCCACAATCCATTGCATCATGTTGTTTAAAAAAAGGAAATGCTGCCATTATTTTTTTTGAATGTAAAATCTTTGATTTAGATACGCAAGGATAAGAAAATTTTGGTGTTTTTCAATTCTAAATTTATAAAATTTGAATTGAAATTGGCTATAGATTTAATTAAAAAATCCCGACGTATTATGCCGGGATACTTATTCCTAAAATATGAAGTGTTATAGATGAGTTTCTAACTTGCTGTATAATAGAGGCTTTGTGCTGGTATTTTTATGATTGATTTCAATATTCTTTTTTTTTCAGATTTAAGAGGCATTTCGAAAAAGAACGAAGAACCATTTCCAGCTGAAGATTCGAACCAAATTTTACCTCCCAGCAGTTTTGCTATTCCCTTTGAAATTGCAAGCCCCATACCTATGCCATTGCTTACTTTGTTTAAAGAGGCATCAATTTGATTGAATTTATCGAATATTTTTGCTTGCTCATCTTTCGTAATGCCAACACCAGTGTCGATTACGTAAAAAGTAATCTTTTCGCTTGTGGTGGTATATCCAAAGTCGATGTGGCCTGTATCTGTATATTTTAATGCGTTGTCGAGCAAATTGGAAAGAAGGCTTTTTAATTTTGTGCCATCAGTAAGTACTACATTATCAGTCGATAATTGTTTCCTATTTGTATTGATTAAAACGTTTTGTTTGGCATTTTTTGTTCTGGTATTGTCGAGTTGCTTATATAAATCGCTTAGTAATATGGATAAATTACATTCATTTTCCTTATATGTCATTTGGTTGTTTTCGATCTGAGCAAGGTCTAAAAGGTTTTCAATCATCGAAAGTAATGAGAAGCTGCTTTTACGGATTGTGGTTATGAATTCATTTCTTTCTTCATGGGTAAACCCAGGATCGTTAAGCAATCCGGAGAATCCAATTATTGAATTCATGGGTGTACGAAGTTCGTGTGAAATGTTGCGTAGAAAGGTTGACTGGAAGCTTCTTGCCTGAAGATTTTGTTGTTCGAGATCTTTGATTCTCTGCTCCAGTTCTTCGTATGATGGTCTATGTTGCTCTGTTGACATAATAAAATAGCCTTTATAAGATTGAATCCATAGATATATTCCTCAATCCTAAAAAAGGTTACCTGATTTTTCCAAAAATTCTTGAAAAAAATCTCCCAGCTCAGAAGATTATTGTCGGTTTAGGACAAAAATCCTGAATAAAAGTTCGCTATGTAGTACGATGTCAGAAGATTAGTGTTCTTTTATCCATATTCTATTTTTTTTTGTTTTTATATTAGTTTATTATTTTCTATTTGGATTCATGGAGCTATTTTATACTTCTGGCTCTGGCCAGTAATCGAAATCACCGTCAATTGTTGGGTAAACGACTTCATCCTTTTTTTCGGCTGGTTTCTGATCGGTCTTGTTTGGGTCTTCGTCTGATGTTCCGCCTTTGATCATTAAGAGTTCGGCTATTGAAAGAATATTGTTGCTGTCTGTGCTATAGTTTGTTAAAGTTTTCATAGTCAATTAGTTTATTGGTTTAAGCTTAGTTATCTGTTTGGTTTAGTTATTTTATACTTCTGGCTCTGGCCAGTAATCGAAATCACCATCAATTGTTGGGTAAACGACTTCATCCTTTTTTTCGGCTGGTTTCTGATCGGTTTTGTTGTTTGGGTCTTCGTCTGATGTTCCGCCTTTGATCATTAAGAGTTCGGCTATTGAAAGAATATTGTTGCTGTCTGTGCTATAGTTTGTTAAAGTTTTCATAGTCAATTAGTTTATTAATTTATTATTGTTTTCTATTAGTTTTGGATTCTTATACTTCTGGCTCAGGCCAGTAATCGAAATCACCGTCAATTGTTGGGTATTGAACTTCATCTTTCTTCTTTGGTTCTTTATCCTTGTCTTTTGGGTCTTCGTCTGATGTTCCACCTTTGATCATTAACAGTTCTGCTATTGAAAGTATGTTATTGTTGTTTGAATTATAGTTACTTAGAGTTTTCATAGTTGTAATATTTAATTTTATTAATACTTGACTTCCTATTCGTTTGGATTCTTATACTTCTGGTTCAGGCCAGTAATCGAAATCACCGTCAATTGTTGGGTAAACGACTTCATCTTTCTTATCGGCAGGCTTTTCATCTGTTTTTTTGTTTGGATCCTCTTCGGTTAATCCACCTCTGATACTAAGCAAGTCATTTGTTGATAATAAGTAAGCGGTCTCTGTTTTGAATAAGTCTAATGTTTTCATGTCTTAATGGTTTTAGTATAGTATCTCTATTGATTTAGTGTATTAAAATTGTATTTTACTCTTGTAATTATATTTACCTATTTTTATTTTGTGCTTTTTATTTTCCCGTTTTAAAGTATTCTATTTTGTTTTACTTATTTTCTACTTTGTACTTTTTCCTGTTTCAGTTTTTCTTACTTTTGATGCAATAATTAATTCGTCATACGGAAATTAATGATTATGGTTTTACATTTCTAATGAAAAATGCTCTTAAACATATCAAATTGAACCAGTCGTTTTGTATGAAAATGTTGTTAATCATCGCAATGTTGTTGTCAATAAGCAATTTAAGTTTCTCAGCTACCAAAGAAGAAAAAATTGAACAAAAAATAGTTTCTTTAATAGCAAGTCAAAAATATACAATAGCTATTGAATATATACAAGAAAATATAGATATTTTCACTAACAAAAATCAAACTTCCTTTCTTTCACAGTGTTACTTGTTTCTTGCAAATTGTTATATTTCCACGAAGGATTTGACAAAAGCGAATAGTGCACTCGACCAATCACTTAAATTGATTCGGGAGAATGATAATGTCGATCCGAAGTTGAATTTTTATTACAATTATATAGATGGGTTGTATCAATATTCAGTAAGAAACAATAAAGAAGCAATTGTGGCAATCAATAATGCTTTTGATATCGAAATTCCGAACAAAAACTACCGAGATTCGATATCATTTTTTCTTTATAACATAAGAGGAAGCTCATATTTAAGACTGCGAGATTTCCACAAAGCAACTGAATCATATAAAAGTGCAGTTTCGATTTATCAAGATATTTATAATAATCCAGATGAATATGCAAAAGTTTTGGCAAACCTTGCAAATTCTTTGGGTCAGCTTGGACAAAACAGTGAAGCAATTGAATACTTGTTGAGATCTATTAAAGTCCGACAAGGCTCAGGTAATCAATATCCTATTGGTAGTGAGGGCTCTTTCCTTACTCTTGGGAATTTATATAAAAACATAAATGAGCTTGAGCTGGCACTTGATAATTTTAGTATTGCTGAAAAAATACTTTCAGAGCAACCAAACCCAGGTATGTTAGCAAACATATATGCGAGCAAAGCTACTATTTTTAGGATGAAAGGAGATTTCGACAAAGCCAAATCATACCAGGAAAATGCCATTTTCGAGTATCACAAATTGAACCGCTTGTCTCCGAATACTTTACCCAAAGCATATAATAGTCTAGGATTGATATTGAAGGCAAAGGGCGATTATCTTGAAGCACTTGATGCCTTTTTTAAAAGCATTGATTATTTTGGATTAAAGAATACGAAAGAGATTGCTACTATATATAGGAACTGCTCGAACTGCTATGTTGCTTTAGGTATGATGGACAATGCTGAAATGTATACGAAAATGGAGTTGGCCATCTTGAAAGAGATATACAAAGAGGGTTCAACTGAAATTATTAGTGCGTATATCAATCTTAGTGCCTTGTATCTGAAATGGAAAGATTATGAAAAGGGATTGGAATATTTAGGTATTGCGGAAAATCAAATTTTGGTAAACTATGGAGCAAGTCATCCACTTACAGGGAATTGTATGGAGATTTATGCAATCTATTATTCTGAAGCGGATAATCCATTGCTGTCGGTAAAATATTTTCAAAAGGCACTGGCTTTATCCCTGGGGCTGGAAATTGCAGATGATTATCTGAAATGCCCTTCTGTAAAAGATGATGATGTTTCAGTAATAATTGCCCGGCTCTTAAAAGGCAAGGCTGCTGAATTGCAAAAATTAGCCATTCAACAGAATTCAAATATAGATTTGCTGGCGGCCTCCCTCGAAAGCTATCAAACTGCATTACAGGTAATAGGTAAACTGCGGCAGAGTTTTCTTGACGAGGAAAGTAGATTATTCCTATCAGCCAACGAAATGAGTACCTTTACAAAGGCTCTGGAATTGGCTATTGAGCTTTCAACGAGAACCGAGGATGATACCTACAAGAGATTAGCCTTCGAGCTTGCAGAAAGGAGCAAAGCGGCCAATTTATTGGCTTCGATACGAACCCTGAAAGCTGGCAAATTTGGAGGTATCCCTGATAGCTTGTCCACAAAGGAGACTACCATAAAGGATGAAATCAACTCGTGTCGGAAAAAAATATTCATGGAGAAACAAAATGAAAGACCCAACAAAGCACTTATAGATAGTCTTGAAAACCAATTTTTCCTCCTGACCAACCAGCACGATCAGCTAATTCAATTTTTTGAAGATGAATATCCCAGCTATCACAACCTGAAATATGAGAGCAAGGTAGTGGCACCTGAGGAGTTAAGGAAGTTTATGCAGGCCGATGCAAATTTTGTTGAATATGTGACCACCGAGAACAGCATTGTTGCCTTTTTAATCAATCCTATTGTTTTTGAGATTTTTACGGTTCCGATCGATCAAAAATTCCAGAAGAGTATCCGAGCCATTATCAACTCATTGACACGGGTGGATATTTCGTCCCACAATCACGATACATTGAAATCCTTTGTCGAGAGTACACAATTTTTATATTCGGTCCTGATCGAACCTTTTCGAGACAAAATTCATGGCAAGCATCTAATTATATCGACAGACCAGCTGTTGGCCTATATTCCATTTGAGATACTGCTAAGTGCTACACCTCCAGATGAACAAATGAATTACCGCGACCTGCCATACCTACTTAGGGATTACGCGATAAGCTATTCATATTCGGCCACTTTGCTTTCCGAAGTTAGAGGGCATATGCGTAAAAAGAAAGAGAATTTGGTAGCTTATGCCCCAGATTATAAACTGGACGATGTCAACTTTAGCGATAGCACATCGAGGTTGGGAGATGATGCTTTGGTTCTTTACCCGCTGCCTCAAGCGTATAAAGAAGCCAAGCAAATTGCCGATTTAACCGGAGGTAAATTATTTAAGGATGCAGAAGCGACTAAAACCAATTTTCTAACACAGAAGGATGATTTTGATGTGATCCATTTTTCCATGCACGCGATAATTGAAAATTCAGACCCCATGTTTTCAAAACTTGTTTTTTCGCAAGGCGATGATACCCTAAGCGATAGGTTTTTGTACACGTATGAAATATACAATATGAGGATAACAGCCCGCCTTTCTGTTTTGAGTGCATGTAACACAGGCGATGGAGTTATGCGGAAAGGCGAGGGGATAATGAGTTTTGCAAGAAGTTTTATCTATGCAGGCTGCCCGAGTATAATTATGACCTTGTGGCCGGTTGAGGATAAAGCCGGATCGGGTATAATGATTGATTTTTATAAATTTTTAAATGAAGGAATGCCAATTGATGAATCGCTTCGCCTTGCAAAATTAAATCATATTTCAAATGCCGACCCTATTTGGGTGCATCCGTTTTTCTGGGCCGAATATGTGATTATTGGAGAAAACTCTCCCGTATATAGTAAGAGGAATCCATATTTGTATTTTGCAATTGCATTGCTCCTGGTGCTCGTCCTCTCTTTCATTTTAATTCGCAAATACAGGAAACCGAAGCTCCAGTAAAGGACAGCAAAAAGGAGTACCATTTTCGATTATCTTGATGGATTTTGCTTCGATTTTAGAGGGATTATCTCCTTGTAGATTTAATCAATTGCTTGTCATAGAAGGCATCGGTTAATCAATCGAAATGCGTTTTTGGAGTTTTTATTGAAGTGTTAAAACGAATCCAGAATTAGTATAAGATTTTATGATGTCAAACGGAAAACCCAGGGTAAGACAAATGTCGGATCAAGAGCAAAAGTTGGGGGGATCGAAATGAAAATAAATCTTGAATACCATTATAGAAAATCACAATACACAATACACAAACTACAAAATTCAAATATTATCACAATATGCTAAAATCAAACCACTAAATTTCTTCCTAAGTTTTTGGAAATTATTTATTGGAGATGATTTGATTTTTGAATTCTTGCCATTTGTAATTTATTCTAAACCATCACACAAGTTTTGTTCTTGATCCTTGGTTTGATATAGGGCGAAAAAAAAAGCCCCCATAAGGAGGCTTTCAAAAGAAACTATTCCAATTTACAGTTGTTCTAAAATCTCCGTGGCTTTTTCTTTGTAATAACTTTGGCTATTTGCAATTGCCTCAAAATGTTTCCTGGCAATTTCTTTTTGATTGGAATTTAGATAACTCAGTGCTAGATACCATTCTGCCTGTTCAACGAATAAGTTGTCGTTGTGATTTATGATAAACTGGAACGATTCACTCGCCTTTTCAAACTCTTGCGTTTCGATATAGCATACACCTGCATAAAAATAACTTGCTATACTGGTTTTGTCGATATCTAAAATTTGCTGGAAAAGGATCAAGGCATTTTCAAAATCATTTTTATCATATTTAATCTGGGCGTTTATAAATATGTCGTCAGTATTTATTTTCCCCGACCTTACACCTCCATACGAATCGTAAGGTTTGTAGTACATGCTATAAAGTTCGCCTGATGAATACGATTCATTGTTAATATAAAACAATATTGCTGAAGAAACTAATACCAGTGTTAATGTGGCAGCCACAAGCAGCCACCTAAAGCTTGATGTATTGAATTCGAACTTGCTGATTTTCCTGCTTTTTGTATCTCCAAACGACAGGTGAATCTTTTCAAGGTTGTTTTTCAAATCAATTACATCGGTTTCTGTGAGCGCATCCTCAATTTCTTTTCGGATGGTGAACTCTTTCATATAAAATGCATCATTGTCGAGGTGGTCGAGAAAGCTCTTAAGGGCCTCTCCTTTCAGCTCGCCATTCAAATACATTTCAATTGTTTCTTTGTAATCCATGATATTTTCTTTTATAGCATTTCTTTATAGTCATTGTCATTTTGTATACTTTTCACAAGTGTTTCTTTGCATTGAAATTTCCTCTTCTTCGCGTATTGCTCTGTAAACCCCATCTGCTTTGCTATTTCCTTTAGCGGGATCTTGTCGAGGAACATCCTGAGTACCTTCTTGCAATCTTCCTTTAGCAAGTCGAAGTGGGCGCGGTACAACTCGTACCTTTCATTTTGATCCCTGATATCCAGGACATCTTCGCCTACGTTCAGTACAAATTCGCCGACATTTACTTCTTGAATACCCTTCCTTTGGTTTTCCAATTGCTTAAGCCAAAGTAGCCGACACACTGAGAATAAATATACTTTTAAAGAACACGTCAGAACTAAATTGTTGTTTTTCAACTTTTTGTATGTGATAATGATCGACTCTTGAAATATGTCCTTTGCGTCTTCATCATTTCCACTATTACTCATAATATACTTTCTCACACCGGGAAAAGCCTCTTTGTAAACATATTGCAGCGTTTTGCTGCTGTTTCCTAAGATTCCCGCAAGAACTTCTTGTTCGGTATATTTCTTTAGTTCCAACTATTTATTCCTATTTTATCAAAAAGGTTACCCTACAAACCTAGAAAAAAACAAAAAAATATTTTGCTTTTTGTTAGAATATTCTTTCTGAATGTTAAATCGTTGTCTTCGGAAAAACAAATTTTTGGTTTTAAAGGTTGATCTATACATAAATACTGTTTGTAATTGAATACTGTAAACACATATATTTCATTGCCTCTTGACTCATTTTTTTTGATTTGCTTACCATTTTGGCTGAAAAAAAAATAAGAAAAAAGATAAATGAATCTCATGTTTTGGCTTCATACGTAAAATTCCTTGTTTAGTTATGAAAAAAAATAAGCCTTCATCGTTCAATGAAGGCTTATTCCTATAATTAAAATCACCAATCTGGCTAATCATTTTTTAAATAAATAGAACCTTGCTTGATCTGAGTATTGCCATATTTATCGGTAGTAATTACTTTATATACATACACACCAGGTTCGGCCATTTTATTGTAGCCTGAAATTAGGCCATTCCATTTATCGTCGGGTGAATTACTTTCGAATAATAAGTTCCCGGTCGAGTTAAAGATGAACATTTTGAATTGATAATCAGCACAGCAATCAGAGTTGGGGCCAAAGAAGTCATTATATCCATCTCCATTGGGAGAAAAGGCGTTCGGCATTAGAAATGGGTGTTCAATTTCAACCTGAAGCTCTTGGAAAACTGTGTCGGTACAAGCCTCCTGATTTTCGCAAATATGTAATATTGGATAAATGCCCGATTTTTGAAAGCTATAACTGATCAACCCCATATTTATAAATTGCTTGTCAGTTATTTGCCATTTGTTGACCACGAAATCACTTGAAGTCGCATTAAAGGAAAACTTGTTTACTTCTCTTGTGCTGGTGAAAGAGGCATCTGGCTTTGGATTTATTATAATTTGATCAGGAAATTCCCATTGAGCACTGTTGCCAGATTTACTGTCTTTTACTTCAAGTGAAATGGTATATCGTCCAGCCACTTTATAGCTGTGTACGGGAGAAGCAGATGTGGATATGCTTCCATCGCCGAATGACCACAAATAAATTCTCTTCTTGGATATTTCGACAGGAATAAATGTAATGCCTGATAAGGCACAGGCCGAAAGTGTACTGATTTGAAATTCTGCATTTGGCAAGTCTACAGGAATTGTAACCGTTTCCTTAACTTTCCGATTGTTTTCTGTGGTTTCGTCCTTAGCCTCTGGACTTACCTCAATTTTTGTGGCATTTCTCGTTTGTTCAGTTTCTATTTTGTTTGAAATTTTATTCGACGCAGTTTTTTCTTCAACCTTTGAAGCATTACTCCGATCATTAATAGTTGCTGGAGTTATGCTATTTTCAGGCTGTGGCGACCCTGGAGTTTGTGTTTCAATATTTTGGATTGTTTCTGAATTCTGAGATATTGAGGTGTTGTTGGATTGTGGTTGAAAATAGAAAATAGCCAGAGTGGCAACAACTGCCGCAGCAGTAATTAAGCTTGCAATTTTTCCAAACGTTGAAAAAGCAGATGCCGATGGAGCCACTTTGGGAAGCATTTTTTCAAATGCAAGCCAATCAGTATGGTCATAAGGAAGCTCGAATTGATCTATCTTACCTTTTATGATGGTTTCAAATTTATTATCTATACTCTTCATGCTTGTCTATATATTCGTTGTAAAATTCTCTAAGTTTCATTTTGGCTTTCGCCAGGTTCGATTTTGATGTACCAATGTTTATATCCAGTTGTTCAGCTATTTCTTTATGTGTGTAATTTTCAATAACATATAAGTTGAAAACTGTTCTGTAAGCAGGGCTTAGTTTTTGGATTAAATTAAAAACTATTTCTGCTTTTGCTTTCATAAATAGTTCCGAATCGTCTCTTTCAGCTTCATGTAGGGCTTTTTCCAATGTAAAGTCATCACCTACAGCATATAGGATTTCGCGTTTCCGCCTTATGTAGTCGATCGAACTATTAACCATGATACGTCTGATCCAACCTTCCAAAGAACCTTCGTTTTTAAAGCTATCCAGTTTTCTGAAAACCTTTAAAAAGCCATCGTGCAAAATATCTTTTGCTTCATCGCGATCGCCTGTATAGCGCATGCACACAGCCAGCATCTTACCATAAAATGCCTGGTATAAAATCTGCTGGCTTTTTCTGTCTCCATTATTGCATTCATTGATCAAGTCGGCCACAATGGCCTTGTCTGTTAAATCCATACATGCTTTCCGCTTCGGGTGATAGACGGAATGATTAGTTTAGAGTTGCTTATTAACGTAAGTATATTTTAAATTTTTAAGATACTTTTTCATTTCGGCATAAAATACAAAACACTATTTATATATTCTCTTGCTGTTCAGTGCTCTATGGTATTTTCTTGCTTGCAGGTTATGTTCTCTTAAAGTTTTGGAAAATGAATGGTATCCCGAGAAATCGTCTTTTGCACAAAAATACAAGTAAGAGTGAGGCTCGAAATTTAGTACTGCATCGATCGATGAGATGGAGGGAGTGCAAATTGGACCTGGTGGGAGACCTGCATTTTTATATGTGTTGTAGGGCGAGTTAATATTGAGATCCCTGGTACGGATACGACGAAGCTCAAAATTTCCGAGTGCAAATTTGATGGTGGGGTCTGCCTGGAGGGGGATGCTGCGTTTTATGCGGTTGATATAAACACCAGCCATGGTCGTTTTTTCATCGTTCATAATGGTTTCCTCTTCAACAATCGAGGCGAGGGTCGAGACTTCAACCTTCGACATCCCAATTTCATCGGCCTTTTTTTCGCGGCTGCCTTTCCAGAATTTATTGTATTCCACCACCATTCTTTTAAGAAACGATTCCGCCGATGTGTTCCAATATAAATCGTAGCTATTCGGGATAAATGCAGCCAGTATAGTGTTTTTGTCAAATCCGAATTCTCCGATAAGGCTGTCATTTGTAATTGCCTCTATTAGGGACAAAGAATCAGCCTCAATAAAGGCGCAGATTTTCCCTGCGAAGTCTTCCTTTGTCCTAACTTTGGTGAACGATACCCGGACCGGGTTTTGTTTCCCCGACCTGATCATATCGATCAACTGGTTATTGCTCATCGATGCTTCGATCAAATACCTGCCAGGATTGATATGGGCTTTCAGGTTTTTTTGTCCGGCTACCCAATTGAATGAGGCAGTGTCGATCAACAGTTCATCCTTAACTAAAATCTCAAACAATGCCCGGTAATCAGAACCGGTTGGAATATATAGATATTTCGATTCGCTTGGGGCCAGATTAACATTCGACTGAAAAACTTCATTGTATTTTAGTTTCCCAACAATCAGGATGGCAACGAAAAGCAAAATGCTTACCATCCACATCCATGTTTTTGCAAAATTCTTTTTCGATCTTTTTTGTACCATTAATATATATACACTGTTCAGTAACTACACCGGGTTTATTTTTATTGGCCAAAATTAGGAATTCTGTGGGCATTATTCATGCAGTGATTTTAATAATCAATACAAAATGAATTTGATCAACTCAATATTTTCAACGAAAAAAGCCGTCGCTCTTAAGTTGCAAAGTGCGACGGCTATCTATTTTCGATAAATTAATTTACTGTATAGGATAAACTATACGTGTTTGCCATTTTGCAGGATCCGGTTCATTCGAAGGGTCTGTAAGATATTCTTCATAAGGTGATCCAGCCATTTGGTAGCCACAATCGGAGATATAGTTTCCTAATAATTCGTGCCCTGTCCCCAGTCCATCGTACGAGCCAACGTACAGGTATTCAACTGCTTTGCTTTCACTTATTCCTGAAACTACAATTTCGCCCTGATCGCCAATCGTTTGCATAGTGGGTATGGCGGCTTCAAAATGGATAAATCCTTCGGGGTTCCAAACATGATAGATGCAGAGAGGAGGGCCGGCCATTTCCAATTGATTTTTCATGAAAAATTGAACCAATTTGCCGTACACTTCGCCCATTTTCATTTCCATGTCCGCAAGCAGGCATGAGTCGTTGATCGCGTAAGTGGTTGCTGGTGTGGTGACAATTTCGTTAATACCAGAATAATCGGGCATCGCCTCACAAGTGTCCTTCAACGATTGTAGGCCTTTCGTGAAAAAAGGATCCATCCAACCGGGTGCCATTAATCCAAAAATACGACCCATAGGCCACGATAGATCTATCATTGTCATACCCCACGTAACTTTTACCCCCACATCCATCTTTTCAAATGTCCAAGTGCTTGTTGATTTTCCATCTGCGCCAAAATCAAGCGACGTTTCGATCGAACTAAAGGGAGTGCTTTCATCAATAATCTGTGAACCACTTCCCATTTTTTCGCTTGTCCATGTGCGCTTGGCTCCAACACCTGCAGTTGGACCTTCGTATTCTGTGGTCATGTCGTCGCTCTTGAAAGGAGACCATTTTTCCCAATTTGGGAAATTATTAACCTGATTGAAAACGACACTTTCGGAAGCCGAAATTTCAATGCTATTTCCCATTTCAACAGTCTTGGGTAAAAATGCCGCAACGGCCAAAATAAGACCCACAATTATGACGAGGGCTAAAACAATAATTTTTAATGCTTTCATAGTACAATTTTTATGGTTTGAAGCAAAAATATAAAAAGTTTGATTCAAAGAACAGATTGCCCAAACTTTATTTTGAAAAGTTCGTAGTATTTCTCGACGGTAATATTTGTAAACTATTTAATTTTTGTTTCCTTCGCCTTAAATTTGGCGTAAATAATGAGGTATTCGATGTCGAAAAAGAAAATAATCGTTTCGTTCAAAAAAATGTCGCCAGACATGCAAAAGCAGGTACACCAAGAGTTTCCTGGCGAACTGATAAATCATGCCCGAAAAATACCCAAAGGCAACAATGACTTTTTCTATGCCATAGATTTCGAGACAGCAGACACAAGCTACCTTATTAAAATTGAGGTAAAATTTGACAAAACTATGGACGAAAACAGAATGGAAAAATTGATGAAAGACCATGAAGGCCTTCGCGAATCGCAACGAATGTTTTATCGGAGTGGGTTTGCTGGCCGTTCAGAGCGCAATTAATCAATGGATTAGATGTAATGCTAAGATCTCTATAGCAATTTCCCGAAAATTTTCTCAACAGCAATAAGCAAAAAATTAAAAACATATATTTGTACAAAATGTAAAGTCGCTATGAACATTCGAAAAATATGCTTTGCTCTTGTACTTGTTTTCTCCTTGATTGCACATGTATTCGCTATAGGAAAATTGGGATCGTTTCCCGAAAAAGCTCATGAAACCAACTTATTACTGACCCGCCCAGTAAAGACAAATTTCTCGATTGGACAATGGCAAGGTGCAACCTATAGCACTACTTTGTTTGAGGGGAGCTTTTATGTGGGAAATTCAAGCATTGTCAAATCGCAATTTCGTTTTGGGCAAACCTTAGGATTTAGTGGCAATTACCAAAAAAGTAATAATTGGTCTTTTCAGGCCGAACTTTTATGGGAACAGAAGGGGATGTATTTTGAGGATTTAAAAAAGCAGGTCTATTATGTGCCCATTTGGCCAACACCTAAATTGCTCACCACAGATATCAAAGCCGAATTGATCATGAATTATTGGTCACTTCCAATAGTGGCCCGACGGCATTTCGGAAGGGTTGTGAAATGGTATATGGAAGCAGGCCCATGTATAAGTCATCTTAAAAGGGCTTCAATTGAAGGGGATATGAAATATGATTATTATAATCCTTATACCGAAAAGATTATTCATTCGACTATACCAATAGGGAAAGTTGCCACGGGAGACTATGGTTTAGACCTATCAATGATTGGTGGACTTGGCCTGATTATTCCTATTCAAAAAGGTCTTAGGGGGCCGATCATTAGCCTCGTTTTGAATGGGCGGTATCAGCACGGCTTAATTAATGTGTATAAAGGCGAAGCACCCGAAGAACTAAACCCACTTTTAATTATCGACCCAAATATTATAGTAGAAGATCCGGTACACCCCAATGATGGTCAAACTATAAAAACTTCTGTAATCAGTTTTCGATTGGGTGTTGTGGTGGCAATTTAAACGATTATTGCTGATTGTAAAATGATTAATACAATCGCAGCATATACAGGGTAATTTCAACAAAATTCAAATCAAAAAATCCAATGCTTTTTTTTCTTCGAGAAATCAGGGCACTTGGGTTCTTTTCTTTTCTTGCGTTTTTTCTTCTTCTGAAATTGCTTTTGATAATCATCATTCGATTGTTGCCATTTATCTTCTTGATTATAAAAATGATCCCAATATTGTTCTTCGTCCACAGGTTGCTTTGATTGCTGATAAAGTAAGCTGTCGGGTTTATTTTTAGTACTTTGGTTGTCTGATTTCGCTGTGGTTTTATGAATCTCTTTTTCATCCAGCGAAAAATATTCGCTCCTTATTTCGATCCCATGAAGCAGCTTTTGGGCATCTTCTTCGGTTTTGCAATTTGTTTGGACCAACAATTTCCATTTTATTTTTGATGAATTGAGCGTAGGATCAAGGCGAAACAGCATAGCCAACCTTCGCGAGAGCAAAGCATAATAATTGGTTATCCAGTCATCTTTAAAATAGGGATATTTGCTAAACACTACGGTAACTTCGAGTACCCGCCTGTTTGCCACATTGGTGATCCACTTTTTAGGGTTTTCGAAATTTGCCTGTGCATAGCCATTTTTTAAGAAACAAATATAAATGGATTCATCGGGTTGGTAGCTTTCAATTTCGGAATACTCAAAACAGGATTCCAATTCGGATATAAATTTATGGGGTTGTTCGAGCCATTGCAGATCAAATTTCTGTTGCCCGGAAAGCAAGAAATCCGAAATCAACAGGATGAAAAAGACAAGGGTAAAGTTTTTCTTAAGCATGACAATAATTTTGGTTACAAATAAAGCTATTGTGTTTCTATTAGAAAAGACGAAAACAAAAGAAAAATGGTATGTTGGGGGGTACTGCAAAACCTCCAGATATGTGAAGGCATTGAAAATGGGCAATGATTAGGAAGTGGAGTGATCGAGGTCATCCAGGTTATTGCTTCAAAATAGATTTTCAAGAGAGGGTTTTGCCCACACCTTAGCGAATTTTATACTTTAACCGATTGATTTTATTTACTACTTTAGCCACATTATTATGACAAAATGTTAAACATCATGAATTTTAAGGTTGTAGTTACTTGCTTCCTAATGGCTTTAGGCTTAATTTCAAATACTTCGGAGGCTCAGTTTTCGATGGCCCTCGGAGGCTCAGGATATTATTTTGTCAATTCAAACGACAATAATCTTCATTTTGGGCCGCAACTTCGGGCAAATTTCGACTGGGATAATAAAGTCTTAAGTTTTGGAGGTTCCTATTTTCTTCCAGTGATTTCCAAGGTGCCAACCACGGCTACAAAATCTTTTACAGCTCCTATAGAATTTCCTCCTAAGATCAATATCATTAATTCAGTAAGTGCATACAGTATTGATGCATATACAGATTTTCATTATTATTTTCGAGGTGTACCTATTGATGGTAAAGGCTTTTATGGAATTGCCGGAGCGGGGATGTTCTTTTATAATCAAACGTATTTTTTGTCGAATTTCGATAGAATGGCTTATACGTCGAATAAATATTTCGATGAGCAAAATTATTATTCTACTCAGCTTACATTTGATATAGGCTTAGGCGGAAAGATACCAATGCGAAAGAAATCGTGGTATTATGAGCTTAAATTTACTTTTCTCACCGATCCTTATAAAGATTATGACAGGGCCGTACAAGGCAGCCATTTTATTACTCTCAGCACAGGCATCAACTTCCACATGAAAACCCGAAAAGGCAAATTCCAACGAATGGCGATGGGGCGTACCAAAAAGGAAAGGAAAAAATCGGTCTCCAAGATTCGCAGATAATATCTTTTCTAATTGAGATGATTTTTGATTAATAGTTTTTGCCAAACACAAGGAATTTGGGATTTATTTGGAAACTTAAGTGGAGTTAATAATGACCACTTCAAAGTAATGAAATTTCAAACCCTTCTACGATTCTAAAAGATTCGTTTTGCATGGTTGCCAAGCCAAATCTATCAAGCAAAAAAAAAATGATTATTTCGAGACTCTGCACCTTAAGAATAGATCATGCCAGCTTGATACAAATATTTCGCGTTACTTCCGCTACACATTAGGTGCAGTGTACCGAAATGATTGTAGAAATAGGGATCAATCTGAAAATCTGTGGCTGGTTTTATTGGCTTAGTTATTTTGAAAGTATCACTCTTGACCCAATTCTCAAATTTTAAGAAAAAAAAAGCCCGGAATTCGATCCCAGGCTTTTTTTAGAGCTATAATGGCTTATCCTTTTATTCTTTCACAATCTTTTCAACCACTACTTTGTCGTTGAAATTTAGTTGATAATAATAGATTCCCGGAGCAAGGTTGGGATTGATGTAATTTACCTGATGGTTGCCTGCCTGGTAGTTTTCACTGCACAACAGATCAACCACTTTCCCTTGCATATCAATTAACTTGATAATTACCTTTCCTTCAACTGGCAAAGTAAAGCTAATTTGAAGTTCATCGCGGAATGGGTTGGGGAAACAGGAACTGTATGTAGTTTCGCTTACAGGGGTCAATTTATTTTGAATTTTTCCTACAATCGAAATCTTATCCCTGGCATAAAACTCATCTCCTTCAATCCATTTTTGGATGATTAATTCAGATTCCAGATCAGTAGTCTGATCCCAAATAAGAATTGTGAAGTTTTCCCCTTCGACTATGTTTTCAGTTTCATCAGTCAGTACATCATCACCCCAAATAGGTATGGCCAGGTGATCCCCTGTAAATACAGAGCCTCCGATCAGTGTGCCATTTTTACCAAGCATGGCTATTTCATCGCCGTTGTTAGGAAGATGCTCCCAGGCTGTTAAAGGAATTCCGAGGGTCATGTTCGAACCGGTATTTTGATTCATTTGGAAATGGTATAGCGCAGGTCTTTCAACATAGCTTGCTTTGGTTGGGGCTGTGTTTTTAGGATATGTCAAAGTACTGGCAGCGGAAAGCAAGGTTTGGTAACCTTGGCCGGGTTGCATATTCCCAATTTGGTTAAGTCCGAAATAGGGCCATAAAGATTGCCCCATCGTATTTTTCATCATCAACAAGTTGGAATATATACTTGATACCATGTCTGCTGCATTGCCTGGTGCATGACGCAAATAGCCAATTATCCGCCAACCAGCTTCTACGTTAATGCCAATATTCTGTGGTAAAACAATCGTGCCGGGAATGGGGCACACAACCGTGTCGATTGAGTTGACCTGGTATCCCTGACCAACGACATAGTCGCCAATTTGGTTAAGCCCGAAAAATGGCCAATACGCACTACCAGAAGAGTTTTTAACCATAAGGATACTGCTGATGACCGGTGCAAAGACCTCTGGGATCGAATCGTTGTATGGAGACACAAAGGTTGAGAAGAAGCTCCAGCCTTTTACCAAAGTCACATAATGAATCGTGTCTAGATTATATTCAACCAGTGCTGCCGACGAATTGATACACGCATTGCCATCTGTTACTTCGACCGAGTAAATTCCAGGATACTGGGCTTGAATAGATTGATCGGTGCTGGTATTGTTCCATAAGTAAGACACAAAACCTGGCCCGGCATCCAACGTGGCGGAATATCCTGGTGTAATTGTATAATGTGGAGCAAGTGAGGGAGTTGGAGTTGGATAAATTCCTAACACAAAATCGTCACTTGCTTCGCATCCGTCTCCATTCGTTACTGTAACAGAGTAGGTCCCTGCCGTGTAAACACTGATGGTCTGTGTGGTTTCCGAAGTCGACCATGCGTAAGCTGTTTGAACACCTGCATCAAGTAAGTATGAATCACCATTGCAAACCGAAGCATCTGCATCCAAAGTCACTGTTGGGTTTGGATAAATTCCCAGGACAAACTCATCGCTTGCCTGGCATCCGTTTCCATCGGTTACAGTTACGGAGTATGTCCCTGCTGCTGAAACATTGATGGTCTGTGTGGTTTCCGAAGTCGACCAGGCATAAGCTGTTTGAACACCAGCATCTAACAAATATGAACTGCCATCGCAAACTGAAGCATCGGCAGCCAAAGTCACTGTTGGTAGAGGGTAAACACCCAGGACAAACTCATCGCTTGCCTGGCATCCGTTTCCATCAGTTACAGTAACCGAGTACGTCCCTGCTGCTGAAACATTGATTGTCTGGGTTGTTTCCGAAGTCGACCAGGCATAAGCTGTTTGAACACCAGCATCTAACAAATATGAACTGCCATCGCAAACTGAAGCATCGTTTGCCAAAGTCACTGTTGGGTTTGGATAAATTCCTAGTACAAAATCATCACTGGCCTGACAACTGTTTAAATCAGTTACAGTAACCGAGTATGTCCCTGCTGCATCAACACTGATTGTCTGGGTTGTTTCCGAAGTCGACCACGCATAAGCTGTTTGAACGCCTGCATCTAACATGTATGAACTTCCGTCGCAAATTGAAGCATCGGCAGCCAAAGTCACTGTTGGTAGAGGGTAAACACCAAGGACAAACTCATCGCTTGCCTGGCATCCGTTTCCATCAGTTACAGTAACCGAGTATGTCCCTGTTGCTGAAACATTGATGGTCTGTGTGGATTCCGAAGTCGACCAGGCATAAGCTGTTTGAACGCCTGCATCTAACATATATGAATTACCGTCGCAAACTGAAGCATCGTTTGCCAAAGTCACTGTTGGGTTTGGATAAATTCCGAGTACAAAATCATCACTGGCCAGGCAACCGTTTCCATCGGTTACAGTTACCGAATATGTCCCTGCTGCTGAAACATTGATGGTCTGTGTGGTTTCCGAAGTCGACCAGGCATAAGCTGTTTGAACACCAGCATCTAACAAATATGAACTGCCGTCGCAAACTGAAGCATCGTTTGCCAAAGTCACAGTTGGGTTTGGATAAATTCCTAGTACAAAATCATCACTGGCCTGGCATCCGTTCCCATCGGTTACAGTTACGGAGTATGTCCCTGCTGCATCAACACTGATAGTCTGTGTGGTTTCCGAAGTCGACCAGGCATAAGCTGTTTGAACGCCTGCATCTAACATGTATGAATTTCCTTCGCAAACCGAAGCATCGGCAGCCAAAGTCACTGTTGGGTTTGGATAAATTCCTAGTACAAAATCATCACTGGCCTGGCATCCGTTCCCATCGGTTACAGTTACGGAGTATGTCCCTGCTGCATCAACACTGATTGTCTGGGTTGTTTCCGAAGTCGACCACGCATAAGCTGTTTGAACGCCTGCATCTAACATGTATGAACTTCCGTCGCAAATTGAAGCATTGGCAGCCAAAGTCACTGTTGGTAGAGGGTAAACACCAAGGACAAACTCATCGCTTGCCTGGCATCCGTTTCCATCAGTTACAGTAACCGAGTATGTCCCTGCTGCTGAAACATTGATGGTCTGTGTGGTTTCCGAAGTCGACCAGGCATAAGCTGTTTGAACACCAGCATCTAACAAATATGAACTGCCATCGCAAACCGAAGCATCGGCAGCTAAACCCACTGTTGGGTTTGGATAAATTCCTAGTACAAAATCATCGCTGGTCTGGCATCCGTTTGCATCGGTCACGGTCACAGAGTATGATCCTGCAGAGGAAACACTGATCGTTTGGGTAGTTTCCAGAGTCGACCACGCATAAGCTGTTTGAATACCTGCATCTAACATATATGAATTACCGTCGCAAACCGAAGCATCGGCAGCTAAAGCCACTGTTGGGTTTGGATAAATCCCCAGGACAAACTCGTCGGTTGCCTGGCAACCATATACATTCGCCACAGTTACCGTGTATGTCCCTGCTGCATCAACACTGATTGTCTGGGTTGTTTCCGAAGTCGACCAGGCATAAGCTGTTTGAACGCCTGCATCTAACATATATGAACTTCCGTCGCAAACTGAAGCATCGGCAGCTAAAGCCACTGTTGGGTTTGGATAAATTCCCAAGACAAAATCATCACTTGCCTGACAACTGTTTCCATCGGTTACAGTTACGGAGTATGTCCCTGCTGCATCAACATTGATGGTCTGTGTGGTTTCTGAAGTCGACCAGGCATAAGCTGTTTGAATTCCAGCATCTAACAAATATGAACTGCCATCGCAAACCGAAGCATCATTTGCCAGTGTCACTGTTGGGTTTGGATAAATCCCCAGGACAAACTCGTCGGTTGCCTGGCAACCATATACATTCGCCACAGTTACCGTGTATGTCCCTGCTGTTGAAACAAGAATGGTCTGGGTATTTTCATAAGTCGACCATAAGTTTACAGTTTGAATCCCTGCATCGAGTAAATATGAACTCCCATCACAAATTGAAGCATCGTCAGCCAAAGTCACTGTTGGGTTTGGATAAATCCCCAAGACAAAATCATCACTTGCCTGACAACTGTTTCCATCGGTTACAGTGACCGAGTATGTCCCTGCTGCAGAAACATTGATTGTTTGAGTAGTTTCCGAAGTCGACCAGGCATAAGTTGTTTGAACACCTGCATCTAATAAATATGAACCTCCGTCGCAAATTGAAGCATCGGCAGCCAAAGTCACTGTTGGGTTTGGATAAATCCCCAAAACAAAATCATCACTGGCCTGGCATCCGTTTCCATCGGTTACAGTCACCGAGTATGCCCCTGCTGCTGTAACATTGATGGTCTGTGTGGTTTCCGAAGTTGACCAGGCATAAGCTGTTTGAATGCCTGCATCTAACATGTATGAACTTCCGTCGCAAATTGAAGCATCGGTAGCCAAAGTTACAGTTGGGTTGGGATAAATTCCGAGTACAAAATCATCACTGGCCTGGCATCCGTTTCCATCGGTTACAGTCACCGAGTATGCCCCTGCTGCAGAAACATTGATGGTTTGTGTGGTTTCCGAAGTCGACCAGGCATAAGCTGATTGAACGCCTGCATCAAGCAAGTATGAATTTCCACTACAAACCGAAGCATCGTCAGCCAAAGTCACTGTTGGGTTGGGATAAATTCCGAGTACAAAATCATCACTGGCCTGGCATCCGTTTCCATCGGTAACAGTCACAGAATATGTGTCTGCTGTGGATACATTGATTGTTTGGGTAGTTTCTGAGGTTGACCATGCGTAAGCTGTTTGAACGCCTGCATCAAGTATGTATGAATCACCATTGCAAACCGAAGCATCGGCAGCCAAAGTCACGGTTGGGCTTGGATACATCCCAATGATAATGCCATCGCTGCCCTGGCATCCGTTTGCATCTATCACAAATAGAGAGTATATACCGCCGGACGAAACAGTTAGGGTTTGATCGGTGGAGTTGTCGGACCAAATGTATGTAGAAAATGTTCCTGCATCAAGTGTAATAGAAGAACCCTGGCAGATTTCCTGGTTGGGACCTAATTCCACAACCGGGGGTGCATAAGAGTTAACTGTTACGGATGCTGAATTCTGGCAACCATTGTTGTCGCTTACTTCAAGCGAGTAGGTTCCAGCGGTGGTCACTGTAATTGTTTGGGTTGCTGCTGCAGTATTCCATAAATAGGTGTTGAAGGTTCCACCGTTCAATTCGAGACTTCCTCCTTGACAAAACGAAGTATTGGTTCCGAAGTCGATCTGAGGTAGTCCAAAAACTTCGGTGCTTTGTGTGGTCGTGCCCGTACATGAAGTCGCAATATCAGTATAGGTATAAGTAATTGTATGTGTACCTACACCTGCTACGTTCGGATCGAAGGTAAACCCCGAAATCCCAGAACCTGAAAATGAGCCACCCGATATGTTTGGCACCAATGTAGAAGAAGCATCCGAGAGACAGTAGCTAGCATCCAGTCCGGTAAAACTGAGCACTGCATTGGAAATTTCTGTGATAACAATTTCGTCCGATCCGGTGCAGCCATTACTATCTGTAACTGTAACCGAATAAGTCCCGGCAGCTGATACAGTAAGAGTTTGGTTGGTCGACAAATCAGTCCATAAATAGGACGCATATAAACCTGCATCAAGGACGGTTGTAGTGCCTTCACATATATCCTGGTCGGGACCTAAATCGACAACTGGATTAGGATTGGAAGTAACCGCTACCGAAGCCGAATTGGTGCACGAATTTCCGTCGGTTACAGTGAGGCTGTATGTCCCGGCTGCATTTACGGTAATTGTTTGTGAGCTGGCGGAAGTGTTCCACAAATAACCAGCAAAAGTGCCGCCATTCAAAATAAGGCTTTCTCCCTCGCATAAAGATGTGGTTGTCCCGAAGTCAATTACAGGTAATGCATGGACTGTGGTAGTATGGCTGATAATTCCTGTACATCCGTTGATATCGGTATGGCTGTATTCAATTTGCTTTTCCCCTGCCCCTGCACCTGAAGGACTGAATGTGTTTCCACTGATGCCCGGACCACTAAAACTCCCTGGTGTGGGGCTTCCCGTTAAAGTCACCGTAGGGTCATCGACACAATAATTAGCATCCAAGCCAGTAAAGCTCACCGTTGGGTTTAAGGCAATACTCACTACTACATCATCCGAATTAGAACATCCGTTGCCATCAGTTACTGTAACTAAGTAGGTGTTGGCTGTACTTACAGTGATAGTCGAAGTAGCAGCCCCTGTGCTCCATAAGTAACTTGTAAAACTACCAGGATTCAATGTTGTCGATGTTCCTTCACATATTGTAATATCTGATCCTAAAGCGGGGTTCGGAAGTGGGTTTTCACTAACTGAAACACTGCCTGAGTTTTGACATCCGTTTCCATCGGTCACGGTAACTGAGTAAGTTGCTGGGCTTGAAACACTAATGGTTTGGGTACTCGCGCCTGTACTCCAACCGTAGCCTTGAAAAAAACCAGCGTCTAAGGTCACTGAACTGCCGGCGCAATACTCTGCAGTTGGATCCAAACTTAAGGAAGGTAGGCCATGGACCTGGGTGGTCACAGTTTCAATGTCGGTACAGTTGTTTCCATCGGTATAAGAATATTCTATTGTGGCAGTACCAGCACCTGCTAATGCCGGGCTAAACGTATTGCCTGATATCCCGTCTCCCGAGAATGTCCCTCCCAACGGAGACCCGGTTAATGTGACCGGTGAGTCATCGATGCAATAATCGCTGGTCAGGCCACTGATGCTTACTGAAAGATTGGCATACTCAACCACAATAGCATCCGAATTGGAGCATCCATTCCCATCGGTTACGGTGACATTATAAGTTCCGGCAGTATTTACTGTAATTGTTTGGGTACTTGCCCCGGTGATCCATGCGTAAGCATTGAATGACCCAGCATCCAATAATTGTGTTTGCCCAACACATATTGTCACATCCGGCCCAAGATCGGGAGTTGGCAATGGGAGTTCGCTCACAACCACACTGCCCGAACCGGTACAGCCAGTGGCATCGGATATTGTAACAGAATAGGTGCCCGCTGATGTTGCATCGAGTGTAGTAGTTGTAGCTCCTGTGCTCCACAAATAAGTTTGAAAACTCCCTGGGTCGAGCGTCACTAAACTTCCGGTACAGATTGTTTCTGTAGGGTTTAAGCTTAACGTAGGGGAGGAGTAAACGGTAGTATTTTCGGTGATCATTTGTGTACAATTGTTTTGGCTGTAGGTATAGGTAATATTATGGCTGCCCAAACCTGCAGTTGAAGGGGAAAATAGGTTTCCAGTTATCCCATCGCCCGAAAAAGTTCCTCCGCCAGGTGAACCTGTTAAGGCTGCAGGGGTGGCATTCAGACAATAAGCCGGGGCAAGTCCAGTAATACTCAAATTGAAATTATAATAACTGACATTTATGTCATCAGAATTATAACATCCGTATGCATTGCTTACTGTAATGGAATAATTACCTGCCAAGGTTACAACTAGGAAAGCAGATGTAGCACCAGTGTTCCATTGGTAGGAACTAAAACCACTTCCTGCATTTAGGAAAGTTTGTCCACCTTCGCAAATTACCCTGTCACTTCCCAGATTAACAGTTGGAAGGGCAAAGACTTCTACGGTTTGAGAATTGGAATTTGAACCGGTAGTACCAGTATAAGAATAAGTAATGGTATGTATGCCTGCACCTGCCGCAATTGGATTGAATACATTGCCCGAAATGCCAGGTCCTGAGAAAGTCCCGCCCGCTGGGTCTCCTGTTAGTGTTACTGCGGCATCGTTAAGGCAATATTCGCTGGCCAATCCGGAAAATGTCACATAAGGGATATCCGATACAACTACTGTTTGTGTTTCTGTGCTTGTGCACCCCCCGCTATTTGTGTACGAGTAGGTTATTTGGTGTGTCCCCAGCCCTGCAACCCCAGGGGTGAAACTTGTTCCGCTGATACCATTGCCAGAAAATGTACCTCCGGCCGGGTTGCCTGTCAGGGTGTATGCCGGGCCATACACCGAAAGGGGCGACTCCAGGCCACTGAAAGAAACTACTGGATTCGCATATACCGTTGTTTTGACCACAACCGAATTTGGATATCCCGATGGTGGGGTGTACTCATAAACGACATAAGTGCCAAGTGGGTTCGGCCCTGCAAGTGCCGGATTGAATGTATTTCCCACTACCCCATTGCCAGAAAAAGTGCCACCGGCGGGGCTTCCTACCAAAGTTGCAACAGGATCGCTTTCGCAGTAAGTAGTTGCCAGGCCAGTAAAAGATACGGTTTGCACAGCCTGGTCGGCAAGAGTAATTATACCGGTCATCCCATTACCAACAAAATTTCCTCCATTCGGGAAAATCCCGCCTAGTACATACTCTACTGTAGTAAGGTCGAAAACAGCTCCATCGGAAGCACGCCAAACTTTAAAGTTGAGTGCCTCGCCCGGATTAAATCCATTTTTCGGGGTTGCGTCTTTTCCCATGGCGGCGATCACACTGGCTGTGCTTGTTGAATAATGGGTATACCCGGCACAAGCCAAAACGCCTGCCGAATCGTAAAATACCCCAACGTAATCTCCGGTTTGCGCTGAATTTCCATCGAAATAAACATTGGACTCTGGAAAAATAAAAATGGTGTGGTTCGTTCCCGTGACTTGAAATGGCCATGACAATAATTGATCTGTCATAGAGATTATATTGGTCAAGCCATTGTTTTCAAAAAAACCACTATTAGGATTTGAAAATTCCACTGTAATCAGGTCGAAAATAGCTCCATCGGAGGCCCTCCATGCTTTAAAACTAAATGCCTCACCATCAGAAAATCCATTCTCAACAGATCCATCTCCATAAACTGTCAGTATATTTGATTGACCAGCTGTGTATTGAATATAGCCACAACAGGTCATTACTCCTGCAGAATCGTGAAAAGCACCCACATAATCACCAGTTGAAATTTGGCCTCCACCAAAATAGATCATGGCCTCTTGTATAATGGTGACTGTATGGCTTGTATCTGTAACTTGATAGGTCCATGTCAATGACGTTTGGACAGATTGGATTTCCATTGATCCAATAGGGCATTTAGAAATATCTGACGGAAAAATGTTGATTTTCGATTTTATTTCTTTTTCCGCCGAAAATAAACTGCTTAGGCTTATGCAAAACAGCAAGATAAGTGTAAATAATTTTTTCATTCTCTCTTTTTTTATATGGATAAACTTCAAATCTAATTATTTAAAAATTGGATATAGGTCGCCCCCGGCAAATTGTTCTTTTAAAATATTTGCAGGTTCACCTTTATAATATACATTACCCGAGCGGTGTAAACGTACTTCAAGTACTTTGGTTACATAAATATAAATGTCTCCTGTCGTGATGCTTGTTATATAAGCAAACCCCGTTTCTAATTTGTCGGCATTCACGAAAGCATTTCCATCGGCATGGATAAAACACACCCCGGCCCGTCCACTAAAACTGAAATCACCGGATCCACCATTTAGGCTGAATTCCAGTTTCTCACAATCGATCAATACATTGGCTGTCGATAAGCCGGCCCAAACATCCAATAAAAAATGATCCTGTTTCAGGGTGTCGGTAAATACAAGGTCCGATTCGCCTTCCAACCTGATAGATTCTATACTATTGGAGTATATCCTCACAATTGGTTTATTTTTAAACGAGCGCAACCAGTTGCATCGGTTTTCATTTTTGATTGTCAAATTCTGTTCCTTGTTAGTAGTCGAGATATAGGGTAGAAGTTTTTCTCCTGCCACTATCTCAATACGGTTCGAACTATCTGGGATGACCTCAATAGTGAATACATCTTCGATGGTAACGCTGGTAAAGTCACCTGGTTGTCTTTCCTCAATAATAATAGCTCCCGTTGTGTGCAGACATCTATCAGGCTTGCACCCAAAGATAAACAAAAAGAATATAAGTATGAGGTATTTAGGGTTTCGTTGCATGGCAGAATATTTTCTGGTAAAAATATTAAAAACATACCGTGAAAGTAGCATCGGGAATTTTATGTTTCGATTTTCTTTCATAGATAATATCTTTCACTCAAAATGAATTTCTTTATGATTCCAGTCTCCGAATTAATAAAACCCTTATTGGGATGTTTTGTTTTGCCAACTCCAATAATTCAACACTATCTTTCCGCTCCCGACAATCCCTTTATTTCTTTCAACCTGGCCTTTGCATGGTCATCTGTTTCTTTTAAGTTCAATGCTTTTTCGTACCAGGTCTTTGCCAATTTATAATCTTTATGATCGAATGCACTGTTGGCTTTTCTGATGGCATTATTATAAGCCTCCAGTTTAGCTTTGAATTCAGGGTCGAAAATCTTTTTTATCTCTTCTATCCTTTTTTTAGGATGATCTTTATTTTCCATATATTCGAGTGCTTTGAAATAGAAATACCGGGCTGCTGTATATTCCTGATTGGCGTAAAAACGATCGGCCCGATCTATAGCCCGCGTATACGCCGACTGCTTTTCTACCTCCTCTAGATTTGCTTTCAAGTTCTTGATTTCTTCCAGCTTTTTCATCGGATGCTCCTCATCGCCCTTTATTTGCAAGGCTATTTCGTAGTAATATTCAGCCACACTGTAATCTTTATCTTCAAAAAACCGATCGGCTTTTGCGATGGTTTCGAGGTACGATTTATAGGTCTCGTTAAAATTTTTCTGCTGAATGGCTGTTTCCACCGCATCGAGCTTTTGCTTCGGAAGAGCTTCCTCTGGTTTTAGTTCGCCTGCTTTATGATAGAAAAAACGGGCTGCCACAAAAGCTTCTTCCTTCATGCGGGTGTCGCCTTGATCAATGTTCGAATTATATTCTGCATCCAGCTTTGTCTGCTGTGCGATGTCCCATAGCCTTTGGGTTTCATCCAATTTTTTTATAGGAAGGGCCTCCTCAGGCCGAAGGTCTTTGGCCTGGTTGAAATAAAACCTTGCTACCGTATATTCTGAAAAGGTCAGGGCTTTATCGCCGCGTTCGAGGGCTTTTAGGTAAGCATCTTCATTTTCAAGTGCATATTGCTTTTTTAGCCTCAACTTTTCCAGGATATCATTTATCTTCCTGATTTGCTCTTTGGGGTAACTTGCCTCAGGCTTTATGATGATGGCCTTTTGATAATCCTCTTTCGATGCTTCATATTGCTGGCTGTTAAATTCAAAATCAGCACTTTCGATGGCCTTGTTATAGGCTTCGTTTAGCCTTGCCGCTTCATCCACTTTTGCTTGTTGTTTTCGTAGGATGTCGTCGATCAATGCGATACGCTCTTTCGGATAGGTCTCAGATGGCTTTATTTCACTTGCCGAGATGTAGTTGATTTTTGCTATACCATAATCACTTTGGTTGAAGGTAAGGTCTGCCTTCCGGATGAATTCCTTGTATTGTCGTTCGTCCTCAATGGACTTTTGTTTGGCGGCCTGTTCTGCTAATAGCTTATTGATAATGTCAATTTTTTCTTTCGGATATTTTCTCGCCGGAAAAAGTTCCGATGCTGCCCGATAAGATCCCAGGGCTTCTGGATAAGCATGGCCGCTATATTGTTGGTCGGCAATCTTAATATATCCGGCATATTCAGTTTCTTTCTGTTGAAGCGATTTTTCAGCCGCAATGTCGGACAAGATTTTATCAATCTCCTTTATTTTTTGCTTCGGGTAGTTTTCAGCTGGTTTGATTTCCACTGCCTGGAAATATTTATCTTTTGCCTGGTCCCATTTCTTCTTCGAAAATAGTTTGTCTGCTTCGCCAATAGCTGCATTATATTCCTTTTCAATAGCGAGCAAACCTTCTTTGTTATTGGCCACCATAAGCAAGCTGTCAATTTTTGCGATCATTGAAGTAGGGTAGGGTTCTGCGTGTAAGATTTCCAGGGCCGAAATATACGTGGACTTGGCCATGTCCAATTTTTCCCTTTTGAAAGACTCATCAGCTTTTGCGATCAACTCGTCATATTTTTTTTGATTGGCAATGCGGTCCTTTTCGGCCTCAGCCAATTCTTTGAGTTTCTGTTCGATTTCTGCAATTCTTTCCTTGGGATAAATTTCGGCAGGTTTCAATATCAAGGCTTGTTGATAATTTGATATGGAACTTTCATAGTTTCCGCTTGAGAATTCGGCATCGGCCTTGGCGATCAGGTCTTCATAGTTTTTGTTGAGGGTCGCAATTTCTGCTTCCTTTTGCGCCCGTTCAGCAAGGATTTGGTCGATCTTCGCGATTTGCTCTTTGGGGTAGCTTTCTTCCGGCTTTAGACCAGATGCTTCCTGGTATGAAGATTTTGCACTCGGAAATTCTTCTTTCTGAAAAGCTTTGTCTGCCGCAGCGATGGCCTTGTTGTAGGCTTCATCCCTGGCTTTGGCTTCTGCCTCTGATTTGGCAAGGTCGGCGAGGATTTGGTCAATCTTCGATATCTGATCCTTTGGATAAGCTTCGGCAGGTTTTATTTTCGAGGCTGTCTGGTAGCTGGTTTTTGCTTCCGGGTATATTTTTGCAGAAAATTGTTGGTCGGCTATGGTTATGGCCGCCTGGTAACTTTCTTCCAGGGATTTTGCAGCGGTTTCAGCTGCTGCAATCTCATTCAAGATTCTCTCAATCTCCGCAATCCGGTCCTTCGGATATTTCTCGGCAGGTTTTAAAACCAATGCTTGCTGGTAATTTGACTTTGAGGTTTCATAGCTCTTGCCCGAAAAATCTGCATCGGCCTTGGCGATCAGATCATCGTAGTTTTTATTCAGTGCTGCCAGCTCTGCTTCCTTCTGGGCCCTTTCTGCAAGTATCTGGTCGATTTTCGCGATTTGCTCTTTGGGGTAGCTTTTTTCCGGCTTTAGACCAGATGCTTCCTGATAGGAGGTTTTTGCCCCCGTAAATTCTTCTTTTGCAAAAGATTTATCGGCAGTTGCGATGGTCTTGTTGTAGGCTTCATCCCTGGCTTTGGCCTCTGCCTCTGCTTTGGCAAGGTCGGCCAGGATTTGTTCAATCTTTGAAATTTGCTCTTTTGGATAATCTTCGACAGGTTTTATTTTCGAGGCTGTCTGGTAGCTGGTTTTTGCTTCCGGGTATATTTTTGCAGAAAATTG
>JAIOYV010000038.1 GCA_021740905.1 Bacteroidales bacterium
GCTCATGTCGAGTTCCTTCTAATCAATATTATAACTACATTTTTTACAAGACCTAAAGGTAATAAATTCGGTGGTACTGTCCTCCCTGATTTATCAGGCTTTTTTTACAACGACGGAAAGGTCTTGTAAAAAATGTAGCACCTCTGCTACAAATACAGGAAGCTTTCAAACCAATGGGATATCCAATCTTGCCAGCTTGACAGGATCTTCAATCAATACCTTGATAGCCAATTTTGACGTGCAGCAACCCGATCCCATTCAACTTAACGCACAAATCATAAATGCCATTGCGGGGGTCCCGGTTAGCGGGTCCATTAACCTGACTGTGACTGGCGGCATAACGCCTTATAGCTACATCTGGTCGAACGGCGAAACTACACAGGATATTAGCGGGCTTACCACTGGGATTTATGACATCACCGTGACCGATGCTAATGGCTGTACAGCCTCCGATAGCTACCATTTATGGTCGTTGCTTACCCCACCGGAAATTTCCGGAAGCGGAACTGTTCAGGATCCTGCTTGCAACGCATCCTGCAATGCGAGCATCGATCTCAACCTTTTGACAGGGGGTGCGCCTGTATATTATTTCTGGTCGGATGGAAGTTCTGTTGAAGACCTCGACAGCCTTTGTGCCGGTAACTATGAGGTTTCGGTGTATAGCGGATCGCTTGTCGATACTGCCTTATTGGGTGCTCCCTGGGCAAATTACTCCCCTTATTATTTCAGCATCGATTCAACCACCGAAATCGAAGTCTGCTTTTGGGCCGACCATAGCTTTGTGTCCGACCTGGGATTTTATTTGGCCGGGCCGAATGGCGAACAAATTGATCTTTTGCCATCTGTTTCGGGCTGGGATCAGGGCGCATCGGTGACAAGCCTCTCGATTGGTGATGTGCTTTCCTGCGATACCAGCGACTGGTACTCCAACTGCAATTCGGGGAATAACCTCAACGGATTCTGTTTCACGTCCAGCTTCCCGGCAGGAAACCTAAATTATACCCCATGTATTTGCGATATGTCCACCCCATTGACGGGTGATTTTGCCTCTTGTGAATCGTGGAGCGAATTGTACGGTTTGCTGCCGACAGACCAATTTACACTTAGGGTTACCGATTGCAACTCGGGCGATGTGGGTTACCTTCAACAGGTAACATTGAATATCACTGGACAGGCGGTAACCGGGACAACCACCTATTCCTATAGTTCAGGGGCTATTAATTATACCATAAACGATAATTCATGCACACCGGCTATGGCAAGCTCTTTTACCTTTTCTTCACCACCCACTGTCAATTCAACCAGTAGCTATGTTTCGCACAATATCGTGGTCGATTCTGCCTCTGCTTTCATCAATGGGCTTTCGTTCGATATTGGCGATTGCATAGCTGTATTTTATGAGGATGGATTCGATTACTCCACTTGTTGCGGGTACTTCTACTGGACAGGATCGACGGATACCCTGAAAGCATGGCAGGACAACCCTGCAACTACCCTGAAAGATGGTTTTACGGCAGGCGATTCCATTTATTGGAAACTTTGGCGGGTAAACGAAAAAGTCATCATGGACTTAGACCCGCTCTATCAACCGGCCATGCCAAATCAGGGACTCTTTGCTACCAACGGCTTATCGGCTATAGATTCCCTCATAGGCTGGGGCTTGACCCCAATGGCTACCTGGACATCCAGCTTCCTAATTACAGATCCTTTAGCCATCAGCATTAGCCCGGTAGTTACCGATGCCACATCTGCAATAATAAATGATGGAGCCATCGACCTGACCATTTCAGGGGGTACATCTCCATATACAGTTCTTTGGTCGAATGGAGAAAGTACGGAGGATATTGATTCGTTGATAGAAGGGACTTATGGAGTTACAGTTACCGATGCGAATTTATGTGCGGCAATTGATAGTTTTGAGATAAACAATATAGTTGTAAACTGGCTTAGTGCATCAGGCACAACTACAAATACCAATTGTTATAATAGTTGCGATGGAGCTATTGACCTAACTGTCTCCGGTGGACTTACCCCCTATTTCTATAATTGGTCGAATGGGGAAACTACTGAAGATGTCGTTGGGTTGTGTGCCGGTTTTTATTCCGTAACAATCATTGATAGTTTTTCGGACACGGCAAGCCTTGCTTTTGAAATTTTACAACCCGACCCGATTAGTGTGACAGCTTCCATTACAAATGCCACAAATAGCACAACAAACGATGGTGCTATCGACATTACCGTAACCGGTGGTGTATCACCCTACTCTTATTACTGGGGATATCAACAACTAACCGAAGACCGTACGAATCTTTTACCGGGTGTTTATCTTGTTACAGTTACAGATGCCAATACCTGCCAGGAAATCGAACACTTTGTGGTCGGCAATGCTTCCAATTTACTTGTCGATCTGAAGATGTACCTGGTATCACCGATGAACCATTGCGAGATGAATAATTCCGACAGTGTCAAAATTATTCTTTCCAACCTTGGAGGCATGGATGCAAGCAACTTCAACGTGAGCTACAACCTTGCAAATAGTGTTTCTGTAACAGAACTTATTACCGATACCATTCCTGGTTTTGGCTCGTTGGCTTATACCTTTTCAACTGCATATAATGGAGCGGCTTACCAATTTGAACCCAATCTTTGGTTAGAAGTATTTTTATCCTGTGTGAATGATATAAACCCAGCGAACGACACCGTTTCTGGCATCGGTACTGGTTCTATGGCAAATGTCTTCCCATACTTCACTGTAAACAACGATGTGCTTGACAGTTGTCTGGGGAGTATCTCAATCGACTCGTTCTATGCGGATAATAGTTTTGGCTGGATGTATATGTCGCAATATCACTGGGACGAACCGGGATTTAATAGTGTAACTTACAGAGACAGTCTTTGTTCGGGAACTTACACCCTCTACTGGTCCGATGGCTGGTGCTGGGACAGCTATGATTTTGAGGTTGGCAACGATTCGTTGATGATCCAATTCTCTACCCAACTGCCCACCTGCTCGGGAATGACCAACGGTAGCATTTCTGCCAGCCTTAATTATTCTCCGGGAGGTAACTATTCCTACCTCTGGTCGACAGGCGACACGACCAGTACTATTTCTGGTTTGACGGGTGGCACTTATCATCTTACTATAAATGAAAATGGTGCTTATCTGATCAGTGATTCGGTTGTTTTAATTGATCCTCCAGTGATTGTTTCAAGCGGAAGTGTCCAGCATGTTTCTGCAGGCGGATTCCAGGATGGGGCAATTGATTTGACAGTTTCTGGTGGTACATCTCCATACACTATCCTTTGGTCGAATGGGGAAACTATGGAGGATATAGATTCGCTGTTCCCAAGTGTTTATGAAGTTACTGTAAGCGACGCCAATCTATGTACAGCAATAGATAGTTTTGAAGTTAGCTATTCAGGTACCAACCTGCTTTCAGCTTCAGGTATAGTAAGTAATAACTCTTGTTATGTCAGTTGCGACGGGGCCATCGACCTTACTGTTTCAGGAGGCAACTCTCCATATTCGTACTTCTGGTCGAATGGAGAAACTACCGAGGATATCGATAGTTTGTGTGATGGTAATTACGATGTGACTGTTTCGGAACCCACACTCGGGAGTAGTGCATCCTGGCCCTGGAATTATTCAATAACTACGACGAATCATACCATACTTATTCCTCCATCTATTTCTTTGGATGGCAATCCGGCTCCGGTTGGAAGCTATGTCGGTGTTTTTTATTTCGACAATGGAGTTCTCGAATGTGGAGGTTATAGCTACTATTCGCAAACATTTTCTTCCCTGACAGCCTTTGGAGATGAGTCAATTACTCCTGATAAAGATGGTTTTGCAACCAACGAAATTTTTATCTGGAAACTTTGGGCAAATAGCACAGAATATGACTTAGTTCCTGTATATGATCTGAACGCGACTAATCAAGGGAATTATGCAATCAATGGAATGTCTGCAATAACCTCTCTAACGGCACCCTCTTCGATTTCTTTAAGTTTTACAATTACCCAACCCGACGAAATTGAAGTAATACCGGTAATTACACCGGTTTCATCCACAGGATTAAACGATGGGGCAATTGACATTACCGTTTCCGGCGGAGTACCACCCTACAGTTTTACCTGGTCGAATGGAGCTAGCACAGAAGATATCAATAGCCTTGCAGCCGGTATTTACGGACTTACCTTCACCGATGCGAACAATTGTTCCTCGATTGAATCCTTTACAATTTACACGCTTACCCCCTTAAGCCTCAGCTTTGGCAGTATATCCGTCTCAACAACTGGTGCCACCGATGGCTCTGCCTGGGTGATTGTTAGTGGGGGAGTTCCACCCTATCAATATCAATGGTGGCAATCGGGAAGCACAAATGATACGCTTTATAATCTTGGATCTCATTATTATCATGTGACAGTTACCGATGCCTTGAACGATCAGTCCATGGGACAGGTGTATGTGGGTGGTGGATCACTTTCATTGTCCATTGGCGGGAGCATGGCCAGTGAGACAGGGGCCTCGGATGGCTTGTGTTATGCCTATCCGTATGGCGGCACACCACCGTTTACCTATATTTGGTCGACAGGCACCACAACCGATAGTATTACCGGATTGTTTGCAGGAACCTATTCGTTGACCATAACTGACAATAATAGTATGGTTGCTTCGGCGATTAAAACAGTGTACAATAACAAAAACCGCATCTGGATAGAATTCGTTTCCACACCGATTAGTACCACTTTGGCCAGCGACGGCGAAATCGATATCACTTGCTCCGGTGGGTTGCCACCTTATAGTTATAGTTGGTCTACAGGATCAACTGCCGAAGACTTATTAAATCTTTCCGAAGGACTATACCAGGTTTGGGTAACCGACAATGTGGGGATTACCGATTCGAGTTATATTTATGTTGGGTCGGATCAAACCCTGACCTGGACTTACATGAACACAGGAAATAACCACTCGATGCTGATAACTGATACAATCCCTAAAGCCTTCAACGGAAACCCTGTTGACGTGGGCGACTACATTGGGGCGTTTTACGAAGATGGTGGCACCTTGCATTGTGCAGGATACTGTATATGGGCCGGCTCGAACAATGCGGTCACAATATGGGGAAATGATTATACCAGTGGGCCGAAAGATGGATTTTATACTGCCGAATCCTTCAACTGGTTTATTCATGATGCCTCGGCCAACCGCGATTATAATGTATCGGCCCGATATCATGACTTCCCAAATTACAACCATTACTTTATCAATGGAATATCGAGTTTAAGCAAACTTGGTGATCCGGCACCTGATTATGACCTGGCTATAACCGGCATCTTGCATCCTCTAACTCGTTGCGATTGGAACAGCATGACACAAATTACTGTCGAGATCGCCAACCTGGGTACAATGCCCGTATCGAATTTCCAAATTAGTTACCAGGTTGATAACTTCACAACCCTAACCGAAGTCTCACCTTCAACCCTGATGAGTGGGGATACGGTTATACATACCTTTATCGGTACTTTCGATGCTTCGTTCTATAATCCTGAAGATACTATCAACCTGACGGTATTTATCAATTCAGGAGGTAGCTCAACGTACACATACAACGACACACTTACAATTTCCTACTTTAGTCCACACCCGGTTGTCAGCCTGCAAAACGATTTCATGAATACTTGCGTGGGAAGTATCAGTATCGATTCAATCGTAAATCCCACAGGCTCAACACTCTCGTATTACTGGGGGAATACGGCTTACGGGTCGGCTTTGATGCTCGACAGCCTTTGTGTTGGCAATTACACTTTCTTTATCGATGATGGGATTTGCACCGACAGCTTTGTTTATGAGATTGGTAACGACACTACCCTAATGATCCTATTCACAACCCAACTGCCCACCTGTTCGGGCATGACCAACGGTAGCATTTCTGCCAACCTTAATTATTCTCCGGGAAGTAACTATTCCTATCTCTGGTCAACAGGGGATACTACGAGTTCTATTTCTGGTCTGAGTGGAGGAATATATCACCTTACCATAAATGAGAATGGTATGTTCCTGATCAGTGATTCGGTTGTTTTGGTTGATCCACCTGTGATTGTTTCAAGTGGAAGTGTTCAACATGTCTCGGCAGGCGGCTTTCAGGATGGAGCAATTAACTTGACTGTTTCGGGTGGGATTCCTCCTTATATTTTTGTTTGGTCAAATGGGGCTACAACTGAGGATATAACCAACCTGAGTATCGGAAACTACGGACTGACAATTACCGATAGCAATGGCTGTTTCCATGTTGATGATTTCAATATAAGTTATATAAATCCACCTGCTCCCCTGTCTGTTTCAGGATTGGTCAATAATGCAAGTTGTAATTCTCTTTGCGATGGATTGATTGACCTTACACCTTCTGGTGGTCTTTCGCCCTATACTTTCAACTGGTCGACAGGAGACACAACCGAAGATTTGAATTCACTTTGTCCGGGAACCTATGATGTTACTGTGGGTAGCAGTGCTGGGACTGTGGCTCCCATGCCGTGGATTAATCAACCAGCCATTAGTGGATATGACCAAATGTTTAGTGGAACAGTCAAGATTAACGGGATAGATGCAGATCCCGGAGACTACCTCATTGCCTTTTATCCGAATAATGGAAATTTATTCCTTTCCAGCTATGGGGTTCTTACAGCAAGTACCTATGGAGTTGGTGGTGTTGTTCAACTACACGAAGACGACCCGGCTACACCTCAAAAAGATGGATTTGCCTATTGGGATTTGATTTATATGAAATTATGGCGGCATAGCGATGGGGCTTTAATCGACTTGGATTGGAGCTTCTGGTCATGGTTTGGCTCTTCCTCTGTATATAATTTCATCGGGCAGGGATATGGTTCTGCCGAGTTTTATGGAAGTTATTCACAACCTTCCTGGTCGCCACTGGAAACGATTCAAAGCTTTGAAATCACTGCCCCGTCGGCAATACAGGTTTCGCAGGCGGTTACTCTAGTTGATCCGGCAATTGGAAACAATGGGGCTATCGACATTACTGTCGCAGGTGGGACATCACCTTACACCTTCGCCTGGTCGAACGGTGCTACAATCGAAGATATTTCAGGATTGATCCCTGGCCCTTATACAGTGACTGTTTTAGATAATAATTCCTGTACTAAAACGAAAACGATAAGCCTTGGCTGGACCTATCCGCCATCCCCTATAATAGTTTCTGATACCATTTCAAATTTAATTTGCAATGCATCGTGCGACGGGGCCATCGGTATTTCGGTGTCCGGTGGAGCTGTACCTTATTCGTTTTTGTGGTCCAATGGCGAAACAAACGAGGATTTAGCATCACTTTGTGCAGGAAATTATGGACTTACCGTATATTGCCCTAGCGATACGCTTAGCTTAAATTATGTAGTTAATGAGCCGGTTGCCCTTGCTTCTAATCCAGTGATTACTCAAGTAGATCCTGCAATGATGAACGATGGAGCCATCGACCTCACCCCATCAGGGGGAACATCTCCCTATTCTTTTGCCTGGTCGAACGGTGCTACAACCGAAGACATCAGCAACCTGGTGTATGGTGAATATATTATTACCATTACAGATGCGAATCTTTGCCAACTGGTCGATAGTATTGTGGTAAACTATTCGGGCACTTACCTGAGTTTTGATCTTCTGTCTCAACCTTGTTTGTGCAATGGTTCTTCAACTGGGAGTGCCTGGGTCAACAATATTGTTGGCGTAACCCCTTATACTTTTGCCTGGTCGAACGGAGCTAGTACTGATTCTATTTACAACATCCCGGCAGGGACTTACATTGTAACAGTTTCAGGAGGCAATGGTGATGTCGTGAGCGATACAGTGGAGGTTCTTCAGCCTGATGAACTAACCGTAAGCTTAGCTCTAACTTATGCAGATCCTGTTCTGTTGATTGATGGTGCCATTGATGCCACAGAGTCGGGAGGAACTCTACCTTATAGCTATCTCTGGTCGAACGGCAGTGTTTCGGAAGACCTTGCCACGGCAGCTTATGGAGCCTATCAATTGACAGTTACCGATGACCACTTGTGCGAAGTGACAGCTTCTACTTTTGTCGATTTCAACCTGTTGCCAGATTGGAATTTCAATTTGTCCGGGATCAGCCATAGCATTGAAATTCCAGGTACTGCCTTGTTGCAGATCAATGGATCATCGCTTGGTCTGAACGATTTCATTGGGGTCTTTTACGATTCGCTTGGAAGCCTGAGCTGTGGTGGCTATGTGGTGTGGCAGCAAAACACAGCAATTCTTTTGGCGTATGGGGACAACCCGTCCACAGCGTATACTGATGGATTTGTAGCGAATGAAGAATTCGAATGGATAGTATGGGATGTGTCCACAAATACGGTGCACCTGGCGGCAGCCAGTTATAATTCTACCTACCCCAACCAGCAATTCTGGCAAGCCAACGGCCAAAGCGGTCTCGACAGCCTGCAATCGGTCACCATTTCCGGGACGGTATCAACCACCACCAAAGCCAGTTTGCCTTTGGGAATGATCGTTCTATACCAACCTGGGTCGAATTCCTACTATGCTGTTGACAAGGGCAAAGTCATCAATGGTCAGTTCGAGATCGATGGCTTGTTGCCCGGAGATTATTTGGTTTATGCAATCCCTGTTCCCGGACACGATTACGGCATCCCCGGCTATTATGCAACACGCAACGACTGGCAGGATGGCCACCTGGTACATGCCAATGGCTACACGGGCGGCATTGATATTGTGATTGATCCGGTGCAGCCTTACGCCACGGGAGTAGGGGCAATCTCCGGTAATATTTATGTGGGCAGCGACGCCAGCTACAATCCCGATGTCTTCGGCGATGAATGGTTCCCTGCCTCCACCAAACTGGATGAGATCCCGGCTCGAAACATAGTTGTTTTGCTTTTCGATGATCAGATGGAGCCGCTCGATTTCAGGTTGTCGAACGACCTGGGGGCTTTCGAGTTTGGCCAGATGGAACTGGGCACCTACTTTGTGAAAGTGGAAAAGGCCGGTTTGCAATCCAGCGCGGTTGAGATCACCCTCAACGCCCAAAACCCAACCTGGGGAGGACTCAATTTCAGCCTCGAAACAGGGCATATCATTTCGGTGTACGAATTGGCCAGAAACGGAAATTTCATCCTTTTCCCAAATCCTGTCACCAACGAACTTTACATCCAAATGACTGAAAAACTGGCAAGGGATTTTACCCTGAAACTTTTTAGTGTCACAGGCCAGGAGCTGCATACAGAACTATCTGCCGACGATTCAGGTTTGTTGCTTTCCATCGATATGGGCAAGTTTAACCCTGGAATCTATTTTATTGAGGTAAGTGATGCTCATAGTAATTTCGTTCGTAAGATCATAAAAGGCAATTAAGAGTAAATTCAATGTATACTAAACTAACTTTTATTTGAATTGCCTGATATGATCTGATTCAGAGAAGCCCCGTTTGTGAAGACGGGGCTTTTTCGTTGATACACATATTTTGAAAACCTAATTCTTTTTATTCATAAATATCCCGTACATTTGCACCTGCAAGTGGTTTCTAATTTGGAATTAAAAGGGAATCCCGTGAAAATCGGGGACAGTTCCCGCTGCTGTAAGCTCTTTGGCCTGATGAATTCACGAATTTTTCGTAATAGATCAATTCATGAATCCATCAGGCTTATGTTTGGTACTTCAACGCCACTGTTCAGTTTTTGGATGGGAAGGCAGCCAAACAGAGTAAGTCAGAAGACCTGCCACAAGCAAAAATTATTTGAAGCTTTCGGAGAAAAGGCTTGAATAAACCTGACAAGTTTATCAAAAATCCTTCTCGTACCGTCTGTTTTGAATGAACTAAAGATTGTTGTTAATTTTTAAGTTTGTTGAAACATGAGAAAATTTTGTCTGAAATCCCTGCTTTTGGCATGGGTAGCCATTGCACCGGTGGCTCTTATTGCGAACGATGTAATCCTTTCGCAGAGTAGTTTTGATTTTGGTCCCCGCGAACGGGCCGAAATTGTGTCCTTCTCTACCTATCAGTTAATCAACCAGGGAAACGATACAGTTTCCGTGTTGTCTTATTCTGATGCTACCCCCTTTTCTCAAACTTTTGGGAGTATGCAAATTGCCCCTGGTGAAACAATCGAGGCAACCATTGATTTTGACAGAACGGCTAGTGAGGGAAATTACACAGCCATCCTCCATGTATATTTCGTCGATGATACCTTGTCGATGAATGTTTCTGGCAGCATTGTCGACAATACCCCGGCATTTACGCAAAGCGAAATTTTGCAATGGGTTGGGACTGGTGCAAACCACAGTATTTTGGTAGTTGATTTCAATTCGGGCTTGGAGTCGGAATCTGTTGCTTTTGGCTATAAGTACGACAACACGGCCACAAGCGAGGATATGATCGCAGCTATCGCAAGTGCCTATCCCGATTTTATTGTTGATATGGCCGGTGGTTTCTTAAACGACCTTAGCTATCAACAGCAAACAGGGATGGGAGGAAACCCTGAGTATTGGATGACCGCCAGTCGGACTGAAACCGGTCTTTGGTCGATGAACTGGGGGATTTCGACGGTGTTGAATGATGGTGATTGGTTTGGCTGTACCTATGGGCCGGTTGATGAAAACTGGAACCCAATAAACCTGCCGGGAAATCCAGTTCCGGCTGGGTTGCTTCCTATCTTTGAACCAGAAAACCCGAGCATCAAAATCTTTCCCAACCCTTGCAGCGATTTTATATCGATCAGTTCGGGGCAATCCACTTTTTCAAATATTGAAATTCTCGATATGAATGGAAAAATCTGGCTCTCTGATAGTAACATGGATGATTTGGTCGATGTCAGAAATTTTCCTGCCGGGATTTACACCATTCAAATCAGCAATGATGAAGGCATCTATTCCTCGAAATTCATCAAAAAATAAATGAATTCGGAATGTGCATAAAATCTAAAATATCCATTCTGTTGCTCCTTTGTTTTTGCGAGATGAGTGCTCAATTTCCACCACCCGCCGGACAAGAAGGTTCGACCGCCATTTCTGCTGACAGCTCGGTTTTTACAGGATGGGGAGAAACGGTAGTTGTCGAACGGGGATTCATGAACATGGACGAGCCTTCGTTGGGCTATGCCGATTATGGAACAGATAGTGATGCTCTCGGAAAAGCCGACAATATGGTTGTTAGTTTGGGGGATGGAGGCTCGGCCATTTTCAGTTTCGATCCACCGATAATAAATGGACAAGGTCCCGATTTTGCGGTTTTTGAAAATTCTCTTTGGGACGATTTCCTGGAGCTTTGCTTTGTAGAGGTAAGTTCCGATGGCGAAAACTTTGTGCGTTTCCCAGCCATCACGAATGTCCCCAACGATGTCCAACTTGGAGGTTTTGGGACAATGGATGCCAGCCTTATCCATAATTTTGGCGGGAAATACCGGGCTATGTTTGGCACTCCTTTTGACCTGGAAGAACTGAAAGACGAACCAGGCCTTGATGTCAACCAGATTTCGCATATCCGTTTGGTGGATGTGGTGGGAAGCATCGACCCGGCTTATGCCAGCTTCGACTCGCAGGGAAATTTGGTGAACGACCCCTGGCCAACCCCATGGAATTCATCGGGCTTCGATTTGGATGCGTTGGGAATTATCCACCAGGCAGTTGGTATTTCTGAATTCGATTCATCAAAAGAAAGTATCGAAATTTTGTTTTTGAATGATGAGCAGAAGTTGTTGATCAGAACAAGGTCAGGGGGCGAAGAAGTAATGATTTCCGTTTTTGATTTGTCAGGAAGAATGCTTCAACGTTTCAATTTTGCTTCAATAGAAAAAGAAATTGACCTAGGCTTTCTTAAAAATGGGCTATATGTCGTGAATGTTCGAGCTGGTTTGTTTTCAAGATCAGAAAAAATCTTACTTCAAGATTGATATTAGTGAACTCGGTATTTAGTTAAAATGTTCAAACTATGATATTATTAGAACACCTCATGTTTCATTTTTACGATTGGGTGCTACGGAGCACTGTCTCCCCTCGGGGGGAGATTAAGAGGGGGGATTTCAGATATTTAATTCCAACCCCTAACCCCCGCCAGTCCCGACTGTGTCGGGATAGACTGGGGGAAATCCTCCGATATCGCTCACGTTGCACCATAAAATTCAGTCAGTCAGATTTTATTATATCTACAAATCGATAGGATTAATGTTGAAAAGACTCCACATATTTGGTTTAATCTCGGGAGCTGTCCTCGCGCTGTTCCCCGAATTTGCCTTTTCCCAAATGATGGACGACACCGTGAAAATTGAAGAGGTTGCCATTTATTTTCAACGCGATATTTCCGAGGCTGCCATGAATATCATCGAAATCGATTCTCTCACCAAATCGCATTATTCTATGTCGGCACTATCCGATTTGCTGGCATCCACTAGTAGTATAAATATCCGGGATTATGGGCCAGGCAGCATCTCAACAGTATCGATGCGGGGTTCTGGTTCGTCCCATACCGTTGTTCTATGGAACGGGATAAACCTGAATTCGCCTCTCACCGGACAAGCTGATTTTTCGTTGATCCCTGTCGGGTTTACCGATAAAATTGTGGTGAAACCGGGTGCAAGTTCGTTGCAGGATAAGAGTGGTGGTTTGGGAGGCTGTGTAAATCTGGAAAACCAATCGGGTTTTGAGAAAGGATTGGGTGCAAAGCTTGGGCAGGAGTTTGCCAGCTTCAGAAGCAATTCGGGTTTTGCTGGTTTGAAATGGGGCAGTGAGAAGTGGATTTTCGGGCATCGCTTTACGTACACCAAAGCCGAAAACGATTTCCCATTTTGGAGAAATATCCCCCTGGGCAAAGAGAAAGTAAAACAGGAAAATGCCGCTGTCGACCAATATGGTTTTTTGCAGGAAATCTATTATAGGCCAAACGATAAGAACTTGTTATCGTTGATCGTTTGGCACGACAACACTGACCGGGAAATCCCCCCCCTGAAAAATTACCAGGGCAAACATGACGAACAGCAACAAGATATCAGCACAAGGGCTGTTTTGAAATGGCAAGCCTACCGCAAGCATTTTTCGTGGCACATCCAATCGGCTATTGTAAACAAAGACCTGGATTACCAATTGTACCACCACCCGAATTTATATTCAAGTTTAGGTGATGAATTGCCTTTGGGCGAAAATATAGTGGCCGCCGATGCTACGAATTCCAGCACGAGTTTTCTAAACCAGGGAGCTTTCACTTTCAGCAAAAAGAAAAATTTTAAATTGAATTTTAAACTCGATGTTGACCAGCACCGGGCTGAGGTGGAAAATAAGGTAAGCCAAATAGGTTTTGTAAAACACCGAAATGAGCTGTCCGCTTTTGTGGGAATTTATCAGCGTATTGGGCCAAAGCTGATGCTGGTATTGATGGGGCGAAACAATTTTTTGGATGGCCGGGATTATCATTTCGCCCCCTTGCTCGGATTCGAATACAAATTGCACGAGCACCGGGATTGGTCGCTGAAAGGAAATCTGGCCCGTAATTTCCGCTACGCCTCAATGAACGATCTGTACTATATCCCGGGCGGAAATCCTGACTTGAAAGCCGAAAAAGGCATTTCGGAGGAACTTAGCCTCAATGCCCTGGAAAAACTTGCCGGGCAGAAAATCGAACTGAACCTTTCGGCGTACTCATCGCAGATAAGTAACTGGATTCTTTGGACACCCACGCAATTTGGCTGGTGGACACCCGAAAATAAAGAAAAGGTGATGAGCCGTGGTATTGAAACTACTCTTCGGATTACGGGTTTGATGGCACAAATAGACTATACATTGAATGGCGGGCTTAGTCTTTCTTCGACCACCAACGAGTCGGAAGGGGATATGAAGGAAGAAAAAGGCGAACAGTTGATTTATGTGCCGAAGCAAACTGCCCATGTGGATTTGAGCCTAAAAAACCGAGGGTATTCCTTCCGTTATGCGGTCGATTACACAGGAATAAGACATACGAGTTATGGAAGCAATAGTTCATTTTATGATCTTCCTGCCTATTTTCTTCATTCCATCTCGGTAGGTAAAAATGTAATACTGAAGAATACTTCGGCGGGGATTAGTTTTCAGGTCAACAATCTTTTTAATGTTGATTTTGAAAGTATCCGCCAGAGGGCGATGCCCGGGAGAAATTATGCTGTGAAATTGAATGTTGAAATTTAACAGCAAAGGCGCGGAGACGCTAAGAAAACTCTAAAAAATTTTACACATCCGCGCCTTAGCTGTAAAAAACAAACCACGATAATGAAAACAAATCTTTTGCTTCTTATATCTATTGTCCTTTTTCTGGTTTCCTGCAAAAAGGATGATAAAAACCTGCCTGAAATTCCCCTTGTTGCAAATGGTGTTTATGTGTTGAACGAAGGGCTTTTGTCCTGGGGCAATGCTTCCCTTTCTTTGCTCGACCTCGACTCGAAGCTGGTCTACAACAATGTTTTTGAGCGGATGAACGATGCCCCCCTTGGCGATGTGGCCCAGTCAATCCACATCCGCAATTCGCTGGCTTATATTGTGGTGAACAACTCGGGCCGGATTTACATCATCGACAAAAATACATATTTGTACCATGGCGAGATTTCAGGACTTACTTCCCCCCGCGAAATCTGTTTTGTGAGCGATGAAAAAGCCTATATATCCGATTTGTTCAGCAAGTCGATCACCATTTTCGACCCGAAAGATCTTAATATTGCAGGTTCCATCAAGTTAAATCATACCAGCGAAAGTATGATTACTCTAAACAACAAAATCTATGTGCTGAGTTGGTCGTTTGGGAAACAGCTATTTGTGATTGATGCAGAAATCGACCAGGTGATCGATTCTGTCGAAACGGGTTTGCAGCCCAACAGCATGGTGGTGGATAAAAACGAAATGCTCTGGGTGCTTTCCGATGGTGGTTTTGATGGGATGCCAGACGGCCCTCAATTGCCCCGTTTGCAGTGCATCGATCCAATTAGCCTCAATATCGTGAAGGACTTTACCTTTCCTGATTACGACTGGATGACCAAAAAGCTATCCATCAACCAGGCTGGCGATAGCCTCTTCTTTATCAGCGGGGGGATTTATGCCATGTCGATTGAGGATGATGTGCTGCCTGAAAATCCTCTGATCGATAACGGAAACCGGACATTTTATGGACTGGGCATCCAACCCGGTACATCTACCATTTATGCAACCGATGCCATCAATTATGTACAGCCTGGTTTGCTCTATCGCTTTAGTCCACAGGGAAATTTGATTGATTCTTTTACGGTTGGGATTGTGCCAGGGGATATTGAGTTTCAATATTGATTATTCGTCCTCTCCTAAAGTCAAATTAGCCATAATGGCACTTTGTAATAATTACAAAAAACCTTATTTAATTTCTTCAACCTTAGTAGCCAGATATGTCCTCCCCTGCAACAAACCTTATTACCTTATTTCACTTGATTAATAAGGTAATAAGATTGAAAGTCATACGGGTTTAAAATGCTACTATGGTTAAAAACCGAAAAATTAGGTTTTTTGAAAAATGGAAATATCAATTGTAAACTACCTTGAAGCACAAATTAAAAATGCCGTCTTACGCAAATAATATCCGTTCTAAATCGCCTGGCTTGAATGGCTTGCTGATATAGTCGTTCATGCCGTAGCTCAAAAACCTTTCTCGGTCGCCTTTTAGGGCATTGGCGGTCATGGCAATAATACGGATGGGAGAAGCTTTTGCGGTATCTTTTTCCATTTTCCTGATTTTCTCTACTGCCTCCACTCCACTCATCACGGGCATCTGAATGTCCATCAATATAAGGTCGAAATTGGATTTGCTGAACTTTTCGACAGCAATTTTTCCATTCTCTGCAACCTCGACTGTATGCCCGAATTTCCGCAAGTTGAACATGGCCACCCGCTGATTGATGGGATTATCTTCGGCCAATAAAATATTCAAAGATTTGGAACTAGCTCCTCCCTTATCTGTGTTTAAATCCTCCGAATGTGCCTGAATTTTAATTTCTGGGCCAAGTTCGGCTGTAAACCAAAAGGTAGAGCCTTTGCCATCCTCGCTTTCAATGCCTATATTACCGTTCATCAATTCGCTAAGGCGTTTCGAAATGGCAAGTCCCAGACCAGTTCCCCCATATTTCCTGGTAATCGAATCGTGTGTCTGTGAAAATACTTTAAACAGTTTTTTCTGGCCTTCTTTTGAAATGCCAATGCCTGTGTCTGTAACCTTAAATAGCAATTTGATTATTTCGTCGGAGGTCTTTACTTTTTCCACTTTGAGGCTGACCTCGCCCAGCTCGGTAAACTTGATGGCATTGTTTACTAAATTGATGATAATTTGTTTTAAGCGGACCGGATCCCCAGATAATATTTGCGGGATGCCCTCGTCGAATGAAGTTGAAAAGCGCAGGCCTTTTTCTTGTATTTTAAGACTGAACAAGCGCGAGATCTCCTTTATTTCTTTGTAAATATCGAAATTTATTTTTTCGAGGGCCACTTGTCCTGCCTCGATTTTAGAAAAATCAAGGATGTCGTTAATAATGGTCAGTAGATTATTGCCAGAAATCTGTATGATATCGACAAATTCGCGCTGGGCTTCATTTAATTCTGTGTTTAACAATATATCGGTCATCCCAATAATCCCATTCATTGGGGTCCTTATCTCATGGGACATGTTTGCCAGGAATAGCGATTTTATTTTGTTGGCCAGTTCTGCATTTTCTTTGGCCAGTTTTAACTCACTCTGAGTTTTTTCGAGTTTATTCACCAGTTCGTTCAGTTGCCGGTTGGCTTGCTCGCGCTCCCTTATCACTTCTTCGAGTTCTTTCTTCTGGATGTATAGATCGAGAAAAACACTCACTTTGCCCGACAGGACTTCGGGTATAATGGGTTTTGAAATAAAATCGACAGCACCCGATTCAATGCCTTTCACCACATGGAAATCTTCCTTGTAAATGGCCGACACAAAAATGACGGGCAGGTATTTGGTGTGCTTCGATTGCCGCATTAACTCAACCGTTTCGTATCCATCCATTTCGGGCATTTGAACATCGATAATGGCCAAGGCAAATTCGTTGTTCAGGGTTTTCTGCAAGGCCTCCATGCCGGTATAAGCACGGACAAACTCTACCTCGAAAACATTCAGTGCAATTTCCAATGAAACCAGGTTTTCTTCCCTGTCATCAACAATTAATATTTTGGGCTTATCGTCCATAAAATTCATCTAAAACTAAACTTCCCTGAAACTTACAATTCGATTTTTCATGTTATGTGCAAGACTTCGATCAGGTCTTCTATTTTAAATGGTTTGCTTATATATCCATCCATTTGCTCTGCCAAAAATTTCTCCCGGTCTCCCTTGAGGGCATTGGCTGTTACCGCCACAATTTTGATCTTCTTTTTCTCATTATTCTTTTCTTCAAGATCGCGGATAGCTTTTGTGGCTTCCACCCCATTCATCTCAGGCATGTAAATATCCATCAAAATAAGGTCGTATTTGTTATTCTGATATTTCTCTACCGCTTCCTTTCCATTCTCGGCCAAATCAACTTTATGTCCCAGGCGTTCGACGTTGTAGCTTGCTACCTTTTGATTGATTGGATTGTCTTCGGCAATTAACACCGAAAGATGGCTTTTATTCTCAATTCCCGGTGTCGACTTGGTTTCATTCGATTCCGGCTTTTGGCTAATTGCTCTTTCCAATTTAGCCGTAAACCAGAATGTTGAACCCGATCCCTCATCACTTTCCACGCCTATCTCACCATCCATTAAAATACTTAGATTCTTTGAAATAGCCAGTCCGAGACCAGTGCCCCCATACTTTCGGGTAACCGTTTTGTCGGCTTGCGAAAACACTTTAAACAAATTCTTTTTTCCCTGTTCACTTATTCCAATCCCGGTATCTATAATTTTGAAGATGATGGTAATCCGGTCATTTTCTTTTTCAGAAACCGAAATTTCCAGCTTCACATATCCTTTGTCGGTGAACTTTATCGCATTGTTCAAAAGGTTGATTAGGACTTGTTTGATACGGGTAGGATCGCCAATCACCATTTCGGGCACCGATGGATGGATATGAGAGGTAAGCTTTAAACCTTTTTCGGATGCTTTCAGCCTCAACAGTTTCATAATATCGTTTACTTCATCGTACATATTGAAGTCGATATGCTCGAGCATTACCTGCCCCGATTCGATTTTCGAGAAATCAAGTATGTCGTTGATGATGGTCATCAAATTGTTGCCCGAAATATTGATGATATTCAGGAATTCCCGTTGATCCTCGTTCAGGGGGGTTTGTTTCAAAATATCGGCCATGCCAATAATACCGTTCATCGGTGTGCGGATTTCATGCGACATACTGGCCAGGAACAACGATTTTGAATGGGTGGCAGCTTCGGCTTTCTCCTTTTCGATTTTAAGCTTCTGGCTTGTGTCTTTATGTTTGGATATCTCTTTTTGAAGTTGTTCTGTCCGCTGTCGTACCAAAAATTCGAGCGAGGTCTGGTAATTATACAATTCGAGGAACACTTTGACCTTGCCACGCAGGACTTCCGAAATTATAGGTTTTACAATAAAGTCGACCGCCCCTGTTTCAATCCCTTTTATCACATGGAAGTCTTCTTTGTAAATGGCAGAAACAAAAATAACAGGGAGATTCGATGTGCTTTTGGCCTGCCGCATTAGGGTGACCGTTTCGTAGCCATCCATTTCGGGCATCTGCACATCCATAATGGCCAGGGCAAACTGATTGTTGAAAGTTTTGGCTAAGGCCTCGGCCCCCGACAAAGCCCTTACCAGTTCGATGTCGAAATCGGACAGCAAAGTTTCCAGGGCAACCAGGTTTTCGACCCTGTCGTCAACAATCAATATTTTCGGTTTTTCTTTCATTTCTCTTGCGAGTTTCGGGTTTTGGGTTTCGTGTTTTGGGTTGAATCGATGAGAGTTGGAAAGTTGAACAGTTTTGAGATAAATTGTTCAGAGTTTTGAATTCGTTCTTTCATTCTTTCATTCCTTTGTTCTTTCATTTTTTTTTCCTGTTTACCATGCCCAGACGCAATGAATTGCGTCTCTACTTTGTATCCAATTTCAATCTCAGTCAACATTTAAATACAATCCCGAATCCCTGGATGGCCGGGACACACCGTTCCTCTCGGGATCTACGCTTCGCTCCAACATTAATCAATAATCAATAATCATTTATAAAGCCACACCCGCATCAAAGATAACAGCTTATCGACGTTTACCGGTTTTGTGAGATAATCGCTGGCTCCGGCGGCAATGCACTTTTCACGATCTTCCTTCATTGCCTTTGCTGTAAGTGCTATAATAGGCAACCTGCTGTATTTTGCATCCTTTCGAATAGTCTGCATAGCCTCGTAGCCATCCATCACGGGCATCATAATGTCCATTAGCACCAAATCGACACTATGTCCATTCTGCAATGCATCCACAGCTTTTTTGCCGTCTTCGGCTTTTATCACATTCATGCCTTTATCCTCGAGTATTTGGGTAAGGGCAAAGAGGTTTCTCATGTCATCGTCCACCACCAGGATATTCTTTTTTTCGAACAATTTTTCCTTATCGTGCAGGTTGGTGATCATTTTTTTCTGATCTTCTGGCATTTCGCTCACAACCCGGTGCAGGAACAAAGCTGTTTCGTCCAATAAGCGTTCTTCCGATTTCACCCCTTTAATAATTATGGAATGGGTGAATTGCTGCAACTCGTTGTTCTCCTCTCTGGTAAGTTCCTTCCCTGTGTAAATAATCACAGGGGGGATTTTTATGTCCTTTTCCTTGCCCAGTTTTTTGAGCAGCTCAAATCCGCTCATATCGGGCAGCCCAAGGTCGAGTACCATACAATCGAATTCCTTGGCACGGATAGCTTCGATGGCTTTTTTCCCGGTTCCCACATCGGTGGTTTTTACATCCACGTCGCCTATAATCATTTTTATGCTCTTGCGGAGGTTTTCGTCGTCTTCGATAATCAGCAGGTCTTTCATTTTCCGATCGATAAACTCTTCTAGTTTCTCGAAAGCTATTACCAATTCTTCGCGTTTTACAGGCTTTGTGAGATAACCGATTGCCCCTTTTTTAAAGGCGTCGATGGTAACCTCGTGCGAAGATATCATGTGGACGGGGATATGTCTGGTATCCGAATTGTCCTTCAACATATCAAGTACCGTAAGCCCATCGATCCCGGGTAAATTGATATCCAGCAAAATGGCATTTGGCAGATACTTTTCGGCCAGTTCAAGCCCCTCTTCCCCCGAATGGGAAACAAACGACTGAAATCCTTTTTCGTGGCAAAGCTGATACAGGATTTTTGCAAACTCGGGGTCGTCTTCCACTACAAGGATGCTTTTTTGACTGGGAGAAATCTTGTCCCTATCGTCTTCAACAGCGGGCATTTCAGCGGGCATGGCATAAGGCTCTACCACCATTTCGGTACGTTTTGCCTTTTCTTTCAGTGGCTGTGATCCATTCGATTTTGGGGTGGCTGCTTTGCTGATCCTTGAATCCATCCCCTGCTCTTTTTTCTCTGTTATTTCAAGGGGGAGATACAGGGTGAATTCAGAACCCTTATCGACCTGGCTGACCAATTTTATTTCGCCTTGTAAAAGTTTGGCCAGCGAACGCGAAATGGATAAGCCCAGTCCGGTGCCACCAAATTTGCGAGAGGTGCTTCCATCGGCTTGCTGAAAGGCCTCCCAAATTGCCAATTGTTTGTCTTCGGGGATACCGATCCCCGTATCTCTTACCCTGATCCCGATAGAATTTTCTGGTGTCAAGCCACTTCGGCTGAGGTCTGTCCCTTCGTCGGGCCGGAATATTTTTACTCCCACGCTACCCTTTTCGGTAAATTTTATAGCATTCGACATCAGGTTTTTGATGATTTGATCGATCCGCTGCCTGTCGCTTACAATTGTTTTCGGAAGGTTATCATCGAAATGGATTTCAAGATTCAATCCTTTTTCTTCCATAACATGGCTAAAATACTGCCGAATGGAACTGCCCATGATTTCAAGGTCAATGTCCTCCAGGTTGATTGTCATCCGGCCCGATTCGATTTTCGACAGATCTAATATCTCGTTGATCAGTGTGAGAAGGTCGATACCACTTTTATAAATGATCTTTGATGATTCGACTTGTTCGGGCGTTAAATTTTTAAGTTTGTTCGTGGTCAGGTTTTGCGATAAGATCAAAAGACTGTTGAGCGGGGTGCGCAATTCGTGTGACATGTTGGCGAGAAACTCGGATTTATAGCGGCTTGTTGTTTCCAGTTCTTTGGCCTTTAATTCAATATCGCTACGTGCAATTTCCAGTTCTATATTTTTTTCGGTAATCCGTTGTTTCTGTTTTTCAAGGGTAACTGTTTTTTCTTCCAGTTCTTCGTTGGTCACCCTGAGCTCTTCTTGCTGTTGCTGCAGATGCTGCTCGCTACGTTTCAGAGCTATGGTCTGTTCTTCCAGTTCTTCGTTGGCTACTCTAAGCTCTTCCTGCTGCACCTGTAATTCTTCGTTGGTTTGCTTTAGTTCTTCTTGTTGGTGCTGGAGGGCATTGGCCTGTTCCTGGGTTTTTTCGAGCAATAATTGAACTTCGGATCTTGCCGAGGACGAATTCAGGCTTATGGCAAGGGTTTCCATCACCATGCTTAAAAACTCGACTTTCAGGTCATCGAATTCTTCAATTGAACCCAACTCAATTACACCAATTACTTTACTTTCAAAAATAATAGGGAAAACAACAATACTTCGAGGAATGGTATCGCCCAGACCTGAGTTTATTCGTATGTAATCGTCGGGCACCTGCGAAATCGAAATCATTTCGCGCTCGAAAGCTGCCTGTCCCACAAGGCCCTCGCCAAATTCAATTTTATTTGTAATGCCTTTTCTTTTAGAAAAAGCATAGCTGGCAGTCAGGCTCAGGTATTTTTCTTCTTTGTCGGTTAGGTAGATAGCACCAATCTGGGCATCGATATATTTTGAAATAAAGGTGATAATATTGCGCGAAATGGTGGTAATATCCAAATCGCCCCGCATACGGTTGTTCAATTCGTTCACACCGGTCTTGATCCAATTCTGTTGATTCGTTTCGCGGGTGGCCTCTTTCAGTGAGTCGGCCATCCTTTCCAACGATATACCCATTGTGTCGTGTTCGCTCAATGGTTTATAGTCGTTTTCGAAGTTTCCCTTTCCGATTTCGTGGGCAAACTCCGACGATTCTTTCAGCCCGTTGATCAACTGGTTCAGGGCAAGTGTCATTTCTCCTGTTTCATCGTTGCCGCCTTGAAGTTCTTCTTCGGGCAAAACACCAAGGCTCATCTTCTGGATAATGGCTTTTAAATTGTTTATAGGGACAACTAAGGCGCGCGTGGTAAGAAAGCCCGTTGCCACGGCCACGCCCAGAAGGATAAAGCCCATTAATAGAATCAATGTCTTGAAGCCATCAAAGGAGCTTTCCATTTTAGTGAGACTGGCTTTTACTTTTTCGTTTTGCTTGTTGACGAGTGCCTGCAATTGTTTGGTGATATTCTGAGTAATAGAATAGATTTCGCCACCGCTCTCTAATTCCGGTTCAATCATCATCATGATCATTGGATCGCGATAATTGTCCATCTCACTTAAGTCATCCATCAAGGCTAAATGCCTTTCTTTTAAAGTATCGGTAATAGAAATTTGGATAGATTTATATTCACCTTGAGAAAGGGTATCCCAAAAAAGTGAGAGTGTATCAATTTTCGAAAAAAGTGAAGGTATCCTCGTTGAGTATAAGCTACGAAATCGATCCTTGTCGAGATCGAAAGCATTTTCTACATGCACCCAATTCTTCGCGAGCATCAATGAATTTGAAATTTCGGAAAAGAGTTCCCCAAGAATATTGGCAGAGGGTGAATAAACCTTGTTGATATCATCGCTGATCTTTCTGTTTTTTTCAAGTGTGCGATATGTCAGGCCACTACTAATAATTACACCGAGTACAACAATTCCAAATCCAAAAAGCAGCTTAGTTGATATGGTATTTTTAAATTTCATAAACGCATCTTTTAATCCGACAAAAAACCTTATTCTTACACTATTATTGCAAGCTTTTCGAGATCGGCACTTATTTTAAGTCCCTGTTTTGTTATATTGTCCTTGTTCAATTCAAATTTTAATTTCCCATCTTTCTCAAGGAAATTTATTCCCGACCCAGATTTTGCCATACCCTTTTTGTCTGTTATAAATAGTGTTGGTTTGTCGGCAAGCACTGCTTTTGCTTTATCAAGCTGGTCGCTTTCATTTGACGCAATGAATAAAATTTGGCAGTTTTCAATTTTAGAAACATCGGAGAAAACTTTGACCACAATAGTACGTGTACCTACTTTTTTTGCTGAGGCCACATTTTCGAGTTCAGCAATAATATCTGATTTTCCTAATACTCCAATAACAAAATCGCCCGAACTGACCTCTTTGGGCCATTCAATCTTTTTGGTGAAATTGTAAATGTAAATCGCCTCAAATTTTTCTTTCTGACTATAGGCAGCAGTCAAGGCCAAACACAACAATAAAACTGAAATACTTATTTTTTTCATACTAAAAACCTTATTCCGTATTAATTTCTTTTCACATCAAAGCAGTACTATTTCCCGTTCGAAACCTGGATACCCTAATCCTTTTTTCCTCTCGGAATTACTGCAAAATAAACAACTTTACGTATTGTTAAAACAGTTTGTTTAACAAATACAGTCGATTTGTACGGAAAGGAAAAGTAAAGGTTTTAGGCTAAGCCAAAAGTATAATTAAGCCTGAAGATGTTTCAGCATACAAAAAATCACTTGTCTCAACATCCTTATATAGAAAAAAACTAAATTTCAAAAGCTTAATATTGAATCTACCTTTATGATTTGCTTTTTACATATATTTAGCGCGGCCGACAAATTTAAGGGGATTTTTTGTTGGAGCCAGCCACTCCGGTATAAAATGGGGAACCGGAGACACTTGTGAACATAGTACAACAATACAGTGAGGTGTTGTACTATAGAGATGGAAAAGCAATACGGATACGATTGATACACAAATCCGGGAAATTCCAGTAGCAGAGGAGAATAACATGAATACTAATTTCTCACATATCTCAAGGTCTGTACACGAGTGTCGGCGTGGCTTGGAGCCACACCGACACTATGCCGGCAGGATTAGGGGAAATTTCAGTCTGTCCAGTCGGAGTGCGACTAAAAGTCGCGCCCCGACTTATGCCCGTAACAAAATTTCACAGGCAGAGGGATTTTACTCTCTGCTTAATATTAACGTTAAAATCAACTCAAAATGAAAAATTTAATGCTTTTCGTGTTTCTGCTTTTTAATGTTTCAGTTGTACCTGCACAAAACTGCGATTTGGGTTACAGCGACCAGATCGTTGATGTGTTTGACAATAAAATTAGAATTGTACAAATTTCCGGATTCTCATTTGGTTCTGGGGGGGCATGTCCACAAATTGAAATATATAGTATTGATGTATCCCAAAACCAGGTAATAGTTCAGTTTTATTATAATATATGCGCTGCATGGCCTCAACTTGGATGCGTAAGTGTTGACACATTTTTTAGTAATCCATTATCTGTTTCATCTTATGAACTGATAATACATACAAATATAATTACATGTGGTTACCAATACCCTGACTTAGACACACTGTACGACTGCGATATTGATACTCTTAATTTTGAAATTCTCGGCCTTTCAGAAAATTTATTTCAAAATGGCAAGGAGCTTTATCCAAACCCGGCGAATGGTTTACTGACAGTAAACACAGGCATCCCGATAGATAACATCGAAATATATAATTTGTCGGGAGTGTTGGTGCATAAAGAAAAAATAAATGCCAAAAGCGCCACCCTCGATGTGTCGGCACTGCCACCTGTCCATTACTTGCTAAGAGCAATCGGCAAAGATGAAGTTTGGGTGGAGAAATTTGTGGTGATACGGTAGCAAACCTGGCAGCATCCGAAAACCTGACAGCGTCCGCAGGATCCCGAAATGATCGGGACTTGCTCTGTCAGCGTTTGCAGATTTACAAATGACCGGGTGACTAATAATTATCCGGTCATTTGTTTATTGCCAATTTTAAGTAATTTTGCTCATCACTCAAATCAAAATAATATGAATTACGATATTTATGTGGGTGGGCGCTTTGTTCAAACATCCGAAGAAATACAAGTGAAGAACCCTCATACCGGCGAGTTGGTGGCCACAACTTATTTAGCTGGAAAAGAGGAACTGGAAACTTCAATAAGCAAAGCCGAAAGCATAAAAGATGAAATGGCAAATCTTCCTTCGTACAAAAAATACGAAATCCTGATGGAGATTGCCCATGGAATTGAAAAGGACAAAGACCGTCTGGCTGCTGTTTTAGCCAAAGAAGCTGCCAAACCTTTGAAATATGCACTGGGAGAAATTATGCGTGCCAGCCAAACTTTTTTAGTCGCAGCCGAAGAAGCGAAGCGATTGCCCGGCGAAGTGTTGTCGATTGACTGGACCCCTGCCGGTGCCGGAAAAGAAGGCTACGTGAAATATTTCCCCATTGGGCTGGTGGCCGGGATTGCCCCTTTTAATTTCCCGCTCAATCTGGCTGTGCATAAAATCGCACCTGCCATTGCTGCCGGAAATCCTATAATCCTGAAACCATCCCGCTCCACACCACTTTCGGTTTTAGAACTGGCTAAAATAATCGACAAAACTGCCTTGCCTAAAGGTGCAGTTTCTATTTTGCCGATGGACCGTGTGGCAGGCAACCAATTGATTACCGACCCACGGTTCAGCATGATTTCGTTTACCGGTTCCCCGTCTGTGGGCTGGAAAATCAAACGCGATGCCGGCAAAAAGAAAGTAGTGCTAGAACTGGGTGGTAATGCTGGAGTGATTGTTTCCGGGTCGGCCAATCTTGATTTGGCTGTTGCGAAAACAGTGGTGGGTGGCTATGCCTATTCGGGGCAGGTGTGTATCCATGTGCAAAGGATATTGGTGCACGAGTCCATTTTCGATCCCTTTGCGGAAAAATTCATCGAAAAATTAAATCTACTTAAAGTAGGTAAACCAGAAGATGCCAATACTGATATTTCGGCCATGATTGATGAAGAAAATGCCATCAGGGTGGAAGAATGGGTGAATGAAGCAGTGGCCGATGGGGCAAAAATACTGGCTGGTGGCAAACGCAGCGGCAGCTATTTCGAACCAACCCTGTTGACCTGCACCCGGCTGGAAATGAAAGTGTGCTCGCTGGAAGTCTTTGGCCCTGTGGTGACCCTCGAAAAATACAACGATTTCCACGAAGCCGTGGCCTACATCAACGATTCGGAGTATGGACTGCAGGCAGGTGTTTTTACAGATACCCTCAGCGAAATGAACTATGCGTTCCAAAAGCTAGAAGTGGGCGGTGTGATAATCAACGATGTGCCCACTTTCCGGGTCGATCACATGCCTTATGGAGGGATTAAAAACTCTGGTTTTGGCAGGGAAGGTCTTAAATATGCCATCCATGAAATGCTGGAACCTCGATTGCTGGTGAAGAATATTCTCTAAGTTTAAATCCAGATTACTTTGATCAGAAATAGAACTTTTATATCTCTTGTTGCGTAAGGGAATTGAATTTTTTAAAATATTAGAATGATGAGAAAAATTTTAGGATCGATTATTATTGTGTTTTCTATTTCTGTTGTTTGGGGTCAGGCCGACAGTCTTGATATGGATGCTCTCTTTGAGATGTCGCTGGAAGAGCTCATGAACAAACAGGTAATTACCGCTGCTAAATATGTGCAAACCACCTCCGAAGCGGCTTCATCCATATCCATCATTACTGCTGAAGACATCAGAAACTACGGGTATTCTTCTTTGGATGAGATCCTCAACAGTCTTAAAGGATTTTATATTACGAACGATAGAAATTACACATACATTGGAAATCGTGGATTTAGCAGACCGTCGGACTATAACAACCGTATTTTATTGCTTTTGAATGGTCATGAGCTAAATGAAAATGTGTATGGATCTGCGTTACTCGGTTCTGAGTTAGCGCTCAACATGGATTATATAAAGCAAATCGAGATTGTTCGTGGGCCGGGATCCTGTCTTTATGGAACAGGGGCAATGCTAAACGTAATCAATATAATAACGAAAGATGGTGGAGAGATCGACGGTGTTGATGTTGCTGCAACCTTCGGAAGCTATAATAAGAAGGAAGTTGCTGCAACTTACGGATCAAAATTTCAGAATGGACTTGATTTTTCTGTTAGCGGGCTTCTAAGCCAGAATGATGGCATCGATTTTTACTTTGAGGAACTTGATGCCCCTGAAACCAATAATGGGATATCGGAAGGAAATGACTGGGATAAATTAGGGGGTATCTTTTCAACATTAAAATATAAGGATTTAACCTTTATTTCTTCGTTTACCCGCCGCGACAAAGGAATACCTACCGGTGCATGGGAAACAGACCTCGATAATAAAACATGGTCGAGGGATGAAAGGCTGTTTGCCGAAATAGCCTACAATAAAAAGTTGACCGATAAAAGTGATCTTAAATTAAGGTCATTTTACGATGGTTATCATTACTACGGAGAATATCCCACCAATGATACTTTGTATCTTGATAACTCGGATGGTAAATGGGTAGGGGCTGAAGCACAGTATTTTTTATCGCTCCAAAAGAATAAAATGGTTGCAGGCCTTCAATACAAAGGTAGTTTTATGGCCAACTACAAATATTGGGACGAGTTTGGTAATTATAACTTCGACGATAATTTCAAGTACTCCATATTTTCGTGCTATCTCAATGATGAATTAAAACTTACTTCAAAGATAAATCTTTCCGCCGGGCTTCGATACGATGCCTACTCTTATACCGGTTCTGCTATTACTCCCAGGTTAGGCCTTATTTATAAGATAAAAGACAGGTCAACTATAAAATTACTGTACGGAGAAGCTTACAGATCGCCCAACATTGCTGAAAAGTATTTTGTGGAAGAAAACTACCTTAAAAGAAATCCTAATATAAAATCAGAGAGAATCAACACCAAAGAAATAGTTTTTGAACAGCAACTGGGCCATAAAGTGTTGGGATCGTTGAGCTTGTATCATTACAAAATGGATAATTTGATCAATCAGGAAATTGATCCTGTTGATTCACTGGTATTTTATCAGAACAAAGGGGAAGTAACTGGAAAAGGTATTGAAATGGAGCTCCGATTTAAAGCCACCAAAAATAGTTCAGGATATATCAATTGCGGCATCCAGGAATCAACCGAACTGGCAACCGATTCATTGAATAAAGAGTATGATAAAGAACTTAGCAATTCTCCTTTTTTCATCCTGAAAGCAGGTTGGTCCCAAACAATTGCAGGTGTGCTTATTGTTTCGCCTGAAGTATTTTATGAATCGGGTAGGAATACTGTTTACGACACTGAAACGGACCCCCTGTTTTTGACCAATATTAATGTGTCGAGCAAGACCTTCCTGAAATATTTCAGGGTATCCGGTAAAATCAGAAACCTGTTTGATGCCGAGTATAGCATTCCTGGTGGTTTTGAACACGCTTCACCGTCGATACCTCAAAATAAAAGAAGCTTCACAATTCAGTTAAGTGCCACTTTTTAAGGGAAACGAGATGTCTTCTTCTGGGAAACTTTCAAAATAGTTCCGATTGCTAATAGATGGACTTGTATATAATTCAGGCTAATTCTTTGCAGGGTAAAAATTTTGGATTTGAGTATTTTAAGTTCAATTTTGAGTTTTTCAAGTTTTCCGGTTTATTCAAAATGGGCAATGTTTTCTCTTCAAGATTACTTAATCTTAATTTAAAATAGGAAGCAATCGGGTTTGTCCGTTTTGAACTATTTTTATCGTGAAAAAAACGATGAATTGACAAAACCAAACTAATTGCTTATGAAATCTATCAATTTTGAAACCACTGAGTTGATGCATCACTCTTCTGCCAACCGGAGCCGGGAAGCTTATGAGACCTCCTTGTTAGGCCATGCGCATTTCAAAAACGTATTGGAAGAACAAGAAAGGTCCAATAAAGATACCTCCACCTATTATCATATTTCTCCGATTCACGACTTGGATATCGATTTCTTTATTTCCGTTCCCCAATATTAGACAGGAACAAATTGCAGTTTAGTTTGTTTCCTTCATGGAAAACTAATGTTGTATAATTTACAAGGAACAATATGAAATACTGGGAAGAAACAGACAATAAACTCACCAGGGAATTTAGCCTAAGCGATTTCAAGTCTTGCCTGATCTTTGTGAACAAAGTGGCCGCAGTTGCCGATGAGATGAACCATCATCCCGATATTTTGATTCATTCATACAATAAAGTGAAGATTTCTACCTATACTCACTCACAGAATCGAATATCGGACAAGGACTTTGTCCTATGTCAGAAGATTAACGAGATATTATAATTCAAAAAAAGCCCCCTGTTCCCAGAGAGCTTTATATATCTATTTGGTTGAATTTTTAAAATCGAACCTATTTAAGATTCAACATTTAGAATTCCCTACACGTGACCTTGAGCCAACATAGCATCGGCTACTTTTACAAATCCACCAATATTTGCACCTTTTACAAAGTCGATCCTTCCATCAGGTTCGGTTCCAAACTTTACGCAGGTATTATGGATATCGGTCATGATGCGCTTAAGTTTTTCGTCAACTTCTTCTGCTGTCCAATTGAAACGCATTGAGTTTTGGCTCATTTCGAGACCTGAAACAGCAACACCACCAGCATTTACAGCTTTCCCGGGGCCAAACATCACATTGGCTTCAAAGCACATAGGTGCCACATCAGCGGTTGTCCCCATATTCGAGGCTTCAGCTATAACCTGCACACCATTTGCGATCAATACTTTAGCTTCGGCACCATTCAATTCATTCTGGATAGCACATGGGATTGCAATATCAACTTTTTGTTCCCATGGACGTTTACCGGGGAAAAATTTGGCATCAAACTCTTCGGCATAAGGCTCAACTACATCGTTGTTCGAAGCACGAAGTTCGAGAAGGTATTCAATTTTTTCGCCTGTAATACCTTCTGCATCATAAATATAACCGTCGGGGCCAGAGATTGTAATCACTTTTGCTCCGAGTTCTTCTAATTTAAGGGCAGCACCCCAGGTAACATTACCAAAACCAGATAAAGCAACCGTTTTTCCTTTAATGTCCATTCCTTTGGTCTTGAGCATTTCGACCACAAAATAAACGGCACCAAAACCGGTAGCTTCCGGACGAAGTTTCGATCCACCCCATTCCATACCCTTTCCTGTCAATACACCGGTAAATTCGTTACGTAGACGCTTGTACTGTCCAAACAGGAAACCAATTTCGCGACCACCTACACCTATGTCGCCAGCAGGTACATCTGTGTTTGGGCCAATGTGGCGTGAGAGTTCAGTCATAAAGCTTTGGCAAAAACGCATGATCTCGTTTTCCGATTTTCCCTTTGGATTAAAATCGGAACCGCCTTTGCCACCGCCCATAGGCAATGTTGTGAGGCTGTTTTTCAACACCTGTTCGAAACCAAGGAATTTTAATGCACTTAAAGTAACACTGGGGTGAAAACGAAGACCCCCTTTGTAAGGTCCAATTGCAGAATTAAATTCAACTCGATAACCCCGGTTAATTTGAACTTCGCCTTTGTCGTCGACCCAGGGAACACGGAACATAATTGTTCTTTCTGGTTCCACCATTTTCTCAAGAATCTTGGCACTTTTGTATTTTGGGTTTTCTTCAACAAACGGAATAAGTTTTTCAACAACTTCCTGAACTGCCTGGATAAATTCATCTTCACCTAAATTTTTGGCGATTACCTTATCCATGAATTCTTTAACTTTTGCTTCCATCTACTTACAAATTAAATTAATAACAATGATTGTTTTTGTGCGACAAATGTATATCTTTTAAATAATCCTAAATGTAAATAAGCAAAAATTTAAACTTTTAACACTCGAATTATCTTTCTGCCAAACAATGGTTTAACTAGAAGCAAAATGTGTTAAATAACACTTTCTGATAATAATCATACTATTAAGCACTGCCTGGGCGCATTTTTTTTTGTTTTAGGATAAGAATCAACTAATAATGACTTTCTACATACCACCCGAGAAAATGTATCAACAGAAAATTTTGATTCAAAAGTAATTTCTATTTTTGGCCCCATTAAACCCAGACACTTAATTCTAAAAATCATGCACATCAAAGATTTATACAGGTTTCTTTCGCCAAAGCACCAAAACCTTTTTCTCGACTACAAAGTAAATTTTAAACCAAGATATGGACACGGGCTTCCGCCACACAAGTTGTTGTACCGAATTATCGATAAGAACAGGGAGGAATATGCTCAAATTTTGAAAAAGGCATTGACCTATTCTTCAAACATCCAGGCGATAAAGAAAAACGGGAGCGAACCTGACCCTAGTAAACCGGTATGGAACAATGATTTTTTGCCAGGCTTGGATATTATTGGGATTTACACCCTGTTGGCTGATTTACACCCTAAGAAATATGTTGAAGTTGGATCGGGGTTTTCTACCAAAGTTGCTTTCAAAGCAAAAAAGGACAATGATCTTCAAACCAAGATAATTTCGATTGATCCACAGCCCAGAGCCGAAATCGACACCTTGGCCGACGAGGTTATCAGGCAGCCATTCGAGGATATCAATTTTGATTTCCTTTTCGACCTAGAGGAGAATGATATATTGTTTATCGACAATTCGCACCGGATTTTGCCCAATTCCGATTCCCTGGTATTTTTTTTCGAGGTGCTTCCATATTTAAAAAAAGGTGTAGTAGTTCATATCCACGACATATACCTGCCTTACGATTACCCCCAATTTATGTGCGACAGGTTTTATTCTGAACAATATGGGCTTGGCATGTTCCTCCTTGCCAACCCCGAAAAATATGCTCCCTTGTTGCCCAATTATTTTATCTATGAAGATAAAGAGCTGAGCAAGGTAATAGAACCGATATGGGGCCATCCAAATCTGGAAGGCGTTGAACGGCACGGTGGTTCGTTTTGGTTGAAAATTGATAAATGATTAGTGCCCCACTAAGCTAAAGCTTCGTAGGGTAAACCTACTGAGTACTTTCTGCTGGGGTCTGAGGGCTGCCGACCGAAGACAGAGAACTGCCGACTTCTTTTTTAGAATGGTACACATCGATGGCAACCAATATGGCAATAAAACCCCAGAAAGGTGCAGAAGCCTTGTCGGTATCGAGGAAGTTGTTTAGGAAGCCGTGGAGGAAATAGGTAATAAGCCCCAAGGTGCAACTCAAGGCTAGCATTTTAATCTCTTTCTCCTGGGCATTTCTGTAGGCTCTTAAACCAGTAATAACACTTGTTATTAATATCAGTATAAAACTTAACGAGCCGAGCACACCCGACTCGGCCAATGGCCCGATGTATTCGCTGTGGGCGTTGCCCATATCGCCTGCGTTGGTACTGATGATGGTTTTTTCGTACGAAAACTGAAAACCTGCATATTGAAACATGTAAGTGCCAGGTCCCCAACCCAGAATCGGCTTTTCTTCAAACATCCGAATGGCACAATTCCATCGGTTCAACCGTTCGAGGTTGGAAGCATCGGTGCGGATATTGGCCATCGACTTGATATGCTTTTCGATATCTCGTGAGGAATCTTGCTTGTTCCTGTTAAGCTCAATCATGATATCGGTTTGGAAGCTCAGGAAAATAATTACAAGTGCTGAAGCAAGCATAGCGATGTACCTGAATTTAATTTTTAAGCGGATAAGCACCCAAACCCCAAGTGCGCCTACCAGACTAAGCCATGCAGCCCTTGTGTATGAAAATCCCAGTGCGGTTATAAAGATAGCCAATACAACCCAAATCAGAAATTTTTGGGTTTGCTTATATTCTGATTTAGTAACCATACCAATCAACACCGGCACAAACATGGCGAGCATTGCGGCATACGAGGTGTGGTCGTTGTAAAAGGGGCTCATCACATAATGGGCTGCATTTTCATCAAATAGACCTTCGAGGATATGGCGGTTAAATGAATAGCCAATTACAAAGATAAATGGCAGAACGTACATCCATATATAATTCTTTATATGCTGGGAACGCCGGAACAATTGCGTGGCCAGAAAATAAAAAGCTGCGACAAACCATAAGCGAGCTAACAAAAATTTAAAGGAAACAAGAGGCATTGTACTGCTTATGGATGTAATAAATATCCACATCAGACTAAAGTAAACGGCCAGTGAAACAGGATGGTAGGCAATTCTTCTATCAAAATTCTTCTCTGTCAATACTTTTAAAATGAACAGCAACAATATCCCGAACAAGAGAGGCTCGGTAGGCAAATAAAAGTCGACTTCCAGGTTGGGTACAATCTCGCGCAAGGGTATCGAAAGGGGCACGAAAAATACGATAAGAAGCAAGACCCTATCCAAGGAAATCAAAGTATAAGCAATAACGGCAAAGGCCACTGGTAACAATGCCATGTAATACAATTCGTAATACATAAATATGGCATTCGCCAAAATATATAAGATGGAGTACTTATAAAGCTTTCTTAGGCTTTCCTTTCCTCCAATTATCGAATTTGTATCCTTGATCCCTAACAAGTTGCTTACTTATTTGATGCTATTTTAATACTTTTTAATCGCTGCGCCAAGCCTTCTAGCATAATCAGGAAAATAAAAGCGAAAACAAATGTTCCTAAGGTCGACAACGATACAATCAACCAACGCACGGGCTTTGTTTTCTTTTCAGATTCTATCGCACGGTTGACCACAAATTTATGAGGAAGGGTTTGCTCGTAATCGACCTTTGCTTCCACATATTTGGCTTTGAGGTTGCTCAAGCGTTCGGTTTCATAAATCAGCTGGTTTCGCAAATTGGTATAGGCACCCCCATATTCCGATAATATTTGCAACTTATCCTCAAGCTCTTTCATGTGGGTTGTTTGTCCTTTGATAATACCCTGGGCATACGCATCGTAGAATACTTCCGATTGTGTTTCGTAGTTGTTGATCCCCAATAAGCGGATTTTCTTCAACGAATCCTGTACCACAGAGATTTCGTCGCGCAAGGTAAAATACTCTCCCTCCACTAGTTTGAGTGCTAAAAGTGCCTTCCCCTTTTTGATATTGGTCATTGCTGTATCTACCAGGTCGGCAATGGTATTGGCAATATCGGCTGCTATTTTGGGATCTTTATCGAACACCTCAATTTCTATCGACATATATTCGGTACGCCGGAAGGAAATCTGGTCTTCCCATATTCTCACCAACTGGGTTTTTGGGTAAGGGGTCAGCGTGTCGATTTCGTAATGTTTTATCAGGTTGAACTTATCTACTACCCTATTACGTATGTCTTCCGAATACAAAACCTGGATCATCTGTTCCACATCCTCCTCGTCGCCAAAACGAAGGATGTCCTTGCTCCCCAGATATAGAGAAAGAAGGTCGTTCGAAATGGAACTCGATGAGGCCGGGAAAAATACTACGGTCGATTTAAACCGTGGGGTGATGCTAAAAGCCACAATAATAGACACAATTGCTCCAATGGTAGTGATAATGGCTAGTGGTTTGAAATGCCTGATGAAAAAATCGATCAGATCGGGCGATTCAAACGAAAACGTTGAGTCCGTTGTTTTACTCATAATTCCTGTTCTATTAAAAACCGGGTGGCACGAAAATTTATCGTGATCTTTCCGGCAGTAAACCTTATTCTGCTTTAATAATATAATAATCTTTTTTTCCTTTCTGAACGAGAAGGTATTTCCCGTTGATTAGTTGCGTGCTGTCCACATTCGTTTCGGCATTGTTTTGTTTATTTTTGTTTATGCTGATGCCATTGCCTTTTATCAGGCGGCGTAACTCACTTTTCGATTCAAAAAATCCGGTTTTGTCCGACAACAATTCAAGGATGCCAATTCCATTGTCCAGTTCAGATTTCGGGACAGTTTTTAAGGGAACCCCCTCGAACACTGAAAGGAAAGTTGCTTCATCGAGTTTCGACAGGGTATCGGCGGTGCCTTTCCCAAACAATATCTGGGAGGCTTCTTCGGCCATTGCAAGGGCTTCCTCGGTATGTACCATAATTGTAACTTCGCGGGCAAGCCTTTTCTGTAGCAAACGATCGTGTTTGGCCTGGCTATGTTCTTCTATCAGCATATCAATTTCATTTTTCGTAAGAAGGGTGAAAATTTTAATGTAGCGTTCGGCATCCTCGTCGGACACATTCAACCAAAACTGGTAAAATTTATAGGGTGAAGTTCGCTCCGGGTCGAGCCAAACATTGCCTTCTTCCGTTTTTCCGAATTTTACGCCATCCGATTTGGTTATCAACGGACAGGTAATGGCAAAGGCTTCGCCCTGTTCTTTGCGGCGGATCAATTCGGTACCCGTGGTAATGTTCCCCCACTGGTCCGATCCACCCATTTGCAGTTTGCAGCCTTTTGTTTTATAGAGGGTCAGAAAATCGGTGCCCTGGACTAGCTGGTATGTAAATTCGGTAAATGACATCCCTTCGGTCGATTCGTCGCCCAACCGCTTTTTTACCGAATCTTTGGCCATCATGTAATTTACGGTAATGTGCTTGCCAATATCGCGGATAAAGTCGATAAATGAAAAATCTTTCATCCAGTCGTAATTGTTCACCATCTCGGCAGCAGTGTGCAAACCCGATTCAAAATCCATGAATTTGGCTAACTGTTTCTGAATACAGGATTGATTGTGCCTCAACGTTTCTTCGTCCAGCAAATCGCGTTCTTTCGATTTTCCTGATGGGTCGCCAATCATCCCAGTAGCGCCACCCACCAACACAATGGGCTTATGACCTGCAACCTGAAAATGTTTAAGCATCATAACTGATACCAGATGGCCAATATGAAGTGAGTCGGCAGTCGGATCAATCCCGACATACGCAGTTGTAAGTTCTTTCTGTAATAATTCTTCTGTGCCTGGCATAATTGTGTGGATCATTCCACGCCAGCTCAATTCTTTAACAAAATTCATAATGCTTTGAAAATTTGGCGCAAATATAATAAACAAATAGTAAGACAATAGAGAAAAAGAAAGAAGTGGCATGGGATAAAAACGTCTATTGAAAAGTAGATATTTTTTACCTTTTTTTAAATCAATTCCCCAAATGCTGTGATACTCCATAAAATTATTTAATTTTATGCTCAATAATATAAATGTGAGTCTTATAAAATATTAAAATTTATAATTATGAAAAAAGTTTATAAAATTATGTTTTGCAGTGCATTAATAATTTTTGCATTCCAAACATCATGGTCTCAAAAAGACAACCTTACTCTAAATTTTTCAGCTGAGCACGGTACTTCTGCGATTATTATCCCACTCGATAGCGTGCATATAGAAAACCTGGCATCGGGTAGCGACACCACTATCTATGGCGCAACCCCTTCCATCACGTTTAATTATCTTGGCCTTGGTGATGGGTTGACTGCCGATGAAAACAAGCAAATTAAATTATGTGCCTATCCAAATCCATTCACTAATAGCTCGCGTATCGAACTAGTTGTTCCCGAGCTGGGCAACTATGATATTGTCCTGTCAAATTCGCTGGGGCAAATCGAAAGGATGGATAGCAAGAGTTTGAGCAAAGGTACTTATACCTTACAACTTTCGCTAAATTCAAAAGGCGTGTACCATTGCACGGTGAGCAACCAAAAATTGACAGCAAGCATTAAACTTATCAATTTTGAAAAACAGTCAGGTGCTTCACAACCGCTCGTTTTAAACGAGGGTAGCCCAAAAGCAAAAAACATAGCTGCTTTGACAAACCTAAAGAGTGCTAACTCCATCAACACCTTTGAGTTTTCGCTTGGGGATGCACTAAAAATTCATGCCTATAAATATGGTTACGACGTTGACACAATCACACTGTCGCTCACCGCTTCGCAGACCTATACTTTTGAAATGACCCCTACAGCAGCTTGCCCCGCAATAATGTACGACCCCGATGGCAACGAATACGCCACCACGGTAATTGATGGGAAGTGCTGGATGGCCGAAAACATGAAAACTACCACCTTTTTTGATGGCACTGCAATTCCATTGGTAGATGTCCCTTCAGCATGGGCGGGATTAGGCGCCAACCCTGGACATTGCTATTATCAAAACACCGTTGCCAATGGCGACACGTATGGGTTTATGTACAATTGGGCGACAGCCATGCACGGGGCACCAAGTAGTGCCACCGACCCAAGCAATGTACAGGGAATATGTCCGGTTGGCTGGCACGTCCCAAGCGATGTTGAGTGGGACGCGCTTGGTGCTTTTATAGCTGGCGACAATGGAGGGAATCCCAGTGGCTATACTTTCACCGACGGCAACTGGCTTAAAGTAGGAAAACACCTTAAAGCGACCACCGATTGGGTAAGCCCTGGCACTGGTACCGACGATTATGGATTTGCCGGGCTACCGGGAGGTCGTCGCACATACAGTGGTAGTTTCACTGAACTGGGACAATTTACCTATTTCTGGTCAGCCACTCAGGTGAATTCCACAAATACCTATAGCTGGGGACTTGAAGTGGCCTCGCAGAAATTTTTGCGAAACACAACTACCAATAAGTCGAGCGGAAATTATGTCCGTTGCATGAGAGACTAAATAGAATGATAAATGAGATAAAAATAAACTATTTCGATTGATGAAAAGCCCGGCACTGCCCGGGTTTTTTATTTTGATAACCACTAAGGGTATTTCCATTTTCGATTGTCTTATGGGAAACACACGCATACAAATGGATATTCGGGAACTAAAAATACATTCTGTCCTTCTAAAGATTTTCGATGGGGAGGCAAACCATGATGAGAAGAAGGAGATAGAAAGATGGCTAAAGGTTCGACCAGAAAACCAGGCCCTTTTCGATAGTCTCCGGCAATCTTACTCCGATGCGGGAAAAAGCGTTGCCCCCAACACAGACACAGATAAGGCTTTTATGGTTCTCAATGAAAAACTACAGTTGACTGATTCGTATTCTAAAGAAATAAAAAAGACGTTCTTATCTTCATGGATTTTTCGAGCTGCAGCTATTCTTGTTACCCTGTTGGGAATCGCGTTCCTTTTTACTTCAAACGAAAAAAACACAATTATCTCGAATTTGTCGAACGAGGTTTTATGGGATACCCTGATTGATGGGTCGGTGATTTGCCTTAACAGCAATAGCGAAATAGTACTGGAAAAATCGTTTGGAAAAACTACCCGGAAGCTTAACTTGCAAGGCGAAGCCTGGTTCAACGTGGCCCCAGACAAAAGCAGACCATTTATTGTTTGTATCGACGATCTGAAAGTAAAAGTGGTTGGCACCTCTTTCAATATCCGCACCTCTCAAAACAGCGAAACTACCGATGTGTTTGTGGAATCGGGCAAGGTCCAGTTTTATAATTTTGAAGATGAACTGGATGATAATAGTTTTAAATTAGACCTGAGCCCAGGTGAACTGGCGCGATATGAAAATAATGAAGTTGCAAAAATACCTGTTCCAGATCCGAATTATCTGGCCTGGAAAAGTGGGATGTTGGTGTTTGAACAAGCTCCCCTTTCGGTGGTAGTAGAAAAGCTGGAAAATCAATACGGAGTCCACATCACTTGTGCCCTGGCCAATCCCGACCGGTATTTGATCACGGCAAGCTTCGATAATAAGACTCCGGAATCCATTTTACAAGGCATCAACAATAAACTCCATTTCGGATATGGTACCGAAGAGTATGCCCTTAAAATATCAAAAGAATAATATGAACTTAAAATATTCAATCATGAAAAAGATTATACTGTTGACCTTATTATTGGCAGGTTTTTTTGTGGCGCAGGCACAGGAAAAAAACCTTCAGGCCCAATTTAATTTTGTAAGGTTTTATTCGCCCGACGATGGCCCCTACCTCGAAACTTATCTCACGGTGACTGGAAATTCGGCCATCTTCAAAAAGAATAAAAACGACATGATGCAGGCTTCGATTCAGGTTACCATGCTTTTTAAACAAAACGGTGAGTTGGTCGATTTTCGGAAATTCAACCTCTTGTCGCCCGAAATACAAGCCGACAGCCCGGTGCAGCCAAATTTTGTCGATGTGCAACGCATCCCTCTTGCAGCGGGCAATTACAAACTGGAGCTAAAAATAAAGGACAACCACACCGACACAAAACCATTTGTTGTGGATGCCGATTTGGACATGCGGTTTGACCTGACAAAGACCACCCTTTCGGGCATTCAGCTTCTCGAAAAATATACCCCCACTGAGAAGGAAAACATATTGTCGAAAAATGGCTATGACATGGTGCCTTACGTATCGAATTTTTACCCCGAAAATGTGAAGGAGATTATTTTTTATGCTGAAATTTATAATGCCAACAAAGAAATGGGCGCAAAGACACCTTACCTCTTGCGCTATTTTATCGAGTCGAACGAGACCGGCAAAATGATGTACCAGTTTACCACCTTCAAAAAGGAGGAAGCTGCCAAAATATCCGTGCTCCTCGGCAAATTCAACATTGAAGAGTTACCATCGGGAAATTACAACCTGGTCCTAGAAGTTCGCAACCGCGACAATGAGCTTATTACAAATAATCGTTTTTTCTTTCAGCGCAGCAACCCCGAGGTAGCTTTTGCCATGAACGACCTGGCAGCCATTAACGTGATAAATACATTCGCCAGCCCAATAACCAACCCGGATACTTTACAGGAATATATTAAATGTTTATATCCTATTGCAGACATAAACGAAAGACGCTTTTCCGAGAACCTACTTAGAAAGCCCGATGTGGAAAAGATGCAGCAGTATTTTGTGAATTTCTGGACCAAGCGCAACAAAGTTTTTCCCGAAAAAGAGTGGCAGAAATATAAAAGACAGGTGGCCATGATAAACCGGAGCTACAGCACACAAATCAAGAGAGGGTATGAAACCGACCGAGGCAGGGTGTATCTACAGTATGGCGCCCCTAATATGATCCGCGAAGAAAAACATTCCCCTAACATTTACCCCTTCGAAATATGGCAGTACTACGAACTAGGTAGCCAGTCGAACCGGAAATTCTTGTTTTATAATTCTGCCATTGTGGGCGACGATTATCAATTGCTTCATAGCAATGCGAAAGGAGAAATTTTTACCCAAAACTGGGAATCGATTATTGCAACAAGAACGACAAACCCTATTTATTTTTCTGAAAACATATCAAGTGACAGCGATATTAAGGTCGATGAAAACTGGGGCGTGCATATTAGGGAGATTTGGGATAATCCTTAGGGAGATATAACAATTAGGCGTTTCCTGAGCAATTTTCAGCCAAGAAAAACACATCTCTTAATTCCTATTCCTTCGTACTTTGTGTTATTTTTGCCGATCAATATTAGAGATAATTGATGGATGCAGTGGTTTTTTATTTGGTTTATTCTATAGTATGGGGGATTACGTTGTTGCCCATGCCGATCCTTTATCTAATTTCTGATATTATTTTTTTCCTTAATTACTATGTGATTGGCTACCGGAAGAAGGTGGTGTTCGAAAATTTACAACGCTCGTTCCCCGAAAAATCAGTAGAAGAATTAAAGATCATCAGAAGAAAATTCTACCGTCACTTTGCTGATATTATAATTGAGATAGCAGCCACTGTGCATCTATCAGAAAAAGATATGAAACGGCACTGCACCTTCAAAAACGTCGAAGTACTCGACCGGCTTTACCAGAAGGGAAAAAGTGTGACAGCCATTATGGGCCATTATGGAAATTGGGAATGGCAAAGCGGGATCGGCCGGATGACACAATTTCGTGCCATTGCCATATACAAACCCCTCAGCAATCCTTATTTCGATCGGTTTATGACCAACATGCGTCAGAAATTTGGCCTGGAAGTCTCTCCTATGAATAGGATTTACCGTGATCTTTCCGAAGCAAAAAAAGCCGGGCAGCAAACCCTCACTTTTTTTATTGCCGACCAATCGCCCATGCGCCGCGACATTAAGCTATGGATCGATTTTATGAACCAGAAAACGGGGGTGTTCCTCGGGGCCGACAAAATTTCAAAAAAACTGAACAACGCAATCGTTTATTTCAAAATGAAAAAGATAAAGCGGGGCCGGTACGAAGTTGAAATTATTCCTTTGTTCGAAGAACTAATATCAGTCGAAGAAAATGAGATCACCATAAGTCACATGAAAATCCTCGAAGAAATGATCAGGGAACAGCCCGAACATTGGTTGTGGTCGCACAGGCGGTGGAAACATCAGCCGGAGTAGTCTTCAGTTGGCAGTCTTCAGTTGGCAGTCTTCAAAACGCAGTCGGCAGTTCTCAGTCGGCTAACTTCAGCCTTTTAAATGCGAAGAGCAGCGGAATGAAAACTGGAAATCCGCTTTATAATCCTTATCACATAAAACAATATCATTTCGTTCATCAAAATCGCAAATCAAAAATCAGCCTGTCCCGACTTTTATTCGGGATTGATCTTATATCTTAAATCAATTTTTCACATTTCTATTTTACAGGTTTTAATGAGAAATTGGCTTTGGTCCGAATAAAGAAACCTATTGGATTTCATATTCCTTTTTTGAATAATTGGACCTCCGAACTGACACACTGCGAACTGAAGAGTGCCTACTGAAATTCCAGCCATTCAATGATGTACTTGAAAACCTCATCCTGAAAAGGCTCATTATGCAATTCATGGAACAAACCTTCCCATGCCTTAAAGTGGCAATTCGTTCCAGCCCGTGCGGCAAACTCTTCGCTTGCCGAAAATGAGGTGATACGGTCGCCATTTTCTTGCATCAATAAAATAGGCACAGCCAGTTTATCGGCATTTTCGATAGCCCATAGCCCCGCCTTCTGAATATTGATGAAGCCTGCCGGGGTAATCCTGTCGTGAATAAGTGGATCTGCTATGTATTGTGCGACCACCTCGGGATTATCGGTCAGGTGGTGGGCTTTGATATTGGCTTTTTGTTCGATGCCCGGAGCTATTCGACAAGCAATTTGAGCGAGAAATCGTAGCAGGAAATTGGGTTCGTTAGCTAACTTCAGCCAGGGCGAGGTAATGATGGCAGCCTTTACTTTTGGCTTTCGGCGCAACAAATAATTGGCTATTACATTCCCTCCCATGCTATGTCCATATAATATTACTGGGATTTTTGGGAATCGTATTTCAACCTCCTTCAAACAAAAATCTATATCCAGAAGAAAATCGTCGAAACTATTGCAATGTCCACGTTTACCTCCGGACTTTCCATTTCCACGGGTATCAAAACAGCAAAAAGCATAGTCGTGATGCACGAATTTTTCGGCCCAATGGGTAAAACGTTCCGACCGGTCGCTCAAGCCATGCGATAAGAGGATTAGTGCTTTTGGAAAATTGGAGGGTTGCCAAATTTGGCCATATAGTGTAAGACCATCGTGGCTAATAATTTCTAATTCGGAATGTATCGATTCTCCCATGCTCAAATTTTCATCAAAATTACACTATTTTTGAATGAGGATAAAAGATGAATACAATGCAGGAAACTATTAGTATACGTACCGACCGCCACGAAGGTCTTTACGATATTACCAGCGAAGTTCGCAACATTGTGAATAAGAGTGGTGTGAAAACAGGCATTGTGAATGTGTACGTTCAAGGTGCAACGGCCGCAATCATGATTCAGGAGAACTGGGATACCTCGGTGCAAAACGATGTCATCACTTTGTTCCGGAAACTTATCCCCAATGGGGTGTGGGAGCACGACGCACAGGATGGCAATGGTGATTCCCACTTAAAGGCGGGGATAGTTGGCCCATCAGAAAGCATCCCTATTATAAATGGTGCACCGGGACTGTCGACCTGGCAAAATATTTTTGTTTGCGAATTCGATGGGCCTCGGAATAGGAGAAACGTAGTGGTTACTGTAATGGGTTGAAATGGAGGAGCAGGTTTTTATTTGTTGAGAATATACTTTTTATTCTAAAAGTAGATGATCTGGAAGTTGCATGAAACCATTCATTATTTTTAGTTTGGAGCTTATGTGAAAGTAGGCTATTTTCGGCCCTCTGAATTTTGGCAATGAAAAAATACATAATCCTGTCACTTGCACGAAGCGGTAGCAACAACCTGGTAAATCTTTTGAACCAGCACCCAAAAATCGCAAACTATGGCGAAATACTGGGTGAGTGGACAATCCCGTATCAATTGCATCAAAAATATGGGCTGGGTGGGAAATCTGTTTCGGGATATCTCGATTACATTTACAAAAGCAGATTGTTTTTCTATTTAGGTCAGATTTACTCTGCCTATTCGCATCTCAGAAGGAGCAAGCCAATAAATTTCAAAACAAGAAACCAAGTTGAACTGTTTGGTGTGAAAGATTTCTCTTCCAATTTTTATCGCCACAATATTACATCCTATTTAAAAGAGCGTGACGACATTCAGGTAATAAGCCTTTATCGGGCAAATTCCTTAAAGCGGTTCATCTCCATCGAAAAATTATTGACAGGTGGAGATGTTGCGGTAGAAAAAAATCAGGATTCTGCCAACGAAAAAAAGTTAAAAGCTATTCATCTCGACATCGAAAAGTTTATGAAAGGATTGGAAGAGTGTGATATTCAATTGCAAGAGCATCATGCTTTGGTTAACGAATTATCCGTTGAGAGGGTGCTGAGTATTCGATACGAAGATATGTTTGCCAATCACGAAGCATTGGTGGCAACCAGGGATTCCATCTATGAGTTTCTATCTGTACCACCTATTACAATTGAAAGTGGTCATAAAAAAATCCTTCCCGACGACCTATCGAAAGTGGTGCTTAACTACGACGAACTAGTAAAAACACTGAAAGGGACTATATATGAGCAATTCCTTGATTAAGAGGCTACTATATTAATAGTAATGACACAAACAATCTATTTAGAATGATTCTTAACAAGATATTATGATTTTACTCATTCCTTTTAACAGTTCATTAACAAGGGTGTGAGTGTGAATGACATACTTTTGCTTCCAGAGATTTTAACAAACTAAAAAAATAAATTACATGAAAAAATTAGTGTTATTAATTGCCCTCTTCGCTTTTATCGGTTCTACAGTCACAACCACTGCAACCGTAAAGTTTGATGATTCGAAAGTTGTTGTTGTGAAAGCCGACAAAGTAAAGGATCTTGACAAAGACAAGGACAAGAAGAAAAAAGACAAAAAGAAAGGGACTAAAGATTGCAAAAGTGATTGTAGCAAGTCAAAATCAGAATGTTCAAAAGCTGAAAAGAAAGCTTGTTGCCCAGGACACACAACCAAAGAGTGTACAAAAACAAAATCAGAAGCTAAGCAAGATGTTAAGCCGGAAAATGAATAAGAGCTAATGTGCCTTATATAGTTAGTTGATTAGTAATGATAAAGGTCTGTCTTTCTCCCCGAAAGCAGGCCTTTTTCTTTTGTATAAACCGAAGAATGAAAAAGGCGATTACAGTGTAATGATTTAGGATTGATGATTTACCTCGCCTAAAAAGCGGGGCAGGCTGATTTTTGATTTAAAAAGTTCGGTACGATCCTCAAGGTCAAAAATCTAATTTCGTTGATCCTTGTTCTGAAATCAAAACTCCATATCGCCAAACGCACAAGATTTTAAGATAAGTTGTCGTTGGCAACGAAGTGAGAGGCCTATAAAATGATTGGTGCAATCATTCGGAGTAACTACCCACAAATTGTCCTATTCCACTATGCCGCAAAGCTTTTGCTTCATCGACTTAATGATGGATTCGAACATTATGCGTCCATCGGTATTTCCGAGCTCGTCGTCGGCAGCTCTTTCTGGGTGGGGCATCATGCCGTACACATTTTTGCGTAGGTTGCATATCCCTGCAATATTTTCGATAGAGCCATTGGGATTCGATTCTTTCGACACTTTTCCATTCTCGTCGCAATACCTGAAAAGTATCTGATGGTTTTCGTTCATCTCTTTCAATGTGGCGGTATCGGCATAATAGCGGCCTTCGCCATGGGCAATGGGGATGCTCAAAGCACGTTCGTCGGTAAGACCCCTGGTGAGACACGTAGAATGGTTTACAACTGTGATGTAGACATTTTTGCAGATAAACTTCTGGTTTTCGTTGTGCAACAGTGCACCAGGCAACAGTCCCGATTCACATAAAATCTGAAAGCCATTGCAGACACCAAACACTAAGCCCCCCCGGTTGGCAAATTCGATTACTTTCTCCATGATTGGGGAATAGCGTGCAATAGCTCCCGAACGCAAATAATCGCCATACGAAAAACCACCGGGAAGTATAATTGCATCTACATTTTGCAAATCCGTACTTTTATGCCAAAGCTCAACAACCTTTTGTTCCATGATGTTGCGCAATACATAAAGCATGTCGTGATCGCAATTGGAACCAGGAAAAATGACTACACCAAATTTCATAACTGTCGTAATTTATTCTCGACCAAAGATAGATATTATTCAATAGGCTGCAAAAAAGTAATAGTGTAAGAACAACTTGTTCAAATTGGATTATTTAGGGGGTAGCGACATCGCATAATGGAAGCTATCGTTTAGGAGGGAAGACAGCAATTCCAGATCATCATACAGTTTTTCAGACACCAATACGTTGTCTTTCATAAAAGCCCCATACGATTTGAAACGGCCTGTTTCGTGTACTTCCATAAATTTTTTGCCTAATTCTTTCGGAAGTCGGATGCCCATTTCCTCATCCTTATTCAACTACGAAAACATATAGCCATTGGCCAATGTATAGGCCATCGTTTTGCCCTACTGAAGAAATTAATAAGGTTTATTAAATATTCAAAAATGTAAACTATTTAGCTGCACTTATGAAAAATACCTCATATTCAGATTTCTTATTCCTTTTTGCTGAATCCTACTACGTCATAACCGACATCCGTAATGGCTTTTTCAATATCGGAAGTACTTACCAGGCTGGTATCGAATGTAACTACAGCCGTTTCTTTTTCGTGTGAAGCCACAACTTCGGCAATCCCATCGAGTTTTTTAACCGATTTCATCACCGTATTTTCGCAACCCGTGCAGGTCATGCCTTTTACAGAAAACTCAATGGTTTCAACTTTTGCCATGTCTGCCGGCGCAGCTGCTTCCATTTTGATAGTTGTTGAATCTGTGCTCGAAGTACCAGTGTTATTACAGGCTGCAAGAGCAAAAAAGGCAAGAATCAGAATCACATAATTTTTCATAGGAGTATGTTTTTATTTTGAACAAAAGTCAATAGAAAAAATGAGATGAGGAAATAATTTAGTGGATTTTATTAAACGCCCCTTTCTTCCTTTGTTCCAGCGTGCCAATGCCTAAACGCCGTAATGCCCGTCTTGCATTCCAGGCAACATGTTCGTTTTCCGATTGGGTATGTGTGATTATTTCATTTTTGAACTCTTTTAAACCATGCCTGCTAGTTAGATAAAGGCCCAGCATAAGCTCGTCGCAATCCCTGCTCCTTAGCAACCTAAGGGTGTTTTGTATTCGGGAATAGGCATACGAGGTGTTTTCCTGCTCCGGCCATTCAAGGCTTTTTTCAAATTCATTGGCATCCGGAAAGTAATCTGAATAATGACTTGATTCCCTGAAATTCTCGTAAAGTTCCGGTTTCTGTTTATTCCGATATTCCTTTATGAATTGGGTCATTCTTTCATCCAACTTACTCACTTGATGGATTGAACCCACAGTGCTTTCAATCAGTTTAGAAGCAAAATTATCAAAGCCAATATCGAGAAAGTAGTATATTTTTTCCTTTATTTTTTCGTCTGATTCCAGGATCTTTTTCCACTCTCCATAAAATTCCCAATAGCCAACTATCCTTTGCAGTGCCTTTTTTGCAACCCGTTTCACTTCGTTGGAATTATCTTCGTTCGCAATGGAAATTAGTTCACCAACAAAGGTAGGGTCGCAATTTTGCCCCAACGACCGGATGGCCTGCGCACGGGCAAAAGGATGCAAGTCGTTGGTGGCTTCCTGCAAACAAAGTATGCTGAAAGGGTGGGGACTTTGCCCGAGTGTGCGATAGATCCGTGTACGCAGCAAAAATTTTTCATCACTTGAATAATCCAATAAAGCCGGAACATAATTATGGGACCCGCCTTGTGCCATCGACCAGGCCATCCAATGCCGATAATGAAAAACTGAGTATACGCCTCCCCTGCTATCATCCATAATAGATTTGTTGGTCTTCATTTCATTTGCGGCATTATAAAAATTATGAAAAGGTTTGATTCCAGTTTTAAGTAATTGTTTATCTATTTCCTCTTTCAACTTTCGGGTATTTGGAGATCCGGTATCTAACCAGTGAAAAGAAGCAAGTGCCAGGGATGCCATTAATATATTATTTTCTGAAAAAGATGATTCGGCAAGGTCAAGCCACTTTTGTGGATTGGAGCTAGCATCGAGAGTATGTTGCCAGATATTTGACGGGAGGAAAGAATTTTGAAATACTTGCTCAAATTCCGGCACATCCTCCCTGATACGGAACAAGAAATAGTAGTTCGATAGAAATCCGCGAGAATAAAGTGGAAACTCTTCGGAGTGCTCACTTAATTTTTTTTCAACCATTTTATAGACTGATGGCTGGTCGAAGTGTTTTAAAAATTGGTTCATGCTCATGGCTTTTGACATGTTATGTATGGTATGTAAAAATTACGTTTGCTACCAAATTGGATTGATTAGTATTGGCTGATTTATAAGTATCTTAGCTAGAGTTTCGCTCCAGACGAAACCCCCGTTTTTTCCTATTCTCTGACCTCCTTCCAGATTTTCAAAATCTCCGGCAATGCTTTTGCGCTGGGTTGTTGAATAAAAAATCCCCGTCCGGTGTTTTGTGCCATGTCCGAGAATCTGTTCTTTACAATGTTTATGTCGATGATTGTTTTTTTATTTAATGAAACAAGGTTGGCAATTTGGTTGGGTAAGTTGGTTGCTCCTTCGGTTCCAACAATTATGAGAAGCTCGGTGTGGTTGGCCGTGTTCATCGAGCTTTCCCATCGGTACCATTCTTCATCATAATACTCATCCCATAGCAAGGCGTGGGGGCGTGCGGGTGCACCGCAATCGGGGCAAACTATCATATCCCAATCTTTTTTTGTCGGCTCTTGGTGGCGTTGGATAAATGGAAATTCATCGGAGATATAATGCAACTTCGTGGAACATGGCTTTGTGCAACGCATATAATCCAGATTGCCATGAATCTGGAAGGTGCGTTTCATCGAATTACCAGCCCTTAGATGTAGCCCATCGATATTTTGGGTAATGAGGGTAAATCGGTCGCCCAACAATTTTTCCATTTCCACCAGGGCCTTATGCCCTTCGTTTGGCTGTGCTGCCCGGCAAACACCTCTACGGAACAAGAACCATTTCCAAACTTCCTTAGGGTTACTCTGCAGCATCCGGTTGGTAGAAATATCCTGAGGTTGATAGTTTGTTGAGCCTATAGTCCAATAACCTTCCGGACCACGAAAAGTTGGGATGCCGCTTTCGGCAGAAACACCTGCACCGGTCAGGACGGTTATCTTTCCTTTGCATTGAAACAATGTCTTTAATTTTTCTTTTAAATATATTGAAATCATATTGACGGTTTAAAAGTTCGGTTGTACAACCTATTAAATAATTGCTTGCGATCCTTGCTATGTGCAAAAGTGTAAAGGTATAAATTCGCTTTCAGAAATAAAAAAAATGAAACATTCTGGATTCTTGGTACTTGAATTTGGAGGCTTGGTTCCGAGTTCGTTTCCCGCAAGTCGGAGAGGGGTTCTAAGTCGCTGCCTGCCCCGATGTGACGAGGCACCGACTAATGCCTTGGTCCCCGATTACTCGTTTGCTTGTTGTTATTTTAAAGGCCATGTGTCTATGCTCCTGAGAATTGCCTACCTATCCAAATCGACTTTATATCCATTAAAAATTGTTCTTCGTCAAAAAAGGATCTTTTGATTAAAAAAAAAATGCGTATTTTCGAATTGGCAATTTCACACTTTAAACTTATTGGACTATGAAAAAACGAATTACTCTATTTGTGCTTGTACTTGTACTTTTTAGTTTCTTTTCAAGAGCTCAACAAATCTCGATAGGCACAGTCACTGCCTGTGTTGGCGACACTATTTTGGTTCCGGTGCAAATGAGCAATATCACTTATCTGGGAGCCATTAACTTGTTTATTGAATACAATGGAGGGGTGCTCGTTTTCAATGGTATAGTCAATATAAATCCACAGACCCCCATCTTGAGCGGGGTTGGATTGCAGAACCCCACCCGAGTTGGATTAATGTGGACCGCTTTTGGTCTGGGTTGGAATTTCACAGCCGGAAAGCTTTGCGACCTAAGGTTTATTTATAATGGAGGAACCAGTAATCTCACTGTAAGTGCCATTTCCGAAGTTGCCAACTATGATGGAATCCCGATTGCTATGACCTATATTCCTGGACAAGTTTATCAGAATTATGTAACTATTGATTTTGCCGGACTTGGTTCGTTGTATTGCGAAAATTCGCCACCCTCCTTGTTGTCTGGTACACCGACAGGTGGAGCCTTTTCTGGACCGGGCATCGTTGGTTCTTCCTTTGATCCCTCATTAGCCACAGCTGGTACGCACGAAATAGTATATACTTATATCGATGTGAACAACTGTGTTTTTACCATTTCATACACAACAACCGTGTTCGCCATGCCGATAGTGAATCTCGGCAGCGATGTGACCGTTTGCGATGGAAATAGCGTGACGCTTGATGCAGGCCTAAACTTATTTTATTACTGGTCGAATGGATCGACCAACCAAATGATAAGTGCACTTCCCGGCACTTTTTCCGTGACTGTAATAAATGGTTATACCTGCCTGAATTCAGATACGATTACTATTACAACTTACCCTGATTTACAAGTAAATAACATTTCTGAAAATTGCACATCGAGCAATTCAAATTATAAAGTCTATTTTGATATTAGCGGAGGCGATCCTGCCTCTTATACAGTGATTGATAATTTCACTGGCTTACCAACAGGAACTCTATTGGGCGGGCTATTTGAAAGCGACCTGATTGCTTCTACATCAGTTTATTCTTTGTCCGTTTTTGATAGTAATGCTTGCGATACTATTTTGGTTGAAGGGATTCATGATTGTGGCCAAATAATTACGTTGATAGTTGATTTGGGTCCCGATCAAGTACTTTGCGAAGGAGATACAACCACCTTGAACGCAGGTGTGTTTGCTTCGTATTTGTGGTCGACGGGCGAAACGGGTCAAAGTATTGCTGTGGTGTTGACTGGCCAATATTCGGTTACTGTAAGTGATGGACTTGGGAATGCCATGGCCGATACGGTATTGGTGAGTTTTAATCCTTTGCCGATTGTCGACCTTGGTCCTGATACGAACCTTTGTAATAATCAAACACTTATCCTCTATGGTGGGACTTACGAAAGCTACCTTTGGTCGAATGGTGGTACAAACTCAATGCTATTCGTGTCATCAAATCCAGGCAACTTTTCGGTTACAGTTACCGCTGCGAATGGCTGTACTGCAACCGATGATGTGAATATTGACTTCATTCCTGCGCCTTATGTCAATCTTGGTCCCGATACCACACTGTGTTTGAATCAAACACTCATCCTATATGGCGGAACTTACGAAAGTTACCTTTGGTCGAACGGAGGGACAAACTCAATGCTTTTTGTCTCAGCCAATCCTGGTAACTTTTCGGTTACAGTTACCGCTGCGAATGGCTGTACTGCAACCGATGATGTGAATATTGACTTCATTCCTGCGCCTTATGTAAATCTTGGTCCCGATACCACACTGTGTTTGAATCAAACACTCATCCTTTATGGCGGGACTCAAGAGAGCTACCTTTGGTCGAATGGAGGGACAAACTCAATGCTTTTTGTCTCAGCCAATCCTGGTAACTTTTCGGTGACAGTTACCGCTGCGAATGGCTGTACTGCAACCGATGATGTGAATATTGACTTCATCCCGGCACCGTTTGTCGATCTGGGCCCAGATGTAACCGTGTGTTTGAATCAAACACACATCCTTTATGGCGGATATCAAGAGAGCTACCTCTGGTCCAATGGAGGCACAAACTCAATGCTTTTTGTGTCAGCGCATCCTGGCAACTTTTCAATCACTGTCACTTCGGCTAATGGCTGCACCGCAACCGACAATGTGAATATTGACTTTATCCCTGCCCCGTTTGTGAATCTTGGCCCCGATGTGGCGATTTGTGAAGGGGACAGTACGACACTATCGGGTGGCAACTTTACTAATTTTCTTTGGTCGACAGGTGCAACTACCCAAAATATCACTGTGGCAAACCCTGCGACCTATTTGCTCACGGTTACTTATCCGAATGGCTGCGCGGGGTCCGATGCTGTGAATGTGTACTTCAATTCGTTGCTTGCAGTCGATCTAGGCCCTGACATTATTGATACTGTGGGCAATATGGTTAGTCTAAATGCGGGAAGTTTTGCAAACTACCTCTGGTCGACAGGCGAAACAAGTGCAGTGATCTCTGTAGATACAAGTGGAAATTATGCCGTCACGGTTTCGGATGGAAGCGGATGCCAACAATCGGATGATATTTTCGTTGAATTCTTGCCCTTAAACAGTTCTCCTCCTACTATTACGTCAATGTCGCCCGACAACAACACACTACTCGAAAATTGGCATGACCTATTTATTGCTACTCAAGATACAGACAATGATGTGGAATACCTGGAGGTTCATGTTGTAAAATCTACATTCCCTGGCGATTCAGTCGATTGGGTGTTGTGGAATATCCCGGTCGATCCACTAGATTTAGCGGCTTTCAATAGCTCTTATTCAGGAATCGTAGAAGGCTCATACATTGCAAATACCTTCAAGCAAAGTATCAACACCTTTGCACTCGCCGATACTGCCCTTGGTTTTCCGGGATGGGGAACCGGGACTTTTACTTTCTGGTATATTGTGCACGATAGCCAGGGATTGCAAAGCGGTAATTGGGGGATCCCCTCAGCCCCTATTGATCATCGGAGCTATTTAATGGAAGAGGTAATTGTGGATGCCCATCATATTTTCCTTCCGGAAGGATTTTCGATCTTCTCCACCTATATCGATCCTGACGATCCCAATATTGCCGATGTGCTCGATAGTATCACTCAGGAGATAGTAATTGTGAAAGATGGGGATGGAAACCCATACTGGCCTCAATATGGCATCAACAATATTGGCAATATGGATATAGGCCAGGGCTATCAGGTAAAATTGAATTCGGCACAGGATATATGGATCGTAGGCGAATTGATCGATCCTGTATCGAATCCCATCTACCTTACGGCCTCTTGGAACTTGTTGGGCTATTTACGTACCAGCCCAGCCTCTATGGCAGACATGATGCAAAGTATAGATAGCTATATAACCTTGGCCAAGAATAGTCAGGGGGATGTGTACTGGCCGTTTTTCAACCTAAATATAATTGGTGATATGATGCCGGGCGAAGGGTATAAAATACGGTTGGTTTCAGCTGTCACACTTGTTTATCCTTCCAATACCATCAGTTATGCAAAAGCAACTGAATCCCATCAGGAACCTGTACATTTTAAATGCGCCAAAGCGTCCTGCAATATGACACTTGGCATTCCAATGACAGCTTGGGAGTCTTTACCTGGAATTGGCGATGAAATCGGGGTGTCTTCAAGTTCTGGAAAATTGGTTGGCAGTGCCGTGTTTACTGGCAAAGACATGGCCCTTGCAATTTGGGGCGTTGACAATCAACTTAAAAAAGATGGTTTAATTGAAAACGAAACCTTTATTTTGAAACATTGGAACCAGAAAACCGGAGCCGAAGCGCAAATTTCTGTTGATTATTTTGATTTAGGTGATGCCCTTTACGAATGTGATAAGATATCAGTGATTGGCAGCTTGAAAAGGACTGAGGTTTTATATTCAAATCGTTTGTACGAATGTTATCCAAACCCGACCAGTAATCTGGCAAACATCCGCTTTCAAATAGACAACTATACTTTCGCTGATGTTTTTCTTTCCGATGAAACTGGAAAAAAAGTAATATCCATTTTTCATGGAAGCTTACCTGCCGGGAACTATTATTTCGAGTTAGGGACATATAATTTGCCATCGGGAAATTATTTCATCGTTTTTAAATCGGACAGGTTTGAAGATACCCAAAAGTTGGTGATTGTCCATTGATCGAGGGAATTTTTGGCCTGTCTAATGTAGAATACGATTTTTGAGCTTACTTTTGTAGGCATAAAAATGCTTAACATGAAACGAAGCTTGATCATTCTGCTTGTTATCTCAATAGCTTTTACAGCTTGCAAGCGTGTACCTAAAAATACAGGGGAGAAATTACCTCCCAGTCAGCAAACCAAACTAGATAAAAATAGCGCTCAACAGCTGGTGGTTGCCACCCTCTGGTTTCAAAAATCGGCCGAGCGTAGGGCCTTGAGTTATCAGGCATTTAACTGGGCCGAGAAAATGCTGGTTTCTCATCTTGACAACAAACAGGATGATCTGCCGCCCTGTGTAGTGCTCGACATTGACGAAACAGTGCTCGACAATAGCCCTTTTGAAGGCAAGTATATCGAAACCGGAAAGCCATATTCTTCTGAATCGTGGAAAGAATGGAGCGATCTGGCACAAGCCACAGCAATCCCGGGTGCCCTTAGGTTTTGTAATTTCTCGATGGAACAGGGGGTTGAGGTGTTTTATGTGTCTAACCGCCGGGCAAATGAATTGGAAGGAACACGTAAAAACTTATCGGATTTGGGTTTCCCAAATTCCGACGACAATCACATATTGCTTCGCACAGATGAAAGCAGTAAGAAGTCCCGTCGGTCAAAAATTGCTGAAAGCCATTCTATATTGCTTCTGCTTGGCGATAATTTAGACGATTTCAGCGAGCTTTTTGAAAACAGGCAAATTGATCTTGGGTATGGCCTGGTTGATCAGGAACGTGAGAAATTTGGAAATCGGTTTATACTATTGCCCAACCCCATGTATGGAAGCTGGGAATCGGCAGCCCTTAAAAATGAAACGGATGAAACCCTGAGCAAGGCCAAAAAACGGCTCAAACAAATTCAATCGTATTGAAAAGCGAAAAGAAAAGTGATATTTCCACAGCTTTCCTTTTTCTTTAAAGAAATTTTTTATTATTTTGCAAGACATTAGTGGGTTTGGGAATGTTATTTTGGCAAGATCGTAATCTATGTGGATATTTATTACTTGTGGGATAGTAGTTATTGTGGCTTTATCGTATTGGTTTCTTTTCAGGAACAAAAAGCGATCGGTCGATTATGATAAAATTATTGAGCATCTCGACAATGAAATTTTCCCTGGAGGTGAGACACAAAAAAAAGAAGGTGCACGCAATGTAAAGAAGTTGCTCAAAAACAAAATCAACATTCAGGAAGCCGAAGATCTTTACGTACACAAAATTTCCCTTTTTTACTTCGAAAAATACGATAGTAAAAACAACGACTTGATCCTTCACCTCACCAAATTTGAAAATCAAAAGCTCGATTTCTTCGATAAAATAGAATTATACAACTTTTTTGCCCAGGAGCACATTCGCTACAACCAACTGAATTGGGTCGATGGTTATGCCTTGCACGAAATCATAGTGAATGCAAGGGGCAAGGCCGTTGATTATCGTTTCTTAGATGTAAACCAAGATTTTGAAAGGCTAACAGGCTATAAGAAATCGGACGTGATTGGGCATACCATGAAGCAAATATTCCCCGGGATTGAAGAATTTTGGGTTTCAACGTATGAAAAAGTGGCTCTGAAAGGAGATCTGTTGAAATTCGAACACTTCGACCAATCCCTCAACAAGCACCTTTCTGTTACAGCCTATAGTCCCCGACCAAAACAATTTATTTCCTTCCTGAAAGAAATTGAAAAGGCAACTCCCAACCAGGCAGTTAAAAGGGCATAGTCTCCAGGCTACAGTAATCAGTCTCCAGTCTTCATTTCTAAGTCTCCAGTTATTCGGGTATTTGGCAAATAGTTCGAGGGGATGGACAATTTGGCGATTATGCAATAGTCATTAGGTTGCCATTCAATGGTCATTAAGTAATTATTGGCAGTCAATCAATGACGCGCAGCAAATGACAACCAATATCAGCAAAGCGAATGATCATCAATGACAGCGTACAAAGGAAAATTCCTGCAACCAACACCAATCGACTGTGTGCCTCGAATATCCGAACTCTCAAACAACTTTTTATTAAGGAATAGAAAACGTATTTTTGTAGTCTATTTCAGCACGAGATTAGGATTCAGAAACAGTGCAGATTATTTGAAAATATGTGGACAGTAATAGCAAGGGTGATCCTTCGGAACAGATTGTTTTTTTTAATTCTTCTTGGCTTGATGACCTTGTTTATGGTCTATAATGCCCAATATGTAAGCATAAGCTACGATTATATCAACTTACTTCCCGAAAAGGATTCGTCTTATACCCACTTCCAGGATTTCAAAGAAGTTTTCCGCGAAGATGTAAATATGTATGTCCTGGCTGTTTCGGATCCCGATTTTTTTGAGCTTGATAAATTCAACGATTGGAGGAGGCTCGGTGATACAATCCGCAAACTCGATGGGGTAGAGGGTTTGGCTTCTGTAAGCCATCTGTTCAATATCAATAAAAATAAGGAGGAGAAAAAGTTTGAATTTGTATCGATGCTGAACGATACGGCATCAAGCCAGGCGCAAGTTGACAGCCTGGCCGGGTTGATACGCTCGTTGCCTTTTTACCGGGGTATCCTCTACAACGACTCAACCCATACCTTTTTGATGGGCATCACCATAAACGAAAAGTTGATGAACAGCCGCAACCGCGAAGGCCTTATCCAGCAAATTGCAAAACTGAGCCAGGCATTCAGCGACAAGCATAAAATAGAGGTACACCACTCGGGCTTGCCCTATACACGAACTGTTATTGCCAAAAAAATACGCGAAGAATTACGGATGTTTGTGCTCCTGGCCTTGCTGGTCACAGCCATTATCATGTATTTGTTTTTCCGCTCGTTCAAAATTGTCATGTTCTCGATGCTGGTGGTGAGTATGGCCGTAGTTTGGGCTCTTGGCAGCATTGTGCTCATGGGTTACCAAATCACTATAATATCGGGGATGATCCCGCCCCTTATCATCGTGATAGGGATACCCAATTGCATTTACCTGCTCAACAAATTTCAGCAGGAATATGCCCATCATGGCAATAAGATAATGGCCATGCAGCGGGTTATCCGAAGGATCGGGAATGCTGCTTTTATGACCAACCTGACAACAGCCCTTGGTTTTGCAACCTTTATTACCACCAACAGCGAAATCCTGGTCGAGTTTGGGGTAATCGCCTCGTTGAATATAATGGGCGTGTTTATCATTAGCATTTTGCTCATCCCAATCATCTTTAGTTTTCTGAAAGCGCCCAGTGCCAGGCACACCCATCACCTGAAAAACAAAACCATTAATCGGGTGGTCGAAATTTTGATCCATTGGATTGTGTATTACCGCAAGCAGATTTTTATTGTGACCATACTCTTGGTGCTTGTTGGGATTTATGGTATTACACGCATGAAGACCACCGGTTTCATGGTCGACGATATTTCGAAAAAACATCCGGTTTACAAAGACCTGAAATATTTCGAAAAGAATTTCAAAGGGGTGATGCCCCTCGAAATAATGATCGACACGAAAAAGAAAAAAGGGGTAATGCGGACATCTACCCTGAAAAAGATCGACAAGCTCCAGGAAAAACTGAGCCACTATCCCGAACTCTCGCACAGTATGTCGATTGTCGATGCATTTAAATTTTCGCGTCAGGCATACTACAACGGCAAGGAAAAATATTACGGATTGCCGGGCAGCCAGGAGCAGAATTTCATCCTGGCCTATCTTTCGAAAGACAAACCGAGAATTAATCTGCTCGAAAACTTTGTCGACAGCACTGGCCAGTATGCCCGCGTCAGCTTGAAAGTAGCCGACATTGGCACCCTGAAAATGCGCAAGTTGTACCACGATATAACCAACGACATTTATTCTGTTTTTCCTGCCGAGTTTTACAATGTAACCCTTACCGGTACAAGCATTGTATTTTTCAAGGGAACCGGCTACCTCATCCACAACCTATTTACCAGTCTGCTTTTGGCTATCCTGATTATTGCCGTGTTTATGGCTATCATGTTTGCATCATGGCGCATGGTGATGGTTTCACTTATCCCCAACCTGGTGCCGCTTATTGTTACAGCTGCCATTATGGGATTTTTTGGCATCCCCATAAAGCCGTCCACGGTGTTGGTGTTTAGTATTGCCTTCGGTATTTCGGTTGATGACACCATCCATTTTTTGGCCAAGTACAGGCAGGAATTAAAACTGACCAATTGGAACATTGGCAAATCGGTGATCATTGCCCTACAAGAAACTGGCGTAAGCATGATCTATACTTCAATTGTGTTGTTTTTTGGGTTCAGCATATTTATCACCTCCACTTTTGGTGGCACCATTGCGCTTGGCATATTGGTTTCGATAACCCTATTGGTGGCCATGCTGTCGAACATTGTGCTGCTGCCATCGCTGTTGCTGGCCCTCGAAAAGCGCCTTACCACCAAATCGTTCAGCGAACCCTTGCTGGATGTGTACGACGAGGAGGAAGATATTGAGGTGGATGAACTGGAGATAAAAGAGTAGACCTGTCATCGTTCCGCAGAACGACCTGTCATCGTCCGAAGCATCCTGAAATGATCGTGATTGGCTATGACAGCGTTTAAATTTACCCAGCCGTAAACGCTGACAGAGCCAGTCCCGTTCATTTCGGGATTACAATCTAACCACCACAAACTTACGAACAAACACTTCCTCTTGTGTGATAACACGGATAAAATAGTGGCCTGTTGCAAAACCAGATACATCAATCGTTTCTTGATTTGTGTTTGTGTTGATTATTTGAAGCAGTTGACCTGTTTGATTATAAATTTCAACAAGATTCAATATCTCGGAGGATACGATATAGAATTTGTCGTTTGCCGGGTTGGGATAAATGTAAAATCCTTCATCAGTCGGAATTATATCTATGGAGATTTTCGGTACAACAATAAACCCATCCGAACCTGTGCAATTGAACGCATCGCTGACAGTGACTGAATATTGGCCGGTTTGGGTTATAACAATCGAAGAATCCGTGCTTCCTGTCGACCAAATGTAAGTTTGAAAACCAGGCCCAGGTGATACAGAAATACTTGAACCAGCAACAAGAAACAAAGTGTCGAAAGCAAATACATTATTGGTTGCACTTTCAGTAACCACAATATTGTCGACAATAGAATTACAAGTATTGGTAATGGTTACGAAATACACACCACCTTCATCAACTACCATAGAATTGTCGGTCGATCCGTCGGACCATTGGTAAAGGGCATCGAATCCGGGCGAAAATACCAGGCTTTCGCCGGGGCATAAAACTGTATCGATGTTTAAGTTTGAGACAAGGGGCGAATCGACCGAAACACTGATTTGGAAGTTTAATTGTCCACAGGCATTGTTGATGGTAACAGAATACAGGCCGGAGGAAGAAACCCAAACGGCCTGGGTTGTATTTCCAGTTGACCAGAGATAGTTCGAGCCCTGGTTGCTAACATCAATTTGTAAACTGTCGCCAACACAGAATGAAGAATCGGGTGGGAAATTTGCAAAAGGTGTATTCAACAAAGAAATAACAATGCTATCGTAATACACCCCACATGCATTGGTGGCTTCTACTGTGTATTGACCGCTTTGTTGTGCCCAAATCTGTGGTGTGGTTTCTGAGGTTGGCAACCAGACAATATCGGCCAGACCTGTAAAACTTCCTATATCCAATTGCACCGAATCGACGTTGCAAAAGGTCGTATCCGGCCCTAAATCGATATTCATAGGTTCGTCTATGATTACCAGGATTGAATCGTTAAGGGTACAACTATTTTTTGTGACAGTTAAATAATACCATCCCGAATCGTAAGTGGTGATTGAAAACCCTGTAGCCCCTGTCGACCATGCATAACTATCAACCCCAAATGCAAGGCTGTAAATATGAACTGACGAGCCGGTGCAATACCCGCTCATGGTATCGAACATGTTTATCTCCACATTTTCAAACTCTACGGAAATTGAATCGACCGACTCTCCGCAAGTAGTGTTGATGTCCTGCGCCTCGACCCAATATGTGCCGGGGGTTTCTACAATAAAGGTGTCACCATAACCTACTATCCCGTACAGGTTGTGCCATTCGGGTGTTACACCAGCCATGCTTGCACTGATTGTAATTTGTTCTCCCGGGCAAAGTAGCGTATCGCTCCCAAAATTTGCACTGATGTAAGGGGCTACTTCAACCTGCTTTATCACTTCATCCAACTGGTTGTTGCGGTAGCGTTTCAGGTGTATATCATATTCGCCCGGTGTAGAAAAAGTAAAGTTGATGGAATCGGTATTGGCAATAGAAACCTGCCCTATAACCGGGTCGCTAAATTCCCATCGGATGGAGTCGAAATTGGTGTTGGTTTTCGTGTAAATCACAGTTGTTTCCCCAATGCATACATTATTGGCTACGATATTACTTTCAAGGTAACTGCGGTAAAAATTGGGGAAAGACATTATCCATTTGTGATACACGCCATTAACCTCATTTGGCGGAAAGGAAATTACATCATATTCAAAATCACAGGATAGACCAGGTGAATTAGGATAATTTAATACTGAAATTGGCCAAGGTGGATATGTACTTATATGTGGATTAAACCCTACATATATTTTATTATCTAACCCAAGTTGAATAGGCAACCAGTCTGTTGGTAGCATATTAGGGGATAAAACTATAATATCTATCATTGAATTAATTATGTTTTGAATACTACCTGCCAATAAATCTATCTGATGAACTGATTCAGTCCAAGTATTGAGGCTATCATGTGGTGCATCCTGGCCAATATACAATAAAGTACCATCCGGTGAAAATTCTATATAAAATGGATGAGGGATAGGTATGGATATTGGATTTGACACAATACCTGTTTCATTGTTAAAATCGAACACCTCAACAAGGTTTAAACCTTTGCTGGCATAAGCAATTCGTTTCCCATCTGTCGAAAATTTCATTTCCCCAACAGATACACCATCCCATGCTGTAGGAGCCGGGACAGGATTGGTAATACTGGATCCACAATTACTAATTACAGACGAAAGGTTTAGTCCATCCTCAGTTAGTAAATAAGCGCGAAATGCGTTGCTGTTAAACTCGTGACACATTACCCAAATATCCAACCCATTCTTGTGTGACACGGCTGTAACCTTATCCGTGGCAGAAGAATATATCGCAGTGTTATGTGGATAATTCAATGCTGCGCCCAATCCGTTGTCCATTTCCATATCAATTTCTGTATATCGAAATTCGGCAGATTGAGCTGGACCAACAAAATACCCTGGCGTAAAAACATAATATCTAAATGGATGGTTGGGACGGGGAACTATAATTGTTTGTGACACTTGTTTTTCTCCAATTAAATTATCGGCATTCATCATTGTATCATGATTGGCATTCCAAACTTTCTCTGAATTGGTATAAAATAATAGATTGCCATTGTCATCAGACATAACTGATGTAGCGTACGTTGTTAAATAATTCTGGTAGAACGAATTGCTTTCTATAACAATTTCAGGGATCCCGGAATTAAAACTTAAATGATAACTACAACAAAATAACCAGTGATTCGTTTGGTTTTGGGAATTGCTTTTAGTTTGACTTATTACAATAAAGCAAATTATGAAGAGGGTGCATTCCCAAAATATGACCATTATGCAGCCCTTGTTAGTTCTTTACTCATAATCAATTGACCTTTCACGGTTTCTCCACCTTCTGGTACGAGAATCATCTTTCTTATGCTGTTGAGAAAGACAGGCCACCTGCC
>JAIOYV010000039.1 GCA_021740905.1 Bacteroidales bacterium
GCCAGTGCACATCAATTTAACCTTGAAGGCCCTTCAAATAGATAATTTTTTTTAGTATAATTGTTAGTGAAATTAACCAGTGGTGTCGTTGTACATTTTGCCCCGGAATCATTGTACATTTTGTCCGGAATACTCATTTACCATTGGCAAGACCAAATTGCTTACAAACCAATTAGGTTATGTGCAATGCAACGAGCACCTGCGATTTGAGTCTAATAAATGGTTTGAATGAGCTATGATAATCAGAATAATAAAGCTATATCTGCACAATAAACTTTATTGCTTTATTGTGCGTAAATAACTTTATTGCAAGGTGCCGTCGAACAATTGACTTTGTTTATGAACAAATCAAAAAATCATTCAAAATGTCAAATTGATGGGTTTTTGAGGAACCTTAAAATTAAAAATTTTGAGGTATTTTGACTCCAAGTAAGGATCCGGGCTATTCTGGTTCCTATATCAGTTCCAAACACTTATGCCAATAGTAAAACGCAGGCTTATTCGATTTTTTCAATTTGTTAAGATAATTGTATTCTGTGTGTTCAATCTGCATAGAATCTATGTCTATTCTATTGCTGTACAATATCATATCCGAAAACTCCCTATGTTTCAGTTTCATGGCAAACCAAGCTGCTTTTGCTGAAGCTTCAATTGCTTCGTCTATACGGAAGTTACCGGAAATAATAAAGTTCTGGATGTTACGAAGACCTTCCGATATTTCTGTAAATTTTCTCTTGTCACCTGAATTTCTTTCTCTGAGTGCAATCAAAAGAGCCGTATTGAAAGTATCATCAAGAATACCAATATTATCATTTTTAAGGCCCCTGTACCTGATTTCTTTTTCTGCTGTTTTGTAAAAAGAATCAAATACTTGCTGAAAGTCAGTAACTTCATTGATTAAGAATGATACATCAAACAATTGTTTAATGATTTCAATCTGCTTATTCCTATAATACAAAATTCCGGTTGTGTTCGGTGCAAAGGCGGTTAGTTTATCCCCCAATACTGAATGATTGCTCGGAATTTTGACTGTACTATAGGGTTCCGCTGTGTCTAGCCATTTCGTTTTGATCTCTATTTCTTTTATTTCTGGATAAACTGCCTCTTCATAAACAATATCCAGCAGCACATAATTGGCATTTACGTTCTTAGGATTAGTATTATATACTGAATTGTAGTACAGTTTATAGTGTGCTTTGGGCAAATCCTCTCTGTAGCTTCGCTTTTTATCCAGATCCCATTTATTGAAAATTGAATTATCACAAACCTGATCAAGTGATCCTTCAATATCTTCTCTGTTTTCAGTTGTTGAAATATCAATATCGATTGAAAACCTGTTGGCATTTTCAAACATCAAAATCAAAGAAGTTCCACCTTTAAAAACAAAATTGAGACCTGACTTAGTAAGTTCCTCAAGCAGGGTCAGCGCATTGATCATCTTTTCAATAAGAGAAGGATCTGATTTATTATATCCCGCCTTGTCTCTAAAAGTATCAATCCATTCTTTTGTATGACTGTTTTTCAGAATCATTTTCCGATAATTTTGTCTTGAATAAAGCTTTTTATCATTTCACGTTTACCTCTTCTTTCGGCATAAGCATACATAGAGGTAAAATTTATGTTATATTGATCGATTGCATTCTCAAAAATGTAAATCATTTCCTGGCCCCCAAACATAAAAAACTGGTGCTGGTCGCAAAAAATATCGACCAACACTTTCTCTAATTCCGGCACAGCAATATTTCCGGCTTTTGTTAAAAGTGACCTGGAAACAAGCGATTTTATCAACACTACATCATCTTCACCTAGCACATACTCTTCCATGATTTTCAGTGAAGGACTATGAAAGACTTTAATGCCATTGTCTTTTAAATGATAAAATGCACTTTCGGTTACATCCTTATCAGTTTCGAGTACATAAAAAAATCTGAAAGGCTGATGAAGCATAAAATTGTGAAGTATCTTTGTGTCCCATATACAATAGTCTACATCATACCTTTGGCCAAAAAGTGTAACGATTTTTTTTGTCAATTTATCAGGCTCAAGCAAAAAACGGGGTTTTGATTCCAATGAATATATGCTTCTTCCTACCGGCATAATGATGCCTTGTCCTTTAAGTTTATGAATTCTCCAACGCAAGGCATTGTCCGACAATTCCAGGCCAGCAGAAGAGTAAAACAAGGCTATTTCCTTTTTTGTGAAAACTTTCTTATTCCGAAAATGCTCAACAAACTCCATATTTGCTTTTTTATCTTTCAATTTGAATGAAATAAAAATATTCAAAAATAACTAACATTTACCAGTAATGCAAAATTATTGGTATGTGTTAGCATTTAAACATTTACCACAAAACGGAGTTTATTGGTAATTGTTAGTACGTTGTAGAATATTCAAAGATGACTAAATTTGAAGGGTTCTGACTCCTTGTGAGGACCCGGGTTCATTTCTGGTTTGGACCCAAATTTTGTTTCACTTTCACTCCATCTGATACATTTTGACAAGTATATAAGATTTAATATCTGATAGATATAAAATATGCAGGACTCCCGGCAGCTCCACATTTACCTTACAATATTTTTGTGAGAAAGAGTCTTCCCTATATCACACTCTCGATCACCAAAAATATCATCACCAGCAAAAGGTAGATATTGATATTCATAAATGTGCTGCGCATGATGTTTCTCTGTGTTTGTTTGCTGAATAGCATCAGGGAAGTGAATACCAAAAGCAGAGATACACCTACCAGAAAGATAACCAAAAATTTGTTTTGAATAATACCAAAGGCAGGGATCAGAAAGGCTGAAAAGACAGTGCCAATGACCCAAATAAAAATGATACGGCGCAATTGGTCATCATTAAAGGTGGAGGTGAGAGAGGCTAAACCTGCTTTTTCGTATTCCTTGCCAAACTTCAACACCAATAGAATAAAATGAGGTACTTGCCAGATAAAGAAGAAAAAGGCCACCATTATAATTTCAATGTCGAGATAGAAGCCACCTGCGGCAGTGTACCCGATGAGGGGAGGCAAAGCACCTATCAAGGCCCCAATGACTACTGCAAATCCTGTCTTACGTTTCAATGGAGTATAGATGGCATTGTACCAAAACATGGTGAGCCATCCAAAAAACAAGGCTGTAAAGTTCGACCCAAAATAAATCATAGCCGATCCTGCTATACCAATTGCTATGATAAAAAACAGTGTCTCGTTTTTGCTGATTTTCCCGGAAGGGATGGGGCGATTTTTAGTCCGTTCCATGATTGCATCAAACTGGCTTTCCTGAAACTGGTTAAGTGCTGCAGATGCAACTGCCAGAAAGAATACACCCAAGACGGGCAAAACAGCATACCAGTCGAGTGTATGTCTCCACATGATGTAGCCGGTGAGCGTGCTTAGTGTAACAGCAACAGTAATGCGTACTTTGCCGAGGTCTAGGTATATCTTTAGCTTTTCGTTCATAGAGTTCAAAGTTAAGAAAGTTCAAAAGAGTTCTGAGTTCAAAGTTAAAAAAGTTCTGAGTTCAAAGATCTGAGTTGAAAAAGTTTAAATATCATTTGTTATTGTGTGATCTTAATTCTGTTATGCTTTTCTGAAATCCGAACCATCAAGCTCAGAACTTCTTAACTCAGAACTTGATTAACTCAGAACTCTTTCAACTCAGAACTTTCCAACTACTCACCAAGCGATTTAATATAAAACACAATCTTGTCCATATCTTCATCGCTGATCTGGCCATCGTAACCAGGCATCAGGCCTTTCATATAATCTTTTACAACATCGTCGTTGGGATGCTTGATCGAATTGATTATGTATGCCTCATCAACTGTAACTGTGCGTTCTTCGTCTCCTGTAACAACAACCCTTTGGGTCCCAAAAATGCCTTTGAAACTAGGGCCGACTAGTTTAGTTCCATCGGTTGAATGACAGGCAATACATCCATTTGCCTTGATTGTATTGTAACCAGCCTCCACCGGATCGTCTGAAGGGTTAGCTAAAGCTTGTGCACCTTCGGCATACCAACTGTTGTATTCCTCTACAGGAATTACATCGCATTTGGTAATCATGTAAGCGTGACGTTGGCCGCAATATTCAGCACAAAATATATCATACGAGCCTAGCTTCTGGGCTTCGAACCACATAAAATTATTTCTCCCTGGAACCACATCTTCCTTAATCCTAAAAGCTGGAATATATAATGCGTGGTTTACGTCCATCGAAACCAGGTTCAACTTGACGGCTTTATTGAGAGGAACAATCAATTTGTCGCTTTTAAGTCCATTGTCGTACTCAAAAGTCCAGCTCCACATCCGGCCAATGGCTTTTACTTCAATGGCATCATCGGGGACATTTCGCATAGGTTCGTAACCAACCCAACCATAGTAAAACATAATTAGCACAAGGATAGTCGGGATTATTGTCCAGATTAATTCCAGCTTATTATTGCCCTCGATTTGGGTGGCAGTAGGGTTTTTCTTTTTGTTGTAACGAACCACAAAATAGATCATCACGGCAGTTACCCCGATTAAAAGGATGAGGCTGATCCCAATGATGACATAGAACGCAAGATCGACTTGTTCTACAAAATTTGATGCGTTTGTATTCATGTTTTGTCCCTCCTATCTGTATGAATAATCAATAAATAAAATGGCCAGCACGGCAATCAGCACAAAAAGGCAAAGAAAAACCATGGTCTTGAAAAAACGGTTTTCAAATTTAAGGTGCATGAAAAAGTAACCCACCAAAATGGTTTTAAAAGTGGCTACTCCGAGGGCTATCAAAATAGTCAGGGTTTTAAAATCGAACTGCGCAATTTCAACTGTAACAAAGGTAAGTATGAGCAAATCGACCCATATCAATATGTTTTTCTTATCGTCAACGATGTGTTTTTCTGTTTCCATAATTTGTTGTTTTGATGCTTATCAGATAATAAGATAAAATAAAGGGAATAGGTAAATCCAGATCACATCGACCAGGTGCCAATACAATCCGGCATTTTCGTGGAGGGTATAGCTTTCGCTTGTGACCTCCCCTTTGTTGATATAATATAGGATAAACCCAATGAAAATCCCACCGGCGATAATATGCAAGCCATGCAATCCTGTCATGAAAAAATACAAAACAAAAAAGAGCGATTCGCCATGTGTAAGATGTTTGAACTCTTCCATTCCTGGAAATAAACCATGATGTATTTTCCCTCCCCACTCGAAATATTTATTTACGAGGAAGGCCAGGGCAAAGGCCAGGGTAAGATAAAGTAATATCTTCGCCTTTTTGGTGTTTCCGCTTTGGATAGCACTAATGGATAGAGCTACTGTTAAACTACTTGTAAGGAGGATTACTGTATTTATTGCTCCAATTACCCAATCGAGGTGTTGAGATCCGGTGTGAAAATCTTCAGGATTTATAAATCGATAGGCTGCGTAAACGATGAACAGGCCACCAAAAAGCAGCACTTCGGTAAATAGGAATAGCCACATCCCCATTCGTTTCCCTTCGTCATCGCGGTGGGCCACATGCCCTGTTGCGTGTACTGTTGCTTCCATGTGCTATTTGTTTAAGATTGAATAATCATAAGGACCGTGGGTCACTGTGGGTGGCTTATCGAAATTTAACAAAGGTGGCGGCGATTTGGTCTCCCATTCCAGGGTGATCCCACCCCACACATTTCCTGTAGCAGGTTCGCCCTTGCGATACGCTTTAACAAGATTTGCAATGATGATGATCAAACCAATGGCAACTACCCAGGATCCCATTGTAGATACCTTGTGCCAGGTCGAATATTCGGGCAAATAATCATAATACCTACGTGGCATACCCTGTATACCCAAAATAAACATGGGGAAATAAAGAATGTTAAAGCCTGTGAAAAGAACACCAAAACCAATATTGGCCACTTTCTTATTGTACATTCTGCCGAACATTTTTGGATACCAATAATGCAATGCCCCGATAAATGCAAATCCGGTGCCTCCAAACATCACATAATGGAAGTGGGCAACCACAAAATAAGTGTCGTGTACGTGAACATCGGCAGATAATGCTCCTACAACCAATCCAGTAAAACCACCTATCATAAATAAAAAGATGAAGGCCATACAGTAAAGAAGTGGTGTTTGCAGATCGATAGAACCTTTAAACATGGTTGCTACCCAGTTAAAAACTTTTACCCCACTCGGGATGGCTACGAGGAATGTAAGTATGGAGAATACAACCCTTGCCTGGCCACTCATTCCAGATGTAAACATGTGATGACCCCATACAAAATAGCCAACAAAAGCAATAGCCAGCGAGGAATACACAATGGCCTTATATCCGAAAATTGATTTCTTGACAAATACCGGGATCATTTCTGAGATTAGCCCCATAGCTGGCAAAATCATAATATATACCGCCGGATGTGAATAAATCCAGAACAAATGCTGGTACAATACCGGATCGCCCCCTATGGAAGGATCGAAAAATCCAACACCAAGTACACGCTCAGCAACCACCATCAAAAGGGTTATCCCGATTATCGGAGTAGCCAAAACCTGTACCCACGAAGTAGCATACAAAGCCCAGGGGAACAAAGGCATTTTCATCCAATCCATGCCCGGTGCCCTCATTCTGTGCATGGTAACAATAAAGTTGAGACCGGTCAATATCGAAGAAAATCCGAGCACAAAAGCGGCCATTACAGCCATAATTACATTGGTGCCGGTTTTTACACTATAAGGGGCATAAAATGTCCAGCCGGTATCGGGAGGCCCATCGCCAAGTATGAGTGTGCTTAAAGCCATGATACCGCCAATCACATACAAATACCACGATAGCAGGTTTAGCTTTGGGAAAGCCACATCGTCGGCACCAATCAATATAGGCAAAAAGAAATTGCCAAATATGGCTGGTACTGCCGGTATTATAAATAGGAAGACCATGATAACCCCATGAAGAGTAAACAAGCTGTTATATGTTTGTGGCTTCATGATGGTTTCGCCAGGCGTAATCATCTCAAATTTCATTAACAATCCCAATACTACTCCCATAAGGAAAAACCCAACCACTCCATAAAAATAAAGCAGGGCAATCCGTTTGTGATCGTGAGTGAAAATCCAGGATTTTAACCCGTGGCTTTCCTCAAAGAAATTGACATACCCTTTGGGTGTAATTTCTGTTGCCATTTTTTCTGATTCCATAAATATTATGCTGATTTTTTATTTTTTTTCTTTGAGAAAGCAAGGACCAAGAATAGCGATAATGCAAAAAACATGACCACGCTTCCACCTACTTTCGTAATATTGAAGACATATTTTTTTCCCTCGGCATCGTAGCTAAAACAATACTTTAGCATTTTGTTGATGGTAGGGCCGGAACGTCCGGCAGCTGCCTCGACCACTGCCATTTTTAAGTCGAAAGGCAGAAAATAGGTTCCATAAAGGTAGCGCGAAATTTTCATTTCAGGGCTTACCACCATTATGCTTGCCGCATGGATATAATCTTTCCCTTCTTTCTTGAAACCATATCCAAGCGACTGGACCAGTTTCATGATATTGGTACTGTCGCCAACCATCCATTTCCAGCTTTCAAGGTCTACTTCCCTATCGATCTGTTTCACATAATTCTTCTTCTTGTCGCGAGCCAACTCCCAACCTTCGTCCCAATTGAAACTAATGGTGAGCACCTGGTAATCTTTGCCCAATTCAATGTCAGTCCGGTCAATTACTTCAGCTACACCATCGAGTAATGGGCTGCAAATCCCCGGGCAATTGAAGTAGACCAAGGAAATGACCGTGGGTTTGTCGATAATATCGTCCAGGTAAACCGTTTCGCCCTTGTCGTTGGTAAATTGTAAACCAGATTCAACGGCTTGATCCAGTTTCTCGTAAATCCCTATCTCCTCTTCAGCATAAAGCTGAGAAATTGACAGTAAAATCCCCGTAATTACTAGTAGTATTCCTTTTTTCATACAATGTGCCTTTAATATTATGATCCATAAAACACAGTAATAAAGTAATTGTTTGGGACTATCTTGGTTTGAGCACTCAAATACTCAAGTATTATTTAGAATGGATAGAATATAAATAGCAATATTTCGATGAAATCATCAATAGAATAGTGCTATTATGGCGAAATCGCTATTTAGAAAACTTTTTGAAATTGAATCAGAGATCAACTTCAAAAGTTTGTGCCCTTTCCAAAATGGCAATTCTCCCAAATAATGGGGTCCTTATATTTGATGAACAGTAAATTTGCAAAGAACTTTTTAAGTTTACAACTCCTCGGGGGGGGCGAGAGACCGGGAGTAAACTTCAAAAGTTGAAACTACCTTAAGAAACAAGATTTCACAGAAACAAAACCATACAACCAACCTCGTCCATCAATATAAAAATTTTGTAAGTTGTGCAAGCAGCCACCGACAACTTTCCCCATTAGGTCAAAACTTTTGAAGTTGAGCGGGTATGCTATCAATCAAAGAGCAGATAAAAACTCGGCATGTTTTTGATTATTTCCATTCTTTCACAAGATTGTTTTATCTTCGTGCGTTTCTATTAGATTGCCTCCTGCAAAGGCTGTTAAAATATTAAATCGAAAAAATTGCAATGGTGAAAGAATGTGTTGTTTTGATACCCACTTACAATGAGAAGGAAAACATAGAGAAGATAATCCGAAAGGTTTTTTCTCTTCCTATTGATTTTCATATCCTTATAATTGAAGACAATTCGCCCGATGGAACTGCTGCGATAGTGAAATCGATCCAGAAAGATTTTACCGACCGCTTGTTCATTCTTGAGCGAAAAGGGAAATTGGGCTTGGGAACGGCCTATATTGCAGGTTTTGATTGGGCTTTGAAGAATGGCTATGATTACATTTTTGAAATGGACGCAGATTTCTCGCATAATCCAGACGACTTACTCCACCTGTACGAAGCTTGCCACGACCAAGGAGCCGACCTGGCCATAGGTTCGCGGTATATTTCGGGGGTTAATGTAGTGAATTGGCCAATGGGCCGGGTTATTATGTCGTACTACGCATCGGCTTATGTGCGGTGGGTAACCCGGATGAAAATCCGTGACACCACCGCCGGCTTTAAATGTTATCGGAAAAAAGTACTGGAAACCATCGACTTGAAAAAGATCCGGTTTAAGGGATATGCTTTCCAGATCGAAATGAAATTTACGGCCTGGAAATATGGTTTTAAGATTGTGGAAGTGCCCATTATTTTTACGGACAGAAAACTTGGGTCGAGCAAAATGAGCGGGGGGATTTTTAGTGAAGCTGTATTGGGCGTACTTAAAATGAAATTCTCAAGTTTCTTTAAAAAGTACGAAAGGCCAAAAGAGTAGCCTTGAGGGTGTACAAATCTCACTTGCAATGAAAAGGCATTCATGTTTCTAAATTATTCAGATGTCCTGTTTAAAATGGAAATTTGGCTTTCCTGTAAATTACCCAGCCTTCAATTTTTTTACCTTATTTTACACCATAAGTATATAGGGTAAAAGAATAATTGGGCTCAGCATGAAAACAATTTGACCCAAACCACTCTTTTATACTATTTTAATTACTAAGTCATAACTGATGAATAAATCGATATTTATTACTGGAGGAAGAATTGTAAACGAAGGAAGAATCGTTGAAGCAAATCTGCTGATTGAGGGTGATTGGATTAAAGAAATATTTTTGGGGAAAGCGAAAAGAGATGTCCCTGAAAATTCGATCCACATTGATGCTACAGGAAAATTTATACTGCCAGGCGTAATCGACGACCAAGTGCATTTTCGCGAGCCCGGCCTTACACATAAGGGAGATCTGTACACCGAATCGAAAGCTGCTGTGGCAGGCGGGATAACCACTTTTTTTGAGATGCCCAACACTTCGCCCCAGGCCACCACTTTGGAATTGTTGGAGGACAAATACGAATTGGCATCCCAAAAATCGCTGGCCAACTACAGTTTTTACCTGGGTGCCACCAACAATAACATCGAGGAAATTATCAAAGCCGATCCATCAAAAATTTGTGGCCTGAAAATATTTATGGGTTCATCTACCGGAAATATGCTGGTTGACAACATCGGATCGCTTCGGAAAATATTTTCACAATCGCCCTTGCTTATTGCCACCCATTGCGAAGACGAAAGTACCATCAAACAAAATTTCGCACTTTTCAGGGAGAAGTACGGAGAGGAAGTTCCGATTATTTGCCATCCTGATATCCGCAGCGAGGAAGCTTGTTATCTATCTTCATCGTTGGCTGTTTCATTGGCAAAGGAATATGGTAGCCGGCTCCATGTGCTTCATCTTTCAACCGAAAAAGAACTTTCCTTATTCTCGAACCAGCTTCCATCGAAAGAAAAAAAGATTACAGCCGAAGTGTGTGTTCATCATTTGTGGTTCTCGAAAGACGATTACGAGAATCACGGAGCTAAAATAAAATGGAACCCTGCCATCAAAAACGAATCCGACAGGGCTGCCCTTTTTGCTGCGATGCTCGACAACACCATTGACGTGATAGCAACCGACCACGCTCCTCATACTGTGGATGAAAAATCAGGTAACTATTTTAAGGCGGCTTCGGGCGGGCCTTTGGTACAGCACTCTCTAAAAGCCATGTTGGAATTCTATCATCAGAAAAAAATTACTCTTGAAAAGGTTGTTGAAAAGATGTGCCATACCCCTGCCGAAATATTTAAAGTGGAGAAACGTGGATATATTAGGGAAGGATATTTTGCCGATTTATGTATTGTTGATTTGGAAAAAAGCCACCAGGTAAGCCAGGAAAACATTCTTTACAAATGTGGATGGTCACCTTTCGAAGGCCAGGTTTTTCAATCCGAAATTGCTGCCACAATCGTAAATGGCCATCTTGCATTTTTAAATGGGAAATTTGATGAAAGTAAAAAAGGAAGGCGTGTCTCATTTGCAAACACAAAATAATATGCTACCAAAAGGCAAGGTTTTATTTATCGACACTACGCATCCTATACTTCCTCAGAAATTGGAAAAAGCAGGATTCTCCTGCGACCACTTTCCAAGCACTTCGCTTGATGAATTGAAAAACCTGCTACCCACCTACCACGGTTTGATTATACGAAGCAAATTCAAAATTGACAAAGAGCTGATAGATCTGGCAAACTCTCTAAAATTTATTGGGCGGGTTGGTTCTGGCATGGAAAACATAAATGTGGAATATGCCCAAAGTAAAAACATCGCCTGTTTCAATTCACCCGAAGGTAACAGAGATGCTGTGGCCGAACATGCTCTGGGGATGTTGCTTTCCATTATGAACAATCTGAACAGGGCTAACCAGGAAGTAAGAATGGGTATTTGGAGACGAGAAGCCAACCGGGGATCAGAAATAATGGGCAAAACAGTTGGCATAATTGGCTACGGTAATACCGGTTCGGCTTTCGCAAAACGACTGTCAGTCTTCGATTGCCATATCCTTGCATACGATAAATACAAAACGGGATTCTCTTCATCCTATGTAAAAGAAAGTAATCTTGCTGATATTTATTCTCATGCTGATATCGTGAGCCTCCACGTGCCCCTATCTTCAGAAACAAAATATATGGTGGACGAGAAATTCATTTCATCTTTTCACAAACCTGTATTTCTTATTAATACTTCGCGTGGCCCAGTGGTTAAAACCTCCGATCTGGTGGTTGCGCTCGAATCAGGAAAAATAAGGTCTGCTGCGTTGGATGTGTTGGAGTATGAGGCAACTTCATTCGAGCAAATTTATGAAAAAGACTTGCCCGGCGATTTCAATTACCTGATCAATAGCGACAAAGTTTTATTAAGCCCCCACATTGCAGGCTGGACATTTGAATCGAATATAAAGCTTTCGGAAATTTTAGCAGACAAGATTATCCAATTTGGTTTCCTTTGAACGTATTCAGAAATATCCATTTCAGGAGTAAAAAAACGCATCCAAAAAGGAGGTTCAGAAAGCAGATCAGAAATTTTTGCTACTCTAATTCGCGAGAACCTACAAAATAACATTCAGACCCAAAATTACAACACATTATATATAAGTACATTAAAAGATAATTTCAAAAATAATTCCCATTCTTCTTTGAAATGAAAAAATAAATAAATAAATTTGATAGGGAATTTTCGTTTTAATATCTTTGCCGCTCAATTTTTTAAATGAACATAATATGATAGTAATACCTCTAAAAGAAGGCGAAAACATTGATCGGGCGTTGAAGAAGTTTAAACGTAAGTTTGAAAAAACTGGAATTATTAAAGAGCTCCGGGCACGGCAGGCATTTAAAAAGCCGTCGGTGTCAAATAGGGAGCAAAAACTCCGTGCGGTCTATGTTCAACACTTACAACAACAAGAAGATTAGAAATTGCTCAGGATAACAATTGGGATTGACAATTCAAGTGATTTGTAATTCAATTCCAATTTTATATGTCTACTGAAAAATTTCTTAATTACTTACAATACGAGAAGCGCTATTCAACACATACTGTCCAATCGTACACGGTTGATTTAAGACAATTTATAGAATTTTGCAACCACACTATCGGAAGTTTCAACGAAAGCACAATAGATGCTAAATTGATCCGGCAGTGGGTTGTTTTTTTATTAGACCATTCCTATTCCGGCAAATCGGTAAACCGCAAACTATCCTGCTTGCGAAACTTCTTTCGTTATTTGCAAAGTCAGAAAATAGTTGACGAAAATCCGGTTGACGGAATTGTTTCTCCAAAATTGAACAAACGCCTGCCAGTTTTTTTAAATGAAGGAGCAGTGAGCCTTTTGCTCGATGAGGTAGATTTTGGGGATGGCTTTGAAGCCGAAAGGGACAAACTGATACTTGAAATCCTGTATGCAACAGGCATCAGGCTTTCGGAATTGACCGGGCTTACAGATAATTCATTCGATCGGGTCGGGCACACAATTAAAGTGGTAGGAAAAAGAAATAAAGAACGGATAGTTCCGTATAATAAAGCACTGGAGAATCAAATTGAGGTTTATCTAAAAAGTAGGGATGAAGTGATTAGTATTAGAGAATCAGAAAGTTTTTTTGTTACTTCAAAAGGTAAAACCATATATCCGAAACTTGTATATAGAACTGTCAATCACTATTTAGGCTTAGTATCGACAATAAAAAAGAAAAGTCCACATGTACTACGACATAGCTTTGCCACACACATGCTTAACAACGGAGCCGATTTGAATTCCATAAAAGAACTACTTGGCCACAGCAATTTATCAGCTACACAAATATACACGCATACCATATTTAGTAAATTAAAAGATATTTATAACCACGCCCATCCCAGGGCATAAAATTTAGGAGGAAAAGATATGAACATTAAAATTCACTCAATCCACTTCGATGCAGACAGCAAACTTGAAAGTTTCATCGAAAACAAAGTAGAAAAATTGTCTCAGTTCTATGAATCCATTATTGGCGTCGAAATATTTTTACGTTTGGACAAAGCGCAAAACACCGAAAATAAGATTACCGAAATCAAAGTTGAAATCCCTGGAAACGACCTGTTTGCAAAGAGACAGAGCGGATCATTCGAGGCATCGACCGATGCTGCAATAGAAGCATTACGCCGTCAAATTTCGAAACATAAAGAGAAACAAAGAGGGCTTTAATATTTATTGAAAAAAACCGAATATTTTTTTGGGATATTAAAATTAAAGTATTTACATTTGCACACCATTTTCAAAGGCTATTTATCAGCTCAGAAAATGGACTGTTCTTTAAAGATTTTGCCGATGTAGCTCAGTTGGTCAGAGCAGCTGATTTGTAATCAGCAGGTCGGGGGTTCGAATCCCTCCATCGGCTCTTTAAGTTCTTTGTGTAATGAAATAGTACTTTTTAAATTAAAAGATACGGGGAGATTCCAGAGCGGTCAAATGGGGCAGACTGTAAATCTGTTGGCGCAGCCTTCGGAGGTTCGAATCCTCCTCTCCCCACTTATAATTTAAAAGCGGGAGTAGCTCAGTTGGTAGAGCATCAGCCTTCCAAGCTGAGGGTCGCGAGTCCGAGTCTCGTCTCCCGCTCTTCTATTGGCCGACGTAGCTCAGGGGTAGAGCGTTTCCTTGGTAAGGAAGAGGTCATGGGTTCAATTCCCATCGTTGGCTCAGGTTTAGGAAAAATAAGAAATAGAAATAAATACTAATTTAATAGATTTTAGTTATGGCTAAAGCAAAATTTGATAGGTCGAAGCCTCACGTAAACATCGGCACTATCGGTCATGTTGACCACGGAAAAACTACCTTAACCGCCGCTATAACAATGGTTTTGGCAAAGAAAGGTTTATCGGAAATTAAATCTTTCGATTCAATTGATAATGCACCCGAAGAAAAAGAAAGGGGTATTACAATTAATACAGCTCACGTAGAGTATACAACCGTAACTCGTCACTATGCTCACGTTGATTGTCCGGGTCACGCTGATTACGTAAAGAATATGGTTACAGGTGCGGCTCAGATGGATGGTGCTATAATCGTTGTTGCTGGTACTGATGGTCCTATGCCTCAAACTCGCGAACATATCCTTCTTGCTCGTCAGGTAAATGTACCTAAACTGGTTGTTTTTATCAACAAAGTTGATATGGTTGACGATCCTGAGTTGCTCGAACTTATCGAAATGGAAATGCGTGAATTGCTTGCCTTCTATGATTTCGATGGTGACAACTCTCCAGTGATATTAGGCTCTGCACTTGGTGCAATGAATGGTGAAGCACAGTGGGAAGAAAAAGTAATGGAATTGATGGATGCAGTGGATAGCTGGATTCCAATACCTCCTCGTGAAAATGAAAAGCCATTCCTTATGCCAGTTGAAGACGTATTCTCGATTACAGGTCGTGGAACTGTTGCAACTGGTCGTATCGAAACCGGAGTTGTGAATACAGGTGATGAGATCAACTTAATTGGCTTAGGTGCCGAAGGCCGCAAAACAGTTTGCACTGGAGTTGAGATGTTTCGTAAGATTCTTGACAGAGGCGAAGCTGGCGACAACGTTGGTTTATTGCTTCGTGGCGTTGACAAAAAAGAAATCAAACGTGGTATGGTATTGGCCAAGCCAGGATCTATTAAGCCTCATACAAAAGTAAAAGCTGAGGTTTATGTATTGAAGAAAGAAGAAGGTGGCCGTCACACTCCATTTCATAACAACTATCGCCCACAGTTTTATTTGCGTACACTTGACGTAACTGGTGAAATTCATCTACCTGAAGGAGTTGAGATGGTTATGCCAGGCGATAATGTGACCATTACCATAAACCTGATCTATCCTGTAGCTTGTAATGTGGGTCTCCGCTTTGCTATCCGTGAAGGTGGACGTACAGTTGGTGCCGGTCAGATTATTGAATTGCTCGACTAAAAAATTTCTAAACATACTGAAAAGATGCTTCGGCAAGGAATACTTTGCCGGGCTTCTTTTTATATTGAAACGGGTGTAGCTCAATTGGTAGAGCAGTGGTCTCCAAAACCAAAGGTTGAGAGTTCGATTCTTTCCACCCGTGCAACAGAAGAAGTACAGAAAAATGAAAATAAAAGCATACTTACAGGAAACCTACAATGAGTTGGTAAACAAAGTTACCTGGCCCACTTGGCCCGAACTTCAAAACAGCGCAGTAGTGGTTATGGTTGCATCTCTCATCATTGCACTAATCATAGCTCTAATGGACACCTCATTCCGGAATTTGATGCAATTGATTTACGGATTGTTCTATTAAAAGGTTTTAAAGAAGCGAAGTTGAAATGGGAGACATTGTAAAGAAATGGTATGTAGTTCGGGCAATTGGAGGAAAGGAAACCAAGGTAAAGGAATATATCGAAAGTGAAATTTCCCGATTGAACCTAAGCGATTTCGTTGCACAAGTGCTCATTCCAAAAGAAAAAGTATACCAAATAAGGAAAGGCAAAAAAATAAGCAAAGAGAGGAATTTCTTTCCAGGTTATATTTTAATTGAAGCATCTTTGGTGGGCGAAATACCACATATTATAAAGAACATACCCAATGTAATTGGATTTTTAGGCACTGAAAAAGGGGGAGACCCAACACCAATCAGGATGGTCGAAGTAAACCGGATCCTGGGTAAGGTTGACGAGCTTGCTGAAAGAGACGAAGAATTGAATGTTCCATTTTATGTGGGCGAGCCTGTTAAAGTAACCGATGGGCCGTTCAACAGTTTCAGCGGGATAATAGAAGAAGTAAACGACGAGAAAAAGAAGCTCAAAGTAATGGTAAAGATCTTTGGCCGGAAAACACCTTTGGAACTCAGCTTTATGCAGGTTGAGAAGGAATAAACGACAAAAGGGATTTCCTGCGATAATAACAACTATAGAAAAAGTAAACAATGGCTAAAGAAGTAGAAGCATTAATTAAATTACAGATTAAGGGTGGGGCAGCCAATCCATCACCACCAGTAGGGCCAGCTCTTGGTTCCAAAGGTGTAAACATCATGGAATTCTGCAAGCAGTTCAATGCAAGGACTCAGGAGAGTGCAGGAAAAGTATTGCCCGTAATTATTACTGTATATAAGGACAAATCGTTTGAATTTATTATCAAGCGCCCACCCGTGGCGGTTCAAATATTGGAAACAGCTAAATTGAAGTCTGGATCACCCGAACCAAACATGAGGAAGGTAGCTAGTATAACTTGGGACCAAGTAAAAGCTATTGCAGAAGAAAAAATGCCAGACTTAAACGCATTTACAATGGAATCGGCCATGAAAATGGTAGCCGGGACTGCAAGGAGCATGGGTATTAATGTGAAGGGTACATTCCCGAGTTCATAAATTAAAGAAATCAGGAAAAATGGCTAAAATAACAAAAAACCAAAAAGTCGCTTTATCGAAGATTGAGCCGTTAAAAAACTACAGCCTTTCTGATGCTGCCGACTTGGTAAAAGAAGTTACCTTTACCAAATTTGATGCATCTGTCGATCTTGATGTACGTTTAGGCGTCGATCCACGGAAAGCGAACCAAATGGTAAGGGGGATAACAACCCTTCCACACGGAACTGGTAGAGAAAAAAGGGTATTAGTATTATGTACCCCCGATAAAGAGCAGGAAGCCCTCGATGCAGGCGCCGACCATGTCGGGTTGGACGACTATGTGCAGAAAATTAAAGACGGCTGGACCGATATTGACGTAATCATAACAATGCCCCCGGTAATGGGCAAGGTTGGTGCATTAGGTCGTATCCTTGGACCCCGTGGCTTAATGCCAAACCCCAAAAGCGGAACCGTGACCATGGAGATCGGGAAAGCTGTTAAAGAAGTAAAATCAGGTAAAATAGATTTTAAAGTTGATAAATACGGAATAATTCACGCTTCCATTGGTAAAGTATCATTTGACAAAACTCAAATTATCGAAAACGCCAAGGAATTAATCGGTACTATCATCAAGTTGAAGCCTACGGCTGCAAAAGGCACCTACGTAAAAAGTATCTATCTCTCAAGTACCATGAGCCCGGGGATACAAGTAGATGCCAAAACAATTGATTAGTGTTTTTATTTGAAAAACGATTAATTACATGAAACGCGAAGAAAAAGACGCAATTATCGAGAATATCGTTGAGCAGATAAATGTTAACAATCATTTTTATTTGACCGACATAGGAGGTCTCAATGCAGAAGATACCAGCAATCTAAGAAGAGAATGTTTTAAAAACGACATTAAGCTGGTGGTAGTAAAGAACACCTTACTACAAAAAGCATTCGAGAAATCAGAAGGAAAGTATGATGAATTGTTTGATGTTTTAAAAGGCCCCACATCAGTAATGTTTACTGAACAGGGAAATGCCCCTGCAAAACTTATCAAGGAATTCCGCAAAGGAAAAGACAAGCCTGTAATTAAGGCTGCCTATGTGGAAGAAACTGTTTATGTAGGCGATGACCTGCTTGAAACATTGGTAAAAATCAAGTCGAGGAACGAATTACTTGGAGACATTGTTCTTCTGTTACAATCTCCGGCGAAGAATGTTATCTCAGCCTTGAAATCGGGTGGCAATATCCTCCACGGTGTACTCGAAACACTTGCAAAAAAAGAAAATTAGAATTTAAATTATCATTAAAAGAATAGAAAAATGGCAGATTTAAAAGCATTTGCGGAACAATTGGTTAACTTAACTGTAAAGGAAGTAAACGAATTAGCAGGTATCTTAAAAGATGAGTATGGTATTGAACCAGCAGCAGCAGCAGTTGTTGCAGGTCCTGCTAGCGGTGGCGATGCTGCTGTAGTTGAAGAACAAACCGAATTTGATGTGATCCTTACATCAGCCGGCGGCGCAAAACTTCAGATTGTTAAGTTAGTTAAAGAATTGACCGGACTTGGATTGAAAGAAGCGAAAGCTGTAGTAGATTCTGCACCAGCACCCATTAAAGAAGGTGCTCCAAAAGCAGAAGCAGAAGCAATTAAAGCACAATTAGAAGAAGCTGGAGCGGAAGTTGAACTTAAATAGAAGCAACGCTAAATAAAAAGGTTTTATGGGTTTAGGATCCTATCCAAAGGGTTCTAAGCCTTTTTGTTGTTATATAAATAGTTTAACCTAATCTTGAATTCCATGTCTGCTTCCACTCGTATAAGTTTTTCATCAGCACAAAATAAATTAGACTATCCCGATTTCCTCGAAATTCAGTTAAAATCATTTACTGAATTTTTTCAGCTCAACACAACGCCGGAATTGAGGAAAAAAGAAGGTCTTTATCAGGTATTTACCGAAAATTTTCCCATTACCGATACAAGAAACAATTTTGTCCTGGAATTTATCGACTACTATATCGAGCCACCCAGATACACCATTGTTGAGTGTATCGAAAGAGGCCTGACCTATAGTATCCCGCTAAAGGCCAAGTTAAGGTTGTATTGTACCGATCCTGAACACGAAGATTTTGACACCGTGATCCAGGATGTATTTCTGGGCACTGTTCCGTACATGACCCCCAAGGGGACATTCGTGATCAACGGAGCCGAAAGGGTTGTCGTTTCCCAGTTACACAGATCACCAGGTGTTTTCTTTGGGCAAAGCCTACATGCCAATGGCACCAAGCTTTACTCTTCCAGGATTATCCCTTTCAAGGGATCGTGGATGGAATTTGCCACCGACATCAACAACGTGATGTACGCCTACATCGACCGGAAGAAAAAACTACCGGTAACAACATTATTGCGTGCAATCGGCTACGAAAGCGACAAGGAAATCCTTGAGATTTTCGACCTAGCCGATGAGATTAAGGTTTCAAAGACCGGCCTTAAAAAAGTAGTTGGTCGAAAACTGGCAGCCAGGGTATTAAAGTCGTGGGTCGAAGATTTTGTGGATGAAGACACAGGCGAAGTGGTTTCCATTGAGCGTAACGAAGTGATTATCGACCGGGAAACAGTGATCGAAAACGAGCACATCGAAGCGATCGTTGATTCAGGTTCGAAAACCATCCTTCTTCATAAAGAGAATCAAAACCTTTCCGATTACGCCATTATTTACAACACCTTGCAGAAGGATCCGTGTAACTCGGAAAAAGAAGCCGTATTGCACATCTATCGTCAGTTGCGGAACTCCGAACCACCCGACGATGCCACTGCACGTGACGTAATCGACAAATTGTTCTTCTCCGACAAGCGATACGACTTAGGCGAAGTAGGCCGCTACCGGATAAACAAAAAACTGGGGCTGAATACAGCCATGGACGTAAAAGTCCTCACCAAAGAAGACATTATACAGATCATCAAATACCTGATCGAGCTGATCAACTCAAAAACCGATGTCGACGATATCGACCACCTTAGCAATAGGCGTGTGCGTACGGTTGGCGAACAATTGGCCAATCAGTTTGGCGTAGGCCTGGCCAGAATGGCCCGTACTATTCGCGAGCGGATGAACGTGCGCGACAACGAGGTATTTACACCTATCGACCTGATCAACTCAAAAACACTTTCTTCGGTCATCAACTCATTCTTCGGAACAAACGCACTTTCGCAGTTCATGGATCAAACCAATCCATTGGCCGAGATGACGCACAAGCGACGCATGTCGGCTCTTGGACCTGGCGGTTTGTCTCGTGAAAGGGCAGGTTTCGAGGTGCGTGACGTCCATTATACACACTATGGCCGTCTCTGCCCGATCGAAACCCCTGAAGGCCCGAACATTGGGCTTATCTCATCACTTTGTGTATATGCCAAAATCAACAAGCTTGGGTTTATTGAAACACCATACAGGCAAGTTACCGATGGTAAAGTAAACCTGAACAACGACGAGGTGATTTACCTGAGTGCCGAGGAAGAAGAAGCTAAAGTAATTGCACAGGCAAACGCTATAGTCAATGATGAAGGTATTTTTGTGAACGAAAAAGTAAAAGCAAGGCACGAAGGGGATTTCCCTCTCATCGAAGGAGCTGGGGTTCACTTAAAAGACGTTGCCCCAAACCAGATTGCTTCGATTGCTGCATCGCTTATCCCATTCCTTGAGCACGATGATGCGAACAGGGCTTTGATGGGATCGAACATGATGCGCCAGGCCGTTCCTTTGCTCGTGCCCGAAGCCCCAATTGTTGGGACAGGCATTGAAGGGACAACCGCCACCGACTCTCGAATACTTACTATTGCCGAAGGCGAAGGGGTAGTCGAATATGTCGATGCCAATGAAATAGTGATCCGGTATATCCGTACCGACGAAGAACAATTCGTTTCGTTCGACGACAATTTGAAACGTTACTATCTTCCAAAGTATAAAAAGACCAATCAAAATACCTGCGTAAACCTGAAGCCAACTGTACGAAAAGGCCAAAAGGTATCGAAAGGCCAGGTCCTTTGCGAAGGCTATGGCACCGAAGATGGAGAAATCGCATTAGGAAGAAACCTAAAAGTGGCTTTCATGCCCTGGAAAGGCTATAACTTTGAAGATGCGATTGTGATTTCCGAAAGAGTAGTGCGTGAAGACGTTTTCACTTCGATCCATATTGATGAATATGTGTTGGAAGTGCGCGATACAAAACGTGGACTTGAAGAACTGACCTCCGACATTCCAAACGTAAGCGAGGAAGCCACCAAAAACCTCGATGAAAACGGGTTGATCCGAATTGGGGCCAACGTGTCACCAGGCGATATCCTAATTGGAAAAATTACCCCCAAAGGGGAATCTGATCCATCGCCCGAGGAGAAACTGCTCCGTGCGATTTTTGGCGATAAAGCAGGCGACGTGAAAGATGCTTCGTTGAAAGCTCCCCCTTCACTATCGGGTGTGGTTATCGACAAGAAATTGTTTTCGCGTTCGGTCAAAGACAAGAAAGTCAAACTGAACGAAAAAGCAAAAATCGAAAAGATTGATGAGGTGTTCAGCCAAAGGATTACCACCCTCAACAGTCGTATGTTAGACAAGTTATTTTCGTTGGTGAATGGAAAAACCTCTCAGGGGGTCAAAAATTATTTCAGCGAAGATGTCATCCCTAAAGGGGTCAAGTTTACCCAGAAGCTATTATCGGAAATCGATTATCTGAATGTAAACCCAAATAAGTGGACCACCGACAAAGTGAAAAACGACTTGATCAGGGACCTACTACACAACTATCTGATCAAATATAAGGAATACGAATCGGAGAATAAACGCGAAAAATACAATATCACCATTGGAGATGAGCTACCTGCGGGTATCATCAAATTGGCCAAAGTGTATATTGCCAAGAAAAGAAAGATCAAAGTAGGGGATAAAATGGCCGGTCGCCACGGAAACAAAGGTATTGTTGCCCGTATCGTGCGCGAAGAAGATATGCCATTCCTTGCCGACGGTACTTCTGTCGATATCGTCCTCAACCCCTTGGGTGTTCCTTCGAGGATGAACCTTGGACAAATTTACGAAACCGTTCTTGGATGGGCTGGAAAAGAGCTTGGCGTAAAATTCGCCACTCCAATTTTCGATGGCGCTACACTCGACCAAATCAATGAATATACCGACAAAGCTGGTGTTCCACGCTACGGTAAAACCTACTTATACGATGGTGGCACAGGCGAACGTTTCGACCAGCCAGCAACTGTAGGGATTATTTATATGATCAAGCTTGGCCACATGGTTGATGATAAGATGCACGCCCGTTCCATTGGGCCATATTCGCTCATTACCCAACAGCCGCTTGGTGGAAAAGCCCAGTTTGGTGGACAGCGTTTTGGGGAAATGGAAGTGTGGGCACTCGAAGCTTTCGGTGCAGCACATATCCTCCAGGAAATCCTTACCGTAAAATCCGACGATGTAATTGGAAGGGCAAAAGCCTACGAAGCGATTGTAAAGGGAGACCCCATGCCCGCACCCGGGATTCCGGAATCGCTAAATGTGTTGTTGCACGAACTACGTGGCCTTGGCCTAAGCGTAAACCTCGAATAATCTGCACAAGATTATCCAGGGTATTGAAATGGAGAAACATGGATTTTTCTTTTGATTTCTCGAAACATCATAGTAGAAACTCTTAATCACATATAATATGTCGTTCAGAAGGGATAACAAAATAAAGACTAATTTTACAAAAATCTCGATCGGCTTGGCCTCACCAGAAGAAATTCTTGAGCGTTCAAGTGGCGAAGTCTTAAAACCCGAAACAATCAACTACCGGACCTATAAACCGGAAAGGGATGGATTGTTTTGTGAACGGATTTTTGGACCGGTAAAAGATTACGAATGTCATTGTGGCAAATACAAACGGATCCGGTATAAGGGGATTGTTTGCGACCGTTGCGGCGTTGAAGTAACCGAGAAAAAGGTACGTCGTGAACGCATGGGCCACATTGCCCTTGTCGTTCCGGTTGCCCACATTTGGTTTTTCAAATCGTTGCCCAACAAAATTGGCTACCTGCTTGGCCTTCCAACAAAAAAGCTGGACACCATTATTTACTACGAAAGGTATGTAGTAATTAATGCAGGTATCAAGGAAGTAGATGGTGTTAATTACCTTGATTTCCTTACCGAAGAAGAATACCTCGATATTTTAGAAAGCCTTCCGAAAGAAAACCAATTGCTTGACGACGACGACCCAAACAAGTTTATTGCCAACATGGGTGCCGATGCATTGTACCAGTTGTTGGAAAGGATAAAATTGGATGAACTTTCGTACGACTTGCGCCATAAGGCCAATACCGAAACTTCTCAACAAAGGAAAAACGAAGCATTAAAACGCCTCCAGGTGGTTGAAGCCTTCAGGGCATCGAAAAAGAAAAACAACCCCGAATGGATGATCGTAAAAGTGGTGCCTGTTATCCCTCCCGAACTACGTCCATTAGTGCCTCTCGATGGTGGCCGTTTTGCCACGTCCGACCTGAACGATTTGTACCGCAGGGTAATTATCCGGAACAACCGTTTAAAAAGGCTTATCGAAATTAAAGCTCCTGAGGTAATCTTAAGGAACGAAAAGAGGATGCTTCAGGAAGCTGTTGACTCTCTCTTCGATAACTCAAGAAAAGTGAATGCGGTGAAAACTGATGCCAACAGGCCATTGAAATCCTTAAGCGACAGCCTGAAAGGGAAGCAAGGGCGGTTCCGTCAGAACTTGCTTGGTAAGAGGGTTGATTATTCAGCCCGTTCGGTAATCGTTGTTGGCCCTGAATTAAAATTGCACGAATGTGGTTTGCCAAAAGATATGGCTGCCGAACTTTACAAACCTTTTATCATCCGAAAATTGATTGAAAGAGGGATTGTAAAAACCGTAAAATCGGCCAAGAAAATTGTCGACCGAAAAGACCCGGTTGTTTGGGACGTATTGGAAAATGTATTGAAAGGACACCCCGTGTTGCTGAACCGTGCCCCTACCCTGCACCGTTTGGGTATCCAGGCATTTCAACCCAAACTGATCGAAGGAAAAGCAATCCAGTTGCACCCGCTTGTTTGTACTGCATTCAACGCCGACTTCGATGGTGACCAGATGGCCGTTCACCTGCCACTTGGAAATGCCGCCGTGCTCGAAGCCCAAATGTTGATGCTTGCCTCGCATAACATCCTAAACCCTGCAAATGGAGCACCTATCACCGTTCCCTCGCAGGACATGGTTTTAGGACTTTATTATATTACAAAAGAGAGGGTTGGAACACCTGAACACCCAATGAAAGGGGAGGGCCAGATTTTTTATTCTCCCGAAGAGGTAGTAATTGCCTACAATGAGAAAAAAGCAGACCTTCATTCAAGCATCAGAATTAAAACCCACGATGTTGTCGATGGCAAAGCAGTTAAGGTGATCATTGATACTACTGTTGGGCGTGTACTCTTTAATCAGCATGTTCCACTCGAAGTAGGTTTTATCAACGAGGTACTAACCAAAAAATCGTTGCGCGAGATCATCGGGACTGTATTGAAGAAAGCAGGTACAGCAGCCACAGCCAATTTCCTCGACGAAATAAAAACACTTGGCTATCAAATGGCCTTTAAGGGAGGATTGTCCTTTAATCTGGACGATGTGATTATCCCGGACGAAAAAGTTGATATGGTGAACGATGGTTACCGCCAGGTTGATGAAGTTTTGGCCAACTACAATATGGGGTTCATTACCAACAACGAGAGGTACAACCAGATTATTGATATTTGGACCCATACGAACGCGAAACTTACCCAGACCGTCATGCGTCAGCTTACGAACGACAACCAGGGCTTCAACCCTGTTTACATGATGCTTGACTCGGGCGCGAGGGGATCGAAAGAACAGATCCGTCAGCTTTCAGGTATGAGGGGTCTGATGGCGAAACCGCAAAAATCGGGAGCAACCGGAAATGAAATTATCGAAAACCCTATTCTTTCGAACTTTAAGGAAGGACTATCGGTACTCGAGTATTTTATCTCCACACACGGTGCTCGTAAAGGTTTGGCCGATACTGCTCTTAAAACCGCTGATGCGGGTTATCTTACCCGACGTTTGGTCGATGTATCACAAGATGTAATTATCAGCAACGAAGATTGTGGAACCTTGCGTGGATTGGTAGCAACCGCTCTTAAAAACCAGGACGACGTTGTAGAAAGCCTGTATGACAGGATTCTTGGCCGTACTACTGTTCACGATGTGTACGATCCTCGCACTGGAAATCTGATTATCAAAGCCGGTGAAGAACTTACTGAAGAAATCAGCCTTAAAATTGAAGAGTCGCCTATCGAACAAGTAGAAATCCGCTCGGTACTTACCTGCGAAGCCAGGAAAGGTGTTTGTGGGAAATGTTACGGACGTAACCTTGCCACCGGACGGATGGTCCAACGAGGAGAAGCTGTTGGTGTTATTGCAGCACAATCCATTGGAGAACCTGGAACGCAGCTTACTCTTCGTACTTTCCACGTAGGGGGTACAGCTTCGAACATCACTGCCGAATCGAGCGTAGTTGCAAAATACGATGGTATTGCCGACATTGATGAATTACGTACTGTTGAAAGCATTGACGACAAAGGCAACAAAATAGAAATTGTGATTGGCCGACTTGCGGAATTGCGGGTTATTGATAAAAACACCAACATTACCCTTACGACTCATCCTATTCCTTACGGATCAAAACTATACATTAAGAATGGTGTTGAATTGACAAAAGGAACCCTGATTTGTGATTGGGACCCTTATAACGCAGTTATTATTTCTGAAGCTGCTGGTAAGGTTCAATTCTCCAACATGATCGATGGCATAACCTACAAAGAAGAATCGGACGAACAAACCGGTTTCAAGGAAAAGGTAATCATTGAAACCCGCGACAAAACCAAAAATGCCGAAGTACATGTAGTTGGCGACGATGAAAATGTTTTCAAATCGTATAACCTGCCGGTTGGAGCACACGTGGTAATCGAAGATGGAGATATGGTGAAAACGGGCCAGGTACTCGTTAAGATACCTCGTGCAGTTGGAAAATCTGGCGATATCACGGGTGGTCTGCCACGTGTAACCGAACTTTTCGAAGCACGTAACCCATCCAATCCGGCTGTAGTTTCCGAAATTGATGGTGAAATTGCTTTTGGCAAGATCAAGCGTGGAAACCGCGAAATTGTTGTGACCTCAAAAACGGGCGAAATCAAGAAATATCTGGTACCCTTATCAAAACAGATGCTGGTTCAGGCTAACGATTATGTAAAAGCCGGGACACCTCTTTCCGATGGGGCAACCACACCTGCCGATATCCTTGCTATTAAAGGGCCCACAAAAGTACAAGAGTATATTGTAAATGAAGTCCAGGAAGTTTACCGTTTGCAAGGGGTGAAAATCAACGATAAGCACTTTGAGGTAATTGTGCGTCAGATGATGCGCAAGGTAGAAATTGTTGATCCGGGCGATACCAAATTCCTCGAAAAGCAGCTTGCCGACAAATGGGAATTCATGGAAGAAAACGACGATATCTATGGTAAAAAAGTAGTTGTTGATCCGGGCGATTCGCCAAATGTGCGAGCAGGTATGATTATTACCGCCCGTAAGCTTAGGGACGAAAATTCGTTGTTGAAACGAAAAGACCTAAAACTGATCGAAGCACGCGATGCAGTACCTGCCACATCGAGCCAGGTGCTCCAGGGGATAACCCGTGCTGCACTGCAAACCAAAAGTTTCATGTCGGCAGCATCGTTCCAGGAAACCACAAAAGTTCTCAACGAGGCAGCCATCCAGGGCAAAGTCGATTACCTCGAAGGCCTGAAAGAAAACGTGATCTGTGGAAAACTGATACCTGCCGGTACTGGTAACCGCGAACTCCAAAAGATGATTGTTGGCTCGATGCGCGAATATGAAACGCTTGTTTTAAAGAAGAAGCATGAAGCCGAACCAGTCGACGAGGATCGATACTAATAGAATGACATAAATCTCAATAAATGAAAGGAGCACACAATGGTGATGCTCCTTTTTTTTTCCGTATTTTCAAAGTATCTTTGAAACTCAATAAATGATTAATGTTTATTGATAATTGATTAAATTTTAAACACTAAATATCATGGCAGAAAATAAACCAAATCAACTCAATATCGAACTCGACGAAGAAGTGGCACAGGGTGTATACTCCAATCTAGCAGTAATAACCCATTCGAATTCCGAATTTGTGCTCGACTTTATCCGCATCATGCCCGGAACACCAAAAGCAAAAGTAAAATCAAGGATTATCCTAACCCCGGAACACGCCAAGCGTTTGCTCGCAGCCCTGGCCGACAATGTGAAAAAATTTGAATCGGTACATGGCCCGATCAAAAATCTGGGTGGCCAGTCTGCTCCAGGATTCCCGATGAATTTTGGTGGACCAACGGCACAGGCATAAATCGGTTTCGAGATTCGGGTTTTGGGTTTGTCTGCCATCCGAAGCTTTAGCGTAGGATGGGCTTTCGTCCACTATCCAAAGTTTTAACATGGGATTTCGAGTTTCTTGCTTGCTAAGTTTTGCAAATATTAAAAGACCTTATCTTTTTTGTTTTTAAACCTTAGTAGCCATTAATGACCTCTGCGAACCAACCTTATTCCCCAGCTAATAGCTTTATTTTGTCTTTCGTTTCAGATAATAAAAACGTTTATGAAAAAATTGATTGTAACACTCTTATTCGTTCCCTTAATCTTGTTTTCATGCGAAAGCGGATTGATGGAAAAAATAGCCTCCACCTATCCTAATGGTTTGCCTTCTAAGATTGAATACTACAAAACAGTGGGCGACAGCCAGGTTCTAGTGAAGCATGTGCGCTTTTACGAATCAGGGGAGAAAATGGAAGAGGGTGGTTTTTCCGGGGACCAACGCAATGGCCTATGGACTTACTGGCACGCCAACGGCAACAAATGGAGCGAGAGCAACTACACGAATGGTATCCAGGATGGCAAATCGACCGTGTGGTTCGACAATGGTAAAATGCGCTACACCGGCAACTACATAAACGGCGAAACCGATGGCAGATGGACCTACTGGGCTCTGGATGGCAAAAAAGCAAAAGAGGTGTATTATCGGAATGGCGAGAAGGTGGAAGAGAAGAGCTTTGAGTAAAGCTCCCCTTACTCCAACAAACTCAACCCCGGATACTGCAATTTTATTCTTTTTACCGTTTCTTCGTCCAAGGGGTTTTCACCAATGCGCAAAACTTTCAAGGAAGGAAAATCAAGCACCTCTTCCGGCCAGCTTTTTAGTTGGTTGTTTTGGATATCCAACATTCGCAAATTGGGTAAGTGGTTTAGCGATGCAGGTACTTCGGTAAACTCGCAACTTCGCAGCGATAATTCTTCCAGGCTTTTAAGCTGATAAAACTTTTCGGGGAGTTTGGTCAGTTTGCAGTTGACCAGAAACAATCTTTTCAGACCGGTCAATTCGGCAAATTCTTCGGGCAAAACCAAACCCCGGTTGTTGCCAATATTGGTCAATTCGAGTTTTTTAAGATTACCTATTTCAGATGGCAAGGTCGAAAGCATATTACAAAACAGGTCGAGGTGTTTTAGCTCAGTCAGGTTTCCGATCCCGGCAGGCAATTCTTTGAATTGAATTTTGCTGAGGCCGAGTTCTTCCAGTTTGGTCAGATGCCATAATTCGTCGGGTAGTTGGAGGCGTTGATTGCGCTTAAGCTTTAGCGTTTTTAGGTTTTTAAGCTGGCCTATTTCGGGAGGGAGCGAGGTCAGTTTATTTTGCTCCAGGTTGAGGTATTCGAGATTTACCAGCTTGCCAATGTCGGGCGAAAGTTCAGTCAGGTCGTGCAGGCCCAGGTCGAGTTTATACACCTCATCAGGAGTTTGCAGGGCCAGTTCGAGTGAGTCGAACATTCGGTCCCGGTTTGGTACAATGTTGTTCTGTGCAAAGGCAGCTATCCCAAAAATGGAAATAAGCAAGAGGGTAGTGAATTTTTTCATTTAGTCTCATTTTAGTACCACAAAAATACGAATGATTGATGATTTAAATTTTTGATTTCAGAAGTGTGCTCCGGCCTACGAAATCGAAAATAAAAAATCGTTGATCCTTGTTCATAAATTCTTTTATTTAGAAATCTCAGTCAACCACCGGGGGTCTAACCACATCCTCCACATTGATTTCCCACGAAAAACTTTTACTGTTTATGTCTTTATTGTTGAGGGTAGTTGGTAAAAACCGGATCCCGTTCCATTTTCCCACTTTTACTTTTCCTGCTTTGATGGTGTATTTTTCAACCTCGGTCTTTTCGCGTAGTACTTTGTCCATATAAAGCAAGATTTCGTACGAAAATTCCATGTCGTACGGGCTTTTGTTTTCAATTTTCAGCCGTAACTCCAAGGGGCTTTTCTTATCCTTTGTTTTGGAGTTGACCCACTTGGCCGAAATTACCAGATTGTCTTTTTCGTAACAGGATTCGTAATCCGCCTGGGCAATGCTCATCATAAACAAGCCGGTGACTATCATTAAGCCGATCGTCAAAATAATGTGTTTCATTTTCATTGTTCTCCAATTATTGATTTTTATTCAATCATAAAAATACGCAAAAATTATGTCAATCGGGAATACCTTTAAACCATTCAAAACAAATTGTCATTGCTTTTCAATCCCTGTTGTTTAATATTCTGTGAAACTCGTTCTCAAAATTTTCGCGGGGAGATAAAGCGGGCGCCAGCAATATTTTACTGTATGGGTCGATAAGGTAAAATGCCGGAATTACACGCACCTGGTACAGGTTCATCAAATCGGGTTGGGCCTGGATGCTCAGGCAGGTCCACTTATAGTCTTTCTCCTTCATAAAAGCGTAGAATTCATCGGCCTTTTCATCCATCGAAATAGAAACTATGGCCAGCTTGTCTTTGTACTGTTTGTGCAATTCATTCAACAGCACAAATTCTTCCTGAGAGGCCAGGCTGCGATGCGAGCAAAAATTCAGGTACACATACTTTCCTTTAAATTGCTCGAGGCGCACCAATTGAGAATCTTTATTGAAAAGTTCGAAACCCGGCGCAGTGTACGACACGGCCAGCCTGGTAATTTTATCTCTTATGTTATTGGCAATTATCCTTTGTTCCTCAACTTTGGCACTTTGCCCCAGCGAATCGAGCAAGCATAGCACCACATCCAATTCGTATTTGCCAAGGTAATAGCCATCGTACAAGCCACGCAGGATAAGCATATCAATCAAAGTATCGTTGGCAAAGGAAGGATTAAGGCAAATTTGCTTTCGGATGGTCCCCAGGTCTTTGTCTTCTGATATTTTATCGTGGAAGCCACTACCATATTTGCTCCGTCCGAAAAACACAAAAAACTTGTCGAATACCTGGTTGAACAGTTTCATGTAGTCTTCGTTGTGGTACAAAATAGGTTGATTTAAAAAGTACTGTTTGGCCATGACATCTACCGAACGGATGTACGTAGTGCTTTTCAGGTTACCGATCATGTATTTCCTACGGATATAAAAATCCGTATTTTTTTCGGCCGGGAAGTCTTGCTCAGTTGCCAATATAAAACTGTCAACCTTTTGCTTTCGAATCCTGCCCATCGAAATGTCAGCCACATTCCGGCCCACGTAATCGCTTATTTTATTTGAAAGTTGCCGGTGCCGGTAATTCAATTCGGTAGAATCAGAAAGTCGGGTTTGGATGTAAATCCTGATTTCTTCAAAAAAAGGATTGAGTTTTTCCCTTTCGGTTTTTTCTTCTTTCTCGGGAAGCTGGATGTCGTAGCTTTTTCCCGGTTCAAGAATAAAAAAGCCTTGGTAAATCCCTGTTTTCACAAAAGAAGTCACGGTGCTTTTCAGGTTAATCTCAAGGCTAAAGCGACCATCCACTCCCACCCTTGCTTTTCCCAGCACATAGCTTTCGTGGGTAATGTAGTCGGTGTAGGTTTCAAATACCAACTCGGAGCCACTATATGTAGGCAACACGCCATGTATTTTTGTTGATTGCGCAACACACACAGATTCAATCAAAAGCAAAGCAAACAGATATGTTATTTTCCAGTATGGCATTTCATCTTTAACGGAATGCAAAATTATCTATTTTACAGCCATATCCTAAAAATAGGGTGAATGAGGGTAAACGACCATTTTCACGCATGGGATTAGTTCTGGGTTATTGAACCAAGTGGTGTGATGGAGAGTTGGAGTATTGAAGCTAAATTGGCAAACCACCCCACATAAACCTATTTTTGTTGTTATTGGGTGGACCTATAACGCAAGTTGTGTCGACCTTTTCTTCTGCTCTGTTTTCCGCTTCAGGTTGAAACCAAAAAAACTCCGTCGCACCGAAAACATTCCATTCCGGGAATAGTTTCGTGAGCTTTATCTACTACAAATTTTCGTATTCCATTCTTTTGAAGAGGATTCTATTTTATCCCGCAAACGTTTGTATTGAATGTGTGGTACTTGGAATATCGCTACTTTATTATGTTCAAAACATTTTTTGTGTAAGTAAATGCTTTTAGCTAAATTGCTTCGTTCAAAATCGTTCGGAGGGATATATTATTTTGACACACGAAAATATATACAATCGATTCTTTGCCTGCAATTTATGCAGGCACAATTTTCTTGGTACGTCAACAACTCGTTTAAATTATATTGTTTAACTAATTCTATTTAACCATGAGTAAAAGTTTATTCCAAAAAAAACTATTTAGTTTCCTCGCTTTCGTACTGATTGCAGGTTTTAGCTACGGGCAAACTGTAATCTACACAGAAAGCTTCGAAGACACCCTTAATTTTACCCATACACCTAATTTCCAAACCGATGGATCGGGAGATTATTTTTGGTGGGGACAGGATGGGGATTTTGGTATGGTAAATCTTGACGGAGAGGATGGTACCTATTATATTGGTTCAGAAGACACTGATGCCGATGGTATGCCAGGAGAATGTGTCATCACACTAAATTCGGTGTCCCTTTCGGGGTATTCAAATGTATTAGCTTCTATAATGTTGGCAGCCCCCAGGACTGATGCCTACGATGATCTGGATTATATAATCTTTGAATATGAAAAGAATAATTCGGGCACTTTTGAAGTACTAGGTGCATTTTATGGCCACGACTGGGCAAATGGAGATGCTTTTAATGGAGATTTTCGGGAAGACACCGATTTAAATGGTGCACCCGATTCTTTAGGGACAATCCTGACATCTACATTCCAAACATTTGAATATTCTCTTGATCCGACCGCAAGCACTGTTATTTTGCGTGTTCGTTGGAGAGGAGATTCTGGAAATGAAGAAATAGCTTTAGATAAAATTCAGCTCTTCCTAAGTGGGCCAACCACCGTAGACGTGACCCTGAACGTGAACATGGCCTATCAAACTACTCTTGGGAATTTTAACCCACTTACCGATTTTGTGGACATCGCCGGAACTATGAACAATTGGGCAAATCCAAGCGGTACGGCTATGACAGATATCGATGGCGATAACATCTGGACGGTGGTTTTAACGGGACAAACAATTGGAGCCACTCTTGAATACAAATTCAGGATTAATGGTACAAGCTGGGAGTCCATAGCAAATAACCGTACATATACTGTGGTTGCTGGCACTAATGAAGTAGACCATTGGTACAACGACAATGCAGGGCCACAGGATGTTACGCTTACTATTGTTGATGGAACGGCAGCATACCTTGATATCGAAATGAAAGGTTCGTTCGATAGTTGGAACCTCCACCAAATGTACGATGATGGTACGAATGGTGATGTTACTTCCGGTGACCATACCTGGACATTGACCATGAGCATCCCCGGCGGGTCCTGGGAATGGGGAGCAATCGAAAATGATGGTTCACCCTCTGGCCTTTGGTTGATAGATGGAGGAAACCCAACCTTTGCAGTGAATACCGATGGAACAGTTACCGGGCAAACCGAATATGTAATTCCGACGCCAGGTGTCGAAGTAGTCATTTTCTGTGTCAATATGCAACAGCAAATCACACTGGGAAATTTTAATGCTACAACCGATTTTGTTGATGTAGCAGGGAATTTCAATAACTTTGGTGGATCGGCCGCCATGGACGATACCGACGGCGATGGCATTTATTGTATTACTATTGGTGGATTTGATTCAAGCTATGTGGCAGAATTTAAATTCCGAAAAAATGGCACCGATTGGGAAGCACTAACCGACAACCGGACCTATACAGTAATGGGTGGTGGCACAGATAGTGTGATTTATTGGTTTAACGACGTTGCACCACCGGCTCCTACAGGAATATTCTTTTCAGAATACATCGAAGGAAGTGGCAATAACAAGGCACTTGAAATATACAATGGGACTGGGGCAACAGTTAACCTCGACGATTATGCAATTGCCCAATCGAACAATGGCAATGGTTGGCAATACTATCATACCTTCCCAACAGGGGCTACTTTGGCCGATGGAGATGTATGGGTAATAATTACAAACCAGACCGATACAAACTTATATGCCCCTGCAGATGCGAATGAAGTTTTGGCTTACCCAAGCGTTGTCCATCACAATGGGAATGATGCCCGCGCAGTTGTATATTGGAATGGGATTGATTATTCTTTTGTGGATATTATTGGATTTCCTGATGATAATGTAAGCAGCACATGGTCGGTGGCAGGAGTATCCGGAGCTACTGCAAATCACACGTTGGTACGCAAAGGTTCAGTCCTGACAGGCAATACCGATTGGGTAGCTGCCGCAGGGACGGATTCTGTAAGTTCAGAATGGATTGTTTTCCCTCAGAATACCTTTGACTACCTCGGTTCGCACCCCAACAATTTCACGCCGATGGAAGACCTTACTGTAAATGTGAACATGAGCTATCAGATTTCATTGGGCAATTTTAATCCGCTAACAGATACCGTTTATGTGGCCGGAAGCTTTAATGCCTGGGGAGGTGCTGAAATGGCCGATCCCGATGGGGATAGTATTTACACAGTACTTATCCCTGATTTGTATGTGGGCACTTTGTATGAATATAAATTCCATATCAATTATAGCAACTGGGAGTCGATAAATAACCGCGAGTACACCATGGTTACAGGGACCAACGAAGTAACTCATTGGTTCAACAATATGAGCCCACCCTACGATGTGTTGTTTACTGTAATTGATGGCACCATGTCGTACACCGATATTAATTTCAAAAGCTTTTATGATGGTTGGAACTGGCACCAAATGTATGATGATGGCACCAATGGCGATGTCACGTCAGGTGATAATACCTGGTCGGTAATTTTGAATGTACCTGGTGGAACTTGGGATTGGGGCGCCATTGAAGATGATGGCTCAGTAGATGGTTTATGGCTTATTCTTGGCACAAACCCATCCTTCACCTTGGCCCCCGATGGAACAGTGACAGGACAGACCAGTTATGAAATACCTGCCCCTGGCACCGACAGTATTCTGTTTAATGTAAATATGAACTACCAGATTACGCTCGGTAATTTCGATCCTTTGGTTGATTTTGTGGATGTGGCCGGCGACTTTAATGCATATAGTAGTTCCGGGGCTATGGACGATGCCGATGGCGATGGGATCTACTCACTCTGGATAGATGGGTTTACTGCAGCACAGGCCATTCAATATAAATTCAGGATAAACGGGACAGGCTGGGAAACTATGCCAGGCAACCGGAATTATACAGTCAATGGTGGTGGTATGGATACTATTTTGGTATGGTTCAACAATGCTGAGCCACCTCCACCAAACACACTTTTCTTCTCGGAATACATCGAAGGCGACAGCTATAACAAAGCACTCGAAATTTATAACAACACAGGGGCAACTGTCAACCTTGATGATTACCAGATTGCTCAGTCAACCAATGGAGGGGGATGGCAATATTACCACACTTTCCCCGCTGGGGCTACCCTGGCCCAGGGTGATGTGTGGGTTATCGTTAATGAATCCATCAATACCAACTTGTTCGATACTACCTTGGCCGATGAGGTTCTTGGGTATCCGAGTGTCGTTTATCATAATGGCGATGATGCCCGGGCGATCATTAAAATAGTGGGTAGCGATACAACATTTGTCGATATTTTTGGAGATGCCAATAATGACCCGGGTACAGGATGGCCGGTAGCAGGTGTATCAAATGCTACTGCAAACCACACTCTTGTTAGGAAAGCTATGGTCATGACAGGAAACACCGATTGGGCTGCTGCTTTTGGCACCAATGCCACCAATTCGGAATGGAAGGTTTTGGATAATAACATCTTCACTTACCTGGGTTCGCACCCACACGTATTCGATACCATTGCCAATGTAACCTTCAATGTAAACATGAGCGAACAGCAAGCTCTGGGTAATTTCAACCCACTAGTCGATTTTGTTGATATTGCCGGAACCATGAATAACTGGAGTACTGGCGATAACTTGACCGATATTGATGGCGACATGATTTATACAATCACTTTTGATAGTGTTGCTGTAGGTACCATTTTCGAATTCAAATTTAGGATAAACGGAAGTTGGAGCGATCTGACTGCTGAATTCCCCTATGGTGGCCCTGCAAGGGTATATAATGTGCAGGATGGAGTAAACGAAGTGGATTACTGGTACAACGATGTGCAGCCTGCACCTGTTGTTACCATCCACGATATTCAGTACACCACCGACCCGTCTGGCGATTCACCTTACAAAGGAGGATTGGTAGTTACTTCAGGGGTAGTGACAGCTACCTTAAGTTCGGGATACTTTATCCAGAATGGTATTGGGATGTGGAATGGTGTGTATGTATACGATAATACCAACACTCCGGCCATGGGCGACCACATTACAATAAAGGCGTTGGTAGATGAATACTTTAACCTGACAGAATTGAAAGACATCACTGAATTTACTATTAACAGCAGTGGAAACACCTTACCTCCGGCAGCTATTGCAAGTACCTTAATCCTAAGTAGCGAAGAGGCCTACGAAGGGGTCTTGGTAAAGGCTGTTTCAGCAATTTGTACAAACCCTGCCATAAATAACTATGGCGAATGGGAAATAAATGATGGAACTGGACCTGCCGTTGTCGATGATAGGATTTATTCATTCACCGCTGATTCTGCACACATGTATGATATTACCGGGGTAATGTATTTTTCGTTCGGCTATACCCAGTTATTGCCACGCAGTGCGAACGACATCCAGGATGTAACCCAGACTTATGATGTACAAACCCTTTCGCTGGTTAGCGGCTGGAGTATCTTCTCTACCTATATCGATCCATTCGAACCCTTGCTTGATAGTATATTTAATTCGATAATTAGTCAGGTACGCATAATAAAAGATGGAAATGGCCTAGTGTTCTGGCCACAGTTTAATTTAAACGCCATTGGCAACATTACCATTGGCTATGGCTATCAGATAAACATGTTGAGTGCACAAACCCTCGACATTACCGGAACTGCCATAGTGCCAGAAACTACCCCATTCACTATTGTACAGGGATGGAGCATGATTGGTTATTTGCGCAACACTCCTGCCAATATGGTCACCCTCTTTAGCCCTATAGTTGCGGATATCATCATAATCAAAAACGGGAACGGTCTTGTGTATTGGCCATTATGGGGTTTAAATGCCATTGGCAACATGATACCTGGCGAAGGTTATCAGTCGAACCTGACTCAGGCCAACTTATATACTTATCCTGCCAACGGGCCTTTAAGCCAGACATCGAAAAGTACAGTGAACCCGTTAATTTTCAACAATACGATCAATACTGGCAGCAACATGACACTGGGTATCCCGGTATCGGCTTGGGAACAAATCCCATCAACAGGAAGTGAAATTGGGGTGTACAACCAGGCTGGCGAGCTTTGTGGCAGTTCGGTGTTTACCGGCGATAACCTGGCAGTGGCAATATGGGGCGACGATGAACTGACACCCGAAACCGAAGCTATGCAAGAAGGTGAAACATTTAGCATTAAAGTTTGGGACAAACAAACCAATCAGGAATCGAATGTTGTGGTTGAAGCTTGGGAAACTGGAAACGATTTGTTTGGCAAAAACGCCATTGCAGTGGTTGGCAGTCTGAGTATGGAAAGTTCTGTTTTGCAAAATTTCCCTAACCCTGCCACAACCTACACCGAAATCGAATTCAGTATTTCTGAAGACGGTCATGCAAGCCTAACCATTTACAATATCCTCGGCGAACAATTGGCCATGCCTGTAAATCAAACCCTGGCAAGCGGAACCCACAAAGTACTTGTGAATACCGAAGCCTACAGACCAGGCGTATATTTCTATTCTTTGAAAACATCGAAATCTACAGTTACCAAGTCGATGCAGGTGATTAAATAAGCTGGATAATTTTTTTCATACTTAGAAGCTTGCCCTCCGGGGCAGGCTTTTTTTTTACTTGCCGGGCAGTTGACTTTCTGCACAGTATGGACGTACGTCCGTGCGTCTATATCTTCGATGAAACCATACCACATAATTGTAGAGACGCGATTAATCGCGTCTCCACCCGACCATACAAACTTCCATAGAGGGACAAGTATTGGCGTAGCTCAAACCCACACCGACACTATTTCCAGTAAGAGACCAATTTTCCCCCGAAATCAATAATCATTCTAAAGAATTTGCGTTAGTTCATTTTCTACATTTGTTGAAAATTTAAAAAGGATAGAATGAAAAATCTGCTTATCGAGGTTTGTGCGAATTCCGTGGAGTCGGCCATAGCTGCTGAAAAAGGCGGGGCAAAGCGTGTCGAACTGTGCGAGAACCTTTGGGAAGGTGGCACAACACCCAGCCATGCCTCCATCGAAATTGCCAGGGAAAGTATTAGTATCGACCTGAATGTGTTGATCCGTCCACGAGGTGGCGATTTTCTGTATTCCGAGCTGGAATATGAAATTATCTGCCGCGATATATTCCATGCCAAACGGCTGGGCGCAGATGGTGTTGTGGTGGGCGTATTAAACCCCGATGGAAGCATCGATATCCCCCGTATGGAAGAGATCATTGACATTGCCCAGCCCATGTCGGTTACCTTTCACCGTGCTTTCGATGTGTTGAAAGACCCTTTCCTTAGCCTCGAAGACTTGATCTTCCTCGGTGTTGACCGAATATTGACATCGGGCCAAAAAAACACAGCTCCCGAGGCTATCGACCTAATATCAGAATTAGTGAAGAAAGCCAACAACAGGATTATCATTATGCCTGGAAGTGGGATAAACCTCGATAATATTTCGGAATTGGTGATGAAAACCGGGGCAAGTGAATTTCATTCTTCGTGTCGCAGTTTACGGGCAAGCCAGATGCAGCATCGAAACCCTGATGTCCATATTAGCGGCCTGCCTGGGATACTTGAACAGGATTATAAAACCACCGATCCTGAGATCGTGAGGGCTATGTTGCAAAAAGCGGAGATGGCCCTGTTGCAGGCAAGAAACTGATAAATGATTAGTGATTATTGACAATGGATTAATAAGTTGTGATTGGTCAGTTTTAAAACATCCGAAATTTAAACTATCCCGATAACTCAAGAGTAAAGAATTTTTATTTTGTGCCCTAATGTAATTGAATTAAAAATCCAATCCGAAAGCTAAATACAAAGAAGTAAAACCTGAATCCATTCCCAAAAGCAATTCAGAGTGGTGATTCATCCCTGCACCAATATATGGGACATCGCCCAAATAAATCCTTGTCGAAAAATCGTAATACCACGATTCCTGTTCGCTGTATTTCACGGTTATAGCTGTACCAAACTTGCCCAGAAAGGAAACACCGGCATTTTCAAGAAAAGTGCCCTTCTTGCCTTTGAATGCCTTGTAGTTTACGCCAAGTGCCATCCCCCAGAGCCTATGGTATGCATCAATGGAAACGCTGTATGGTACCGGATCGGAATAATAGTTAGCCTGGTGCAAATCAAAAAGGTCGATACACAGCCTGACATCCATTTTTTTGAAAACCTGATAGCCAAAGCCAAAGTTGTAAGTAAACATCTGGCGGTCATCATCTATTGATTGGCTAAAGGGGGCAGCCCCCGCATCCAACACCAGTTTTTGACATATTTTTTGGGTACCGGTCAGTTCTTCGTTTTGGGCACTCAAACTCAACACGATGATTGTTGAAACGAAAATTAGAAATGATTTTTTCATACGGCTTTTTGTTTTTTTTGAATATTGCTCAAGTCTATTATTACAACTGAATAATTGGATTTATTCCCTCACTACCACAAATTTTTCTACCCAGACTTCATCTTTGCCAATAGCCCGGATAAAATAGGTTCCAGGCGAAAAAAGCGAAATATCAATCTTGTCCTCCTTTTTACCAGAGATTATTGTCCGAAGGAGCTGGCCGGTTTGGTTGTAAATCTCCAGATTTTCCAGGAATCCATTTAGGACTTGTATCTGAAGGATGTCGTTTGCCGGGTTGGGGAAAACTAAAAACAAATTCCGCTCATTGTCAACTTCAGCAATTTCTTCTGTATTGACATAAACAGTGTAATCCATTATTTCTATGCAGCCAATGGAGTCGGTGTAGGTGCAATAATAGGTGGTTGTGGTATCGGGCCAAACCAGGGGGTTTTCGGCATATTGATCGGAGATATTTATATTGGGTTCCCAAAAATATTGGAGCGGGGCAATACCCCCGGAAACAAGTGAATAAAGAGTTGCAGTGTCGCCAAGATTTATTAGTATTGAGCCACCTGTAAGATAGATAAAACGGGAAAACCTCAATACCATACTGTCCGTTTTGGTGATGCCTAAACTGTCGGTAACCGTAACATAATAGGTGGCTTTCTCGTCTGCACACTCTGTCAAATACGGATTTGCCATCGTGGTATCACTTATAGTGTTTGTTACATTGAATGTGTAAGAGAGCACTTTTTTTACACCCGTCCAGCTATAAGAGTAAGGCGGAGTACCAAAATCTGCCGTTGGGTTACCACCTAAATACAGCGTATCGATGTAAGGTTCGGGACAACATATTGCCGTGTCGTTTCCGGCATCCACTACCATATCTTTTTGTTTTGATTGATCCGTTTTGGAAGACAATGAAGTACTTTGCGAATACACACCGCTACTACCAAACAGGAATCCAATAATGAACAGGAGATTCTTTGCAGTTTTCATATTGAGAAAATAAGTTAGTTAATATAATTGTTGAGAGCGTAAATCACTCCAAAATTATACAATTTATTTTGATAAATTATCAGATAATCAATCAATTTGCTGATTATTTGTGTAAATAAAGTGTTAAAAGCATAAAACAGATTTATCCTAAAAAAGACTCCCTTTTCTCCTTTTCAGAATAACTTTTCAACCTTCAACTTTTCAACATTCAACTTTGAACCCCTTAACTCAGAACTTTTGAACCTACCAACTTTGAACACGCTAAACTTTTCTCCAAAAAAGCTGTAACTTTAAAACCTCTTTATCGTCAGATGGCGGCATTGAAAATTATAAAAAAGGAATAGATCATTAATTATAAATTTTAAACTTATGAAAATGAGCATATCACTGATTATCGGAATCTTCTTTATTTTTTTGGGGATATCATTTATCCTGAAAGTCATATTCAAAATCGACTTCCCTGTGTTCAAAATCCTGATTGCCCTCTTCTTTATTTACCTGGGCTTTAAAATCCTGTTTGGGAGCTTCAACGTGTTTCATATCCGAAGCGATTCCAGTTCTGCGGTTTTCTCGGAGTTGAATTATAGTGGCGAAATAGAGGATGGTGGCGAGTATAGTGCTGTATTTGGTAAGGTAAACCTTGACTTGCGAAATGTGGTGTTGACCGAACCTGAAACATTCATAAAAGTAAATGCAGTATTTGGGGGTTCTGAAATTTTTCTGCCTTCCGGTTTGCCCGTGAAAATAAAATCGGATGTGGTTTTTGGCGGCGTTCAGCTACCCGATCGAAATTCGGGAGGGTTTGGGTCGGCCCGATATAAAAGCGACAACTACGACAGCTCGGCCAACCGGTTGATTATTGAGGCCAATGCAGTATTTGGCGGGATCCAGGTGCACCAATATTAAACAGAAGCCCTAGCGTCGGCTTCGCTCGGAGCGAGACCGACGCTTATGTTCATTGCTAAAGGCCATTAAAATATTGCAATTCCAGTTCTTCCTGCTTATTTTGCAATCCAATAATCCTTCTTAAAAATGAATAAAAATCTACGGATAGTTTTAATTGCACTTGGCGTGGTCTTACTCCTTGCCTCCCTTTGGTATTTCAAAAGCATTGTTGCCTATTTGCTCATTGCTGCAATCATTTCACTCATCGGGCAGCCTCTGGTCGATTTATTTGACCGGATCAAAATTAAGAAATTCCACCTCCCCCGTGCCCTTAGTGCGGCCTTAACCCTTGTGGTGATCTGGGTTTTGGTGCTTGGCTTTTTTCGGATATTCATCCCGCTTGTGGCGAACCAGGCCACAGAACTTTCTGCTATCGACTCGGAACAGGTTGCCCGGAGCCTGGAAGCACCTCTTGAAAAACTGGAAACCCTGTTTGGAAACCTGCCCATATCGGGCAAGGAAAACCTTAGCATGGAAGAATATGTGAGCGCGAAAGTGGCCAATATTGTGAACGTCTCGTACCTGACCGATATTTTTGGCTTTATCACCGGGGCGTTGGGCGACCTGTTCATCGCCATTTTCTCCATTTCGTTTATCTCCTTTTTCTTTCTGAAGGAGAAAGGTCTTTTTTCCAATGCCATCCTTACCCTCACTCCAAGAGGTAACGAAGGCAAGATGGGACATGCCATGGCTTCCATCAAAAAATTGTTGGTCCGCTATTTTATAGGTCTTGCCAGCGAGGTTTGCCTCATCATTATCCTAATGAGCCTGGGCCTGCATTTTATTGCTGGCCTCGATTTCGACACTGCTTTGGTAATTGGCCTCTTTGCTGGGTTGGTAAATGTAATCCCTTATGTTGGGCCGATTTTGGGTGCTGCTTTTGGTCTTATCATGGGTTTAATAACCAACATTCATCTTGACTTTTACAGTGCCATGCTGCCACTGCTTGCCTACATCGCCCTTGTATTTCTAATTGTACAACTAATCGACAACATCCTAATGCAGCCACTCATTTATTCATCCAGCGTAAATGCCCACCCGCTTGAGATTTTTCTGGTGATAATGATCGCCGGGAGCATGGCCGGGATTACCGGAATGGTGGTTGCGATTCCCGTATATACCATCCTACGGGTTGTTGGAAAGGAGTTTTTTAGCCAGTTAAAAATAGTGAGCAAGCTTACCCAAAATATTTAACTATTTCTCAACCTGGTTAATTCCTACGCAGCTAAAGCTGCAAATAAGAATTTGAACGCGGATAACACGGATAACACAGATTTGAACGGATTTTTAATCGCAGTTGTATCCGACAGCCTAGACCGAAGCTTTAGCTAAGGTCTAAGGTACTAGTTGGATATTTTAATAATGTAGTTTAAAACTGAATAAAAACCAGCACATAATAAAAAGAAATAAGAACGGCTGCAAGACCCAGCAATTATTTTCGATTAAACCACATCCAAGTCAATTTTCTATGCACTTATCGAGAAGATTGAATGTTTTCAGGCCAAAAAGGCTCAGGGTTTACAAATCTCAAATTTGTCTTACACCCAAACCAAATTGTCATCTTTTCTTCCCTATTTTTTCTCCATATAGCTTCCTGGGTCAATTGCTTTGCGATTCCAGTCTTTCAGAAAATCGGCAATCCTTTTGCTGTCGTACGATTTGTCTTTTTCCAGATACAGGGTGTTTTGGGTATGGATGCGTTGGCCCTTTTCGTTGAGGACAACCAACACCGGAAACCCAAACCGTTGGGGAAAGCCAAGTAGTTCCATGGCTTCCGGGTTTCGGTTTTCCTTGCTGTAATTTACCTTCACCAACACATAATCGGCGTTTAACAGGGAATCTATTTTTTGATCCTCTTGAATAAAATGGTGGAGCTTAATGCACCAGGGACATTGGTTGTACCCAACTTTTACCAATACATGTTTGCCTTCTTTTTGTGCTCGGACAATGGCTTCTTTGATATCTTTCGTGGCATTGGCGTTTGGATCGAAAACCTGTGTTTGCTGTGCCATGCAAAAACTCATTGCAAAGAATAATACTGTGCTATTCAATATTGCTTTCATTTTAGAGTTTGATCAGTTTTTTTGTGAACCTCATTTCATTGGCATTTCTGAACGTCAGGAAATAAACCCCCGATGGCAGCGATTTGATGTCGATGCTTACAAATCTTTTTCCATCAACCGAAAAAGTATTGACTAGTTTGCCGTCCAACGATAGTATTTGAATGTCTTCAATATTGATCAAATTTTCAATTGATACAATCCCGGTTGCCGGGTTTGGAAACATCCTCAATTCCTTACCATTTGCTGTTTCGATGGATACAGGGCTGACAGGGCCACCCATCAATTTTACAGTGTCGCCATACATGGTGCCTGCCGGATTGCTGCCCGATTCGGTAAGTGCAACAGGCCGGATTTCAAGGAAAACATATTTGTTGAGGTCGGCCTGGTCGATCAAATAAGTGGAGGTGGTACCATCCGACATTATAGTTAAGTTGGTGCCCAGGGTATCGTCGGCAATTGCCCACATAAATGTGGTGGCCCCTTCAGGGTCGGCATTTACATCTTCGTAATTGTAGCTGGCTGTTAGGATTTCCCCGGTTTCTAACGAGCCGAGAATGGCAGCATTGTTCGCACGTGGAGCCGAACCGACTGCAGGGTCGTCGTTGTTGTACCACACTTCAATAGTGTTATCCACTCCCCCTCCGGCAGTGTCGAGCACGGTATAATAGCGGGTAAAACTTTCGGTGGTAGCAGCATTGTTGTTTATGCTGAAATTGAATTCGATATTGGCCGAAACACTGATATCAATTGGGATATTCAACGAATAAGCCATCAATCCATCCCGGTCGGTCAGTTGCACATTTCCTGTCCAATTATTTAAAGTACCACTTAGTCCAAGAAAATCGACCAATGGATCGAAGTTTCCGGCACTTATTTGGTAATCCGTATGGCAAATAAAAGTGACCGGAATTCCACCAGGCATGTAGTTATTATATATCGCCTGATGGTTGAAACCGCCAACCGCCATCATTAAAATACGATTAGGGCCACCATTGGGGAATTCGGCAGTTAAATTATCCCAACTTCCGTTTATCCGAAATTTGAATTCGATCTTGCCTACGTCCATACTATTTAATTGAATGGTGTAGTTATAGTCGCCATCGATATCGTCGAGGTGGTGGTTGGCCCCTTCCCAAAGATTAAAATCACCGGCCACATCCACAAAGTCAGTCAATGGATCGAACCACCCTTCGGCCACGTAATACGACATATCGCAGTTGAGCGTGAGAGGCGACAGGGTCATATCGTTGAACCAAACGTCCGCCGTATTCTGGCCCAGGGTTAGGGTTTTGCTTCTGTTTACAGTTTCGTCTGTACTGTTCATCCTAAAATGAAAATCCAAAACCTGGCCATTGGTCAATCCGGTGGTAATTTCGCCGGTATAGATATTCGTTGGGTTGTTGTTGCCGTCTAAACTATTTTCGAGTAACAGCGAATCCATCCCCTGGATTATGGCATATACATTTCCGCCTGTTGTGTTGAAATTACCATCGGCTATTTGCTTGTTCATGTTCACCTTAAATAACATGGATGGGTCGGTGGTGTTGTAGGATAGAGGGATTACAAAATCCATGCAACTTGGCCCGCCACCATCGAAATCGCGGCCATCGGTGTTCCAGTTGCTGCCATTGTTGAAAACGGCCACAATGTGAGTAATGATACTGCCTGCGGGGAATCCATAAAAGTCTTTGGGTATGTAGGTGATCGAAAAAGTCCCGTTGCCATTATCAACAAGATCGGGCGATGCCCCATTACCGCCAGTTCCATCCCAGGCCACCACATACTCCCAATTCGCCGGGTTACCGCCGATGGAGATCACACCAGAGTGCATGGTCACAGAAGCCGAACCCACCAATGTCCCGGTTTGGAAACATGCCTGCGAAGGGTCGAAGGTGAGGGTAATCTCATCGTAAGCCGTTGCATTGGCCGGCGAAATATTAATTGCAGCGGGCATCTGTGCAATCCCTTGCGAAAGGCTAAACAAGAGAGCAAATAATAATACTGATGTACATTTTTTCATGGTCTAAATCTTTAGTTAATATCCGTCTTTTCGTACACCAAATTTACTAAAAATTTCGGCACAGAAAAAAGACGCAAGATTTAAAAATTTACTATTCAGGTGCTTACTGGGCGTTGAGAGCATAAACACCATTTCAAACGTTTGCGTGTGTTTTCTTCCTTATTTATTTTTATCTTTCAAGTTGAAAAATTGGCAATCGGACTGTTCTTGCAATTTTGATATTTATTGATTGATCAAGAAAGGTTTTTGCTCGCAACAGTCCAAAATATGAGAGGTTTAAATTAGTACATTCGGAAATGAGAGGCAGCCAGGTTACGATAAAAGACATTGCAAGAGAATTGAAAATTTCCCCTTCAACCGTGTCGAGGGCATTGAAGGACCACCCCGACATAAGCGAAAAAACAAAAATTGCGGTAAACGAATTGGCCCGGAAATATGGGTACAGGCCAAACCCCATTGCCCTCAGTTTGTTGCAAAGCAAGAGCAATGTAATAGGTGTGGTGATTCCAGAGATCGTACACTTTTTCTTTTCATCGGTGATAAGCGGGATCGAGGAAATAGCATTCGATGCCGGATATAATGTAATGATTTGTCAATCGAACGAAAATTACGAGCGCGAAATTGAAGTGATCCAGGCCATGTCGGCCAGCCGGATCGATGGCCTTTTGATCTCGGTTTCGAAAAACACCTACCATTTCGATCACCTGAAAGAGCTTGAAAACATAGGGATCCCGGTAGTATTCTTCGATAGGGTATGCGAAGATATAGACACACACAAAGTAATCATCGACGATTTCCAGGGGGCATTTCAGGCCGTAGAGCATCTTATTTCGATTGGCCGGAAACGGATAGCCCATCTGTCGGGGCCTCAGAACTTGCTCATTGGCAGCCGACGGCTAAATGGATATTTAGAAGCCTTAAAGAAACACAACCTTCCAGTCGATAATAAATTAATCCTGAATTGTGACACGTATGAAAAGGCTCTTGAATGTGCCCCGGCCCTGTTTGAACTGGAAAACCCGCCCGATGCCATTTTTGCCGTAAACGACCTCACTGCAGCCGGTGCCATGCGTGCAGCCCGGAAGTTGGGTTTACAGATCCCGGACGACATTGCCTTTGTCGGGTTTACCAACGAACGGATTTCGACCCTCCTCGAACCACCCCTCACCAGCGTAGAGCAGCATGGTTTTGAAATGGGCGAAGAGGCTATGCGCTTATTGTTGAAACGTTTTTCAACCAACATCGAAGATTTTAAAGCCGAAACCAAAATAATTACCACAAGCCTGGTGGTGAGGGAAAGTACACAGTCTGCAGTAGGCAGAACTCAGTAGGCAGTAGGAAGACCGATGATGTCCGTTTTCAGTTGGCAATGCATAATTAATACTCCTTTGAAATCAACATATATTATTCAATCCAGGTCCACATCATGAATAGTATCTCAGTCATTTTTCTGACAGTTGACTGCGGACTGTTGACTGCCGACTTTTTATTACCTTTGAATCAAAATCAAAACAATTACTATGGAAACAAACCCAACTTACCTCTTATCGAAACTGGGAATTACGATCCCTTTGATAGGTGTTTATGACACACCTGATCTTTCTGTTTTTTCTGATGTGTTGAAAATAAAATCAGAAGGGCGTGGAACCTGCCTGTTTGCCTACTACAAGAAATGGCTTGAAGGAAAACATTTGCTGTTGACAAAAGACAATCATGGCTGCCGGGGCTGTGGCAATTGGTGGTGGGATGTGCAAAAACGGTCGAGAGAGGATTTTGTGGATTTCCTTGTCCACGACGAAGGGTTAAAAGTGGATGGTGAAACCATGAACGCCTGGCTGGATGTAAACCATACGTATAAAGCATCCCATGAAAATATTGTGGTTGGGCCACTCATAGAAAAAGCCTCTGACTATTTGAAAACAGTCAGCTTTTTTGTGAACCCGGACCAATTGAGTGCACTGATCACCGGTGCCCATTATTTTCAGAAACCTGGAGATTATTCACCTGTCATAGCCCCTTTTGGCTCAGGCTGCATGGAGTTCCTGACAATGTTCGACGATTTCGATAATCCGATGGCCATTATCGGATCAACCGACATTGCCATGCGACAATTCCTACCCGCTAACATCATGATATTTTCGGTAACCGTGCCCATGTTTAAGTTGCTTTGCAGTCTCGGGGAAAAAAGCTTTTTGAACAAACCTTTTCTGGAACGGTTGATTAAGTCGAGAGGTGGGAGCCTTTGAAGAAATGATTAATGATTTGTGATTAATGATTAATTAGAGGAATGTTGAAAAAACATAAAGCCCTTGTTATCGTTGCATTACCAGGAACAAATCCAGAAAGTGAGCACTTAATTGAATTACAATGAATACATACATCGCACTTTTTAGGGGTATCAATGTGGGGGGAAATAATATCCTGCCAATGAAATCGCTTGTTGAGATCCTTGAAGGCATCGGCTGCTCCAACATAAGAACTTACATCCAGAGTGGCAATGCAGTGTTCCAATTCAAAAAAGAAAACAGGCAAACGATCGCCGAAAAAATAAGCCAGAAAGTTTTGGGACATTTTCAGTTCGAACCAAAAGTGTTGATCCTTGAACTGGCAGATTTGCAAGTGGCTGTAAAAAACAATCCGTATGAAAGGAAGGATGGAAAAGCGCTGCATTTCTTTTTCCTGGAATCTGCTCCTGAAAATCCAGATTTGGATGGGCTTGCTGCTATAAAATCAAACTCCGAAGAATTCAAACTAATAAATAAGGTATTCTACCTCTATGCCCCCGATGGCATTGGTCGTTCGAAATTAGCTGCAAAAGCGGAACGGAGCTTAAGGGTTGCTGCAACTGGCAGAAACTGGAATACGGTGAGCAAACTACTTGAAATGGTCGGCCAGAAATAAATTTTGGTTGCATTTAGTAAAACTTCAGACCTCAGTAATTTTTAATCTCAAAAATTTACATATTGGAACTGACAATCAAGGATTTTATAGGAAATTTCCGATGTGTTGTTTTTTCTCTGTGAAACTCTGTGATACCTCTGTGTCTCAGTGGCATAACTATAAAGCTATTACACAGAGTTTCACAAAGAAGTCACAGAGTTTCACAGAGGGAAAACTATTGCCTACTATCTCCCGTGCAATCCAACTCCACCCGTCCTAGTATTTATCTTTGCCTGGAATTCCTTGGCCAACTCATCTTGCTTGAACCCATAAGCCATTTCAACCATAAGACTGATCACCTGACTGGCTATGTTGCGCTCCCTTTCGGTGGCATCGAAGTAATCGCCTTCAAGAGAAAAATAATAATCCAGCTCGTCGAAAAAATTATTGGTGATAGTCCGTGATAGCTCGTTGCCCTTTTCAGTGGCACCACATAAATAATAGGCCTTGGCAAACGATATCATAAATTGGTCGAAAGGAATTTTGCTGTTGGGCAACACTTCAATACATTTATCAACTACAGCAATGGCCGAGTCCTTTTTGTTGTCGATGATAAGTTGCATGGTCAGACGTGCAAAAGTATTCCGGACATCCATGATGCTAATCAAGCGGGCGTTGTTTTCATCCATGTAAAAATCAGGTTCATTCATCCTGCCCCACTTAAATTCGTTCATCAACTTGTTATATAAAATATCGGTATCGACCCGCCCGATGGTATTTTCATCGCCTGTGGTTTTTATGGGCACAAGTCGGTAGGCCAAACCTTCCAATTGAAAATAATCATGAAGGCCAAGATAACTGCTCCTTTGTGCGCTTACCGCAAAATAGACCGGCCGTTCCCAATTGTTTTTGGCCAGGATGTCTATCATCATCATATCCCCTTTCAGCAATGAGTTTCGGCCAATTTTCCAATCCACATTGTCGACAATCTGATCGGCCAGTTCGGGAGAAACCGTTCCATTGGCAAGTACTTTTTCCTTAGGAACCGGTAAGCGGAACAGTTTCGATGGGAAGTAATCCATAAAAAGATCGTCGGTTACCCGCACCTTTGTGGCCGGGTCGTCACTACCCACAAACTCCATCAACTTACTAATGTCGGTGTAGTCTTTAAACCGGTCGAACATAAAAACCTGGTCGCGGGTACCCTGGATGTACTGATCCATTTCAAGAGAAGTGGCAACCGGTTCTGAGTCGTAAGCTTTGGCCTTCATTTGGTTGATGTACCAGTCGGTGCTCAACAGGCTCATGTTTACTACCCTCACGTCGGTACGGATGCCCTCTACTTCCTGGGCATACCAGAGAGGGAAAGTGTCGTTGTCGCCAAAGGTGAAAAGGAGTGCATTGGGTTTGCATGTGTTCAGATAATTGTAGGCAAAGTCACGGGCAGTGTATCGGCCAGACCTGTCGTGGTCGTCCCAATTTTCAGAAGCCATAATTCCCGGCACACAAGCCAGGCAAAGCACCGTTCCTATAACAGCACTCACCGATCGGCTCAATATATTTTGAAAAGCCTTGATCACAGCCAGGACACCCAGCCCAATCCAGATTGTAAAAGCATAGAACGAACCAGCATAGGCATAATCGCGCTCGCGGGGCTGATAGGGATATTGGTTGAGGTAAACCACAATGGCAATCCCTGTAAAAATAAAGAGCAGCATGACAATCCAGAAATCTTTTTGATTTTTTGTGTATAGAAATAATGCACCTATAATCCCCAGCAACAAAGGCAGTAGATATAATGTGTTCCGGCTCTCACGGTTTTTCATATAATCAGTCAACTGGGCTTGGTTACCGACCATGTTTTTATCGAGAAAAGGAATACCACTGATCCAATTGCCGTTCATGATGCCCCCATGCCCCTGCACATCGTTTTGTCGCCCGGCAAAATTCCACATAAAATAGCGAAAATACATGTGCCCAAGCTGGTAGGTAAAAAAGTAGCGAAGGTTTTCGCCAAAAGTCGGCACATATTCTTTTTCGCCTTTAACCTCAACAGCCCTACCTTTTATTTTGCCCCATTGCTTGTATCCACGTATGTGAGAATCCTGACGGCTCCACATCCTCGGAAAAAAGGTCTCGAAACGTTTGTCATAAAGAGTTTCTTCCCTCACATACGATTCAACATATTTCCCATCTTTTTTGATATACGTTGAACTGCCTTTTTCCGAACCGGTCATCGGGGCATTATAATAGGGCCCATATACCAATGGCCTATCACCATATTGTTCACGGTTCAAATAACTTAGAAGCGCAAATACATTTTCGGGATTGTTCTCGTCCATGGGTGGGTTGGCCATCGAACGGATCACAATCATGGTAAATGAACTATACCCGATCAATATTACGGAGAAGGCCAAAAGAACCATGTTCAGCACATATTTTTTATTCTGATAACTGTAATACAGGCCATAAACAACGCCCCCTACAAGCAACAAAACATATACGATCAATCCTGAATTGAAAGGCAAACCAATTCCGTTGACAAAGAACAGCTCGAACAATGCTGCTACCTTAATAATACCCGGGATAATCCCATACATGATGGCTCCTAGTATGACAATGGACAGCAACGATGCAAAAACAATCCCTTTACTACTCGTCTTATATTTTTTAAAATAGTACACGAAAACAATAGCAGGGATGGCCAGCAAATTCAATAAGTGAACACCAATCGACAAGCCCACCAAATAGGCAATAAAAATAATCCATCGATTCGCATAAGGACTGTCGAATTGTTCTTCCCACTTCAATATACACCAAAAAACAAGTGCCGTAAAAAGCGACGAACTGGCGTATACTTCCGCCTCAACAGCCGAAAACCAAAACGTGTCGGAAAAAGTATAGGCCATTGCACCCACAAATCCGCTCCCAAGAACTGCAATGGTATTGGCAACAGAATAATCCCCATCAGAAATGATGATCTTCCGTGCAATATGGGTAATGGTCCAGAACAAAAACAATATGGTAAAAGCACTTGCCAATGCCGACATGGAATTAATCAAATAAGGAACATTCGCCTGATCGCCCGCAAACAGCGAAAAGAACCGGGCCAAAATCATAAACAAAGGGGCTCCCGGAGGATGGCCAACTTCGAGCTTAAAAGCAGTGGCAATAAACTCACCACAATCCCAATAGCTGGTGGTTGGCTCGATGGTTAACATATAAACGATGAAGGCAATGAGAAAACCCAGCCACCCGAAGACTGTATTGTATAATTTAAACTGCTTTGTCATAATACACTAATTCGATTAATCCTGTTTTATTGAATGAGGCGAAAATAAACATTTTAGATTGAAAGAACACAAATAGGTGGGGGACAAAATCAACTTATTGAAATGTGATTTCTTCTCCACTTCGATTAAGGGGTTTTGGGGAATGGAGTGTTGGAGTGTTGGAGTATTGGATTGAACTTTGCAATTACTCGCCCAATACTCCAACACTCCACTACTCCAATTGCGCTTAATTGTTTTGAAACCATACAATTAAGAATAAAAGCAAGTTAATTTCAAAAAACGCTAAAAATAATTTTGCGATTTTAATTTTTTTATACCTTTGCCGTCGCGTTTTTAGGGACGCACAACGGATTGTCCGATGGTGTAATGGTAACACAGCTGGTTTTGGTCCAGCCGTTCAAGGTTCGAGTCCTTGTCGGACAACTTAGCTTACAAAAAGCGATCTTTTTTATCTTGTCCTGTGGTGTAATCGGCAACACATTCGGTGCTGAACTGAAAGAATCTTGGTTCGAATCCTTGCGGGACAGCGACGCATGACAACATGCACATATTTTGATACTGAGAAGCCCTGCAATAAAAGGATTGTGGGGCTTTTGTGTTTTTGGCTGCATTGCGAAAATTGCGTATTATTGCAGAAATGTTTTAGATTTTTCACAGAATTGTTTAAGACGAATACATACGAAAAAGCTATGAAAATTTCTGTAAAATGGATGCTGTGGGCACAGTACGTAAAGATGGATGGTCGGTGCACTATCTGTTTTCGAGTGACCATTAACCGCAAAACAAAATACTACTGGATGCCTTTTGCCGTGTTGCCCCGAAATTGGGACGAACGGAAAGCCCTGGTAAAAAGCAACGAACCGGGAAGCAATCGTGTAAATCTTTATCTGGAAAAGGAAAAATTAAGGGTCGATGAAATTGCCTGGGATTTGCAGATGAAAAAGAAAGTGAGCCTGTTTGAGTTCGACAAGGCTTATTTGAACCAGGCTGCAAAAACCGATTTTGTTGGGTTTTGCAAACAGGTATATTCCGACACAATCCGGTTTAAGCCTGGCACTGTTCGCACCCATCAACCTATATTGAAACGTGTAAGCAAGTATAAACCCGATTTGCTTATAAGTGAAATTGACCAGGAACTTATCCGGGATTTCAAAAATTATTTGCTCAATACTTTGAGTCTCGAACTATCGACTGCCGAAAAAACCCTGAAAACGATGCAAGCCCGGTTGAACGATGCAAAAGAAAAAGGCATAATAACAGAAAACCCGTTCGACAAAATAAAATACACGGCCACCAATGCAAGCAAGCAATATTTGATAGGCGAAGAAATAGAACGACTTGAAAAACTATATGAGGCGAAAACCCTTGGCAACACAGAACAAAAAGTGTTGCAACACTTCCTTTTTCAGTGCTATACCAGTTTGGGCTATGCCGAATTGAAAAAGCTGCGAAAAGAGGATATCCAAATAGAAATGGTGAATGGACAAAGATCGGAGTTCATCCGTTTGATGCGCGAAAAAACGGGAAAGCCTATCAGTGTGCCGTTGATCGACCGTGCAAAGGAAATGTTGAAAACGGGTTTCGACATTGGCCCAGTGTTCAGGCCATTCACAAACCAAACCATGAACGAATACCTTAAAGCGATTATGGTAGAAGCGAAAATACATAAGAGTATCACTACGCATTGCGCCCGGTATACCTTCTCCACAATTGGACTGGAAAAAGGTATCCCATTTGATGTTATTAGTAATATTTTAGGCCACGAAGATTTTAAGACCACACATATTTATGCTACTTACACCGACAGGTTGAAGGCTGTTGAAATGGAGAAAATGAATACAAAAAAAGCCCGGCAGCTATCGTAATAACCACCGGGCTAAACCTAACCTAAACCAACAAACTAACTAAATGCTATTTGCGCTTGTCTTTTAGTAATCCCTACAAAGTAACTTTTTTATTGTTCTGAGTAAATAATTGTGTAATTTTTAGAAGCATCAATATACTGGATATTAACGGCCGGCAAGCCCCACAGGAGATAAAAGTATAGCCGGTTATCTTCGTCGTGCATTAATACTAATCCGGTATGTTGCTTGTAAAATTCGTACACCTGGTAGCCATCGTAAGTGGTCGGAAAGATATACCCATCGTTAATCCCATGCACCAGGGGCAACAATTGACCTGCCAGGGGATCGGGTATTTTGCCCATGTAAACAGCCATGTTTTCATCGTAAGGATATCTTGGCGCACCATACATATTGTACTTGGGTGCATGTGTGCCAGCCTGTACCAATCGAACCCTATACTTTTGCCCGGTCAAATCATACTCAGTCCTCCAGTGTTTCAAGCTGATCCTGGTTTGCGTTACCTGGATGGGGTAAAATTCATTCCGTGCTTTTGCAGCATACCAAACCTTGCGCCCTTCAAATACTACGCTATTGGTGGCCATAGAATATATTCCACGCAATTCAATATCTAAATTTCCTGGCGAACCAGCACGGGTGTAATCGGAAGGCTCTGCAAACTCAAAACCTGTCGGGGCTGTCATGGCCTCCAGTTCTGTTATGGTGAACCATCCATCCGGGTGTGCCGTATCGACATAATCGGTTTTTTGCACCAATGCCCCTGCAATGTTGTAATAATCCTGTGCCTGACTTGTTAGGACAAACATCAGGACGCAAAATAATAAGGTGTACTTTTTCATTTCTAATCTCCTTTTTTATTGGTTTTTCAAATCTTGTTTTATTTCATGGATGTCACCTCTTAACAGGTTGAACATCCTAACAAATTCGTCCTTTGTTAAATAACTGCCTGACAGTTTTTCTATCTTATCATCTTGCTTACCAATCTTTGTATCCTGCTCGATATTTTTGATTTTAACATTTGAAATTTCAGTAGCATTGATTTGACTTAAAATTATGGCAGTGGCCATGAACGCCAAAAAACCTAAAATTAAGCCTGACAATAGTTGCGACCGTAATTTGTCTACATCTGTTTTCTCCATTGAATTATTTTTGTTTTTTATTCTGGTATCAAGCTCAATAATATCTGTGTCATAAACATGTTGCCCTTTTCGCTCATGTGAACGTGATCGGACCGGTAATAGTCGGTTTCATTTGCCGTAATGGAATAAAGTTCAGGATAATCGGCAGGAGCGACTACAAGGTCGTACAATGTGTCATCGCTCATAATAAGCGTGTTCACATCCCCGGCCTTGGTTATGATGTTCCAGCAAGGTAGAACAGGTATCACCACAACAATAAACCCGGACGCTTTCATCGCGGCCCAAATAATTTTCAAGTTATCATATATATTTTGGGCTGTGTAAACAGGTGAAGTACTAGAAGCATCTGAGTTCCCTAACATTATAACCGCTATATTTCTATTTTTAGTTGCATCATACAACGCTGCCAATCCAGAGGGGTCATCTGAATAGTAATTAGTTTCACGCCCAAGATTTGCTGATACTGTAATTGTGGTTTTGTTGTTGAATCTATCCACGAACATATTAGGAAAATCCCATCCAGATATGTTATTATACCCCAAAGTTTGAGAATCTCCAGCAAACACAAACTTATCAGGTACTTTCACATCGAACCAGGTATTAGCTTCGGTCAAATTAGCACCCGAAAGGGTTTCGCTATACACCGCCAACGCTTGCAATTTCAAACCTCCATATTTCAAATAAAGAGGGTTGATGGTAATGTCCTGCAAGTCGGCAAAGGATAATTCAATAGGTGTGCCCCCCGCCTCGATCAATTGGTTGCCTGTGTCGAGGGCTGCAAGTGCCGAACTATATATTGCCCTCATTTTGCTTGTTGCCTTATTATGGAAAACATAGCCCGCAATTGGAGGGTGGTTGCTATACCACAGGTGATCGGTCAACGTGCCGCCCTGGGTGAGCAATGCAGTTTCATCGACATTATATGGTATGTCGACAAAATCGGTCAACGTGTTTATGTTTTGCCACCTATCGAATCCTTTGAGCAATGCAACCGGATAAGCCCCATCATCAACCGTATGTGTCACATCTGTCAATACCCCGTCACCATCGCGGGTGGCCCGTGCCCTATTATAGGCAACGAGCCCTGATGTCTCGGCAAAATTGCTGTGTATGATTTCATTTTCGCCCACATCCTTACAAACCAATTCACTTACCATCGAAGCAAAATAATCGGTCCCATCGAAAAGAAGATCGAACTGTGTACCTGTTATTCGCCATAAGCCGGTAATTGAACTTCCAGAACCAACGGCATCGGTCACGGTTTGCCATGCGGCACCATCATAATAGCGGATGGTGACTGAGGTAATATCGGCCACCCCTGCAAAGTTGAAGGTAATGATCCCTGACGTACCATTACCTTCAATACATGGATTCGATGTGATTTCGATATTAGTACCAATTGGCCCCAGGTAAGTAGGTGTGTTGCCTGCAATGTCTAATGTAAGATGTTCTCCAGTAGCATCGACCCGTATAGGGATATTACGGCCAGATACAACACTGTCTTCGGTATAACCAAATGTATCAGCCCACGAAGCTAGTCCAGTTATCTCAGTATGAAATCCAGCTAAGACTGTATCTATTGTACCATGCGCTAAACCGACACAATCGTAGCAATCAGTTCCTTCTTTTTCATCGCACTTGTACCAGTTCAAAAGGTTTCCTGCGGAATCAAAGTTTTTGAAATTCGCCATTAAGCCCGACATCCCAGCATAAGGATCTGCACCAAATGCGAGGGTTGAACCCAGTGTCCCCATTGCAGTAGGGAAATCATCAAGGAATACGACTGACTGTGGAACTCCATCCAGCCAAAATTTTACTTTATCTGCATTTGTAGCTCCCGCCCCATCGAAGATAACTTTAATGTTGACCCAGACATCGTAGTCAGTCAACCATACATACGATTCAGTACCAGTACCACCTGCAAAGTGAAAATACAATTTCCCGTTTGTAAACCAAATAAGCTCTATGCGTTGTGAGCTGAATACGACTTGACCCACAAAACAAGATTCTGCTGACGTAGGTTTCCTAAAATCAACCTCCCAATGCAAATACGTAATATCAGAAAAATCAAGAGGGGTTGTAATTAGATTATTATCGAAGTCGTAACACCTGCCTCCCTGAGCATCATGTGCTACGCCTATCTGATCATTCAACTCAACCTGCATGTCATTTTGCACGGATTCACTTTCATATCTGACCCCCTGCAACCCTTCCAATGGAGGATCGGGATTGACCGGTTCACCAACGGTAAATGTATCTTCCAGTTCAGCCCCGTTCACATCGGTAATAACTACTGTGTAATCGCCTGCCGTAAGTCCGGTAAGGTCTTCGGTTTCTTCTGTGTTATCCCAATTGAAGGTATAAGGTGGCACACCGCCCGTAGGGGTCAAGTCTATTGCCCCATCCGACCCTCCAAAGGTGGAGGCATCGGTAATGTCGGCAGAAACAACCATTTGAGAGGGTGATGTTATTGTTAAAAACTCAGTGCCGAAATTACCAAGCGCATCATAAACAGAACATGAATAATTCCCAGCAGTCAAACCAGTTTGGTTTTGATCTGTTGGCACTAAGCCTGAACCATTTGATGTTTCCCATAAGAATGTAAATGGCCCATTTCCAGAATTAACAACAACAGTAGCCGCCCCATCACTGGCACCATATTCACTTACGCCAAATCCATTATAACTTGATAAGGTTAAAGTAATATCTATATCTTCCATAAACTGAAAGTAATAGGTTGCATACTCATTCCCATAACTGTAAACCCGAATAGCAACAAACATTCCAGAGCTTACCGTTTTTTCATAAGCCTGATTTGATGCAACAATATCTAACAACAACCAGTCTGAATCAGTTAGCTCACCATCATAATCGGCTGTGTCAACCCTCATTTCAATTGCTCCCGTAATAGTCGAATTGATTATAATATCTGGAAGGCTGGTAATATCGACAGAGTTAATTGTAATGGTTGGGACAGGAATATCCATCACAATAGAATCGCTTAGGATGCCGGATTCACCATAAGCATTTTTCAACTTGCAATATACCGTTTTAGTTTCGTTGCCACGCGACAAGGTGAAATCTGACCAATCGGCCATCAATTGCCATGACGCGCCAAAGAAATCGGAATTTTCAGAAACCATAAAATGTGTTGGTTCACCCAAAGATGTTTGATTCAAATCGACAATTTCATCGGTTGTGGTTGCCGCCCCACCATCCAAGCTGAAGGTAGAAAGCGTAGGTACCAGAGCCCCCGGACGTTCGAGATTGAATACTATTGCTATCGCAACAATGACACCCTGAGTTTGATAGGCATTGACCAAAAGGCCTTCGCCAACATTTATTTCATAATCACCCAAATCTTCGCCCCATGTCACATCCTGGAACGAGATAGTAATTGTAGAAATTGGCCTAAAGAAAAGAATGAAGTTGACACCATCGAAACCATTTGTGATTTCCTGTACGAAAATGTTTTGATTGCAATTGTAAAAATTAAACTTATCGAATTGCTTCACATCCATTTTAATTGTTTCAATGTCGCCAATCCCTGTAACCCCTGCACAATCGACATCGGTTTCGAGCGAATTGGCAGAACCCGTGACTTTCATCGAAGTATCAACAGCGAAATTAGAATCAGCATCTTTTGTGAGGGCCGTGAAGGCCACCAAGTTTCCTTCTGCATTGAAAATTGGAACTACATTCGCCGAACCCGTAACCTTGTCTATTTTCGTTGCAAGTCCGGTTGTATAGATTTCAGTTGTCACCCGGGCATCGATCAAGGCTTTTAAAGCATATCCCTGGTTTGCTGACAGAGTTTGCCCTGCCTCCTGGGTTGTCAAGTTGTCAACTATGGTAGGGATTGTGATTGCATCAATCAAAGCTTTCAAAACATATCCCTGGTTTGCTGACAGAGTTTGCCCTGCCTCCTGTGTCGTTAGATTATCGACAATACCCGGGATGGTAATTGCATCAATCAAACCTTTCAGCACATAGCCCTGATTTGCCGAAAGCGGTTTGTCCGTATCGGTCGATGTAAGGTTGTCTATTATATGACTTATCAAAATACGCAAATCATCGGCGGCCGCCTGGGCAGTCGATACAGGCTTATCAATGTCGCTTGTATTGTCAACATTCGCCAAACCCACATCTCCCTTATCAACCTGGTGCGGGTTGTCGGTATCGGTAAGGTGAGCAATGATTTCGGCTTTCTGCGAGGCCGTCAATATGCCTTTTTCGACCGCAGTCACTCCATCGGCATCTATTTGATATTGCTTATTGAGGGTAAAATCAAAAATCCATTTTCCGGCATACCGAACAGTGGCCGGTACTGCGGCAATGTTTGCAAATTGTTTTCCCGTTCCAATCACACCACCCACCTCGAGCGATGCGTTAACAATAAATCTATTATCTGATAATGCTATCGACATATAGTATTTTTTAAAATGAATTATAACCTAATCGTAAATTTTGCGGTGCATACAATGCACGCATATACATTCTGTAATCTCCACCGGCAATAGAAAATTTATCGCTCATAGTAAATATTGTAGTCAACAAACCCTTATCGCTTTCATCGTCTATATTTTGTTGATAATTGTACCCGTTTGCATCATCGACCGAAACGCAAACCCACATATAAAACAGATCGAAAGTTGCCAACAAAAAATGATCCTTCCATGCACATTCGAGCACATCTGGGAAATTTACATTGTTATCGGGACCAACAAACAAATCCATCTGATCGGGGTCGGTTGCACCTATTACAATGCTTTCAGTAAGTACCGAACCTTGGACCTGAGTACGATATCCCCAATAAATATTTCCGTAAGCCTCCTGATTTGATCCTAAAAACATTCCTTTCAACATATCAATCAATTTTTTAAAAAGCCGTATAACCAAATCTAAGATTCTGTGGAGCATATTTTTCACGTATATATAATCTGTAATTTTCGCCGTCAATAGTAAGCGATTGATAAGTACCACCTACGAGAATATCAACAATCGACCCCTTGTCGGATAGTTCGTCCATATTTTGCTGGTATAAAAATTGATTTGCATCCGCTTCGGAAATTGCAAACCACATGTAATACAAACCAAAAGGGTCGAGACCAAAACTACTTTCGTTTTTCCACGGCACATCAACAATGGCAGGATAAGAGACATGGTTGGCCTCCGGGTCAAGCTCGACCTGTTGATTCGGGGCAACAACGCCCTTAATTATATTTTCATTGATAACAGGCCCCTGGCTATCGATACGGTAGCCCATATATAAGGTGTCCCATGTTTGCGGCTTTGGCAAGCTGTCGATGGTAGCATAAGCCGTTGCCGAATTGCCTTCTATATCGAGAACTACCAATTTGAATTTCACATCTACGATAATGTCGTTTTCGACAAAGTGATAGAGATAGGTTTGAGTTTCGCCCCCGCTTACCACATTTCCTGTTACATCGACCCATGCCCCAGAAATGTATCGATACAATATAATAGAAGCAATATCATACGTGTTTTTTGTGGCAATCAACGAAATATTTATATCCAAATCGGTTTGAAATGGAAGCGTGGTAGGATAGCCCGTGATATTGGCCAACGGCGAATAAACCTGCGCCGTAATAGTGGTATAGGATTTTAGGCGGATCATAAAATCTTTTCTTTTATAATGTTCACCCTTTTGTTTACCGATACGCCAGCAAACTTAAAATTCAATTTTGTTTTAATGCCTCCTTCCGCATCGCTTGTAATTTCAATTTCGCGGCCCGACATAAGCGGATAATTGTTGTTTACCCAGCAGGTATCTTCGCCTGTGTTTTGAATTACGGCACTGATGCAATCCGTCAATAGATAAAAATCTTTATCCTCGGTGATAGAAAATGGAAAATGCAATTGAGAATATTTCATAATAATTGATATGCGATGTTAAACAATGTTTCGTCCACGACCTCTTTGCCGTGCTCGATCCGCGACATGGAGAGGACTAATTTTTTCAGCGTTTCTTTGTTAGGTTCAAGTTTTTTTGTTTTTGAAATGCCCGTCATGTTCGATACATTGTCGATATAGGACTTGGTTGGGTTTTCAAATTGCGGGGCGTATCGAGTAATTATTTTTTCAATTGTATTGTCGCCTCCATTGATGTAATTAATCAGGAGCTTTATCATGGCCCGGGTACCATATTCGGGTGTGGTAAATTGCTCAAACACACCGTCCTTGTTTTTCTCCACAGGTACTTTACCTACCCATGGGAAACTCGAAATTTTTAAGTTTCCGGGGTTGTTGTTTTTCATTGCAAAAGTTGCCCCCATTGCTTTACGGCCTACTGCCAGGATTGAAATGATAGTGCCGGCCGCTATTGTTATTTGTACCCATTTTTTCACGCCACAGCCTTTTGGTTGTTTTTGCCCCATGCCCCTATAATCCGTGGAAAGGCTACCAGGGCCACTACACCAATTGCCAGGGGTTTCAATATTTTCATTGCGCCACCAAAAAAGCCATCTGTTTTTCCTTTGTTGAAAGCATCATCCAATTGCTTTTCCAAATCGGCCTTTACTTTCGTTTGAACTTCTGGAGGCAATGACTCTATCCATTTTTTTGTTTCGCCCAGAAGCTTGAGGTTTACCTGACTTTCGTCATATTTTGGTTTCACAATAATATAAGCCGCTGCCGAAAGTGCCAATGTTACCCCTACCGTAATACCTATAATCGTTGCAGTTGTAAGTTCACCCAAACCCGATAGCTTGAGGTATG
>JAIOYV010000040.1 GCA_021740905.1 Bacteroidales bacterium
TTTCAACAAGGGGAAAGTCGAATTTTTTATACTTTTATGCAGTGGAATAAAGCCCATAATTTTTTTTAAAAGTTTGCGCTTCAAAAATTGGAATTTTCGGGCTTTATTCCTATATTAATCTTTCGGACAGCTATGACTCTTAACTAATAAAAAATAAAATGAAGACTTTGAAAACCCTTATTTTGCTTGTCATTGCCGGCACTTTTCTTGTTTTTTCTTCCTGTAAAAAGGATGATGACAAAAGCGATCCAGGCAAATTCACGTACGATGGTACCGAGTATTCTTTGAAAGGTGGATTTCTCGAATATTTTGGACCTAACTCTGCCAATGATGGATATAATCTGGACTTGACATTTTATACACCCGAAATAACCGTTCAGGAAGTATTGGGATTTCCTTATGCAACTGGTAATGGTAAAGTGATTTATTTCTGGATGTACTCTTCACATTCCGATGGGCTTGCTACCGGAAACTATGTATTCGATGCATTATCAACAGAAGCCGCCGGCACTTTCGTCTCAGGCTATCTCGATACAGACCCGAATAATGGGGTATTCGTTGATTTTGAAAGTGGTGTGGTCAATGTGACCAGAGATGGCAATAACTACGAAATTGATTTCGATGTGATTGATATTGATGGAAAGAATATTAGCGGTACCTTCAAAGGAACATTGAAGTATTACGACGAGAGTGAAACGAAATAGCTGAAAGTACAAATATATTTGTATTTTCGGATAAGAGATTTACCATGACAAAAAAAGCTGTCCACAAAATGGGCAGCCTTTTTTATGCCATACCCCTTCCTTCAATTTCCTGAAAAGGAATATCTTTGCCCAAAGATGAAACTATCCATAGTAATAGTAAACTTTAATGTAAAGCATTTTGTCGAGCAGTGCCTGCACTCGGTGGAGAAAGCCATTGCCTCGATCGATGCCGAAGTGTTTGTGGTCGACAACAGTTCGGTGGATGGTTCGTGCGCCATGATAAAGGAAAAATTCCCCTGGGCGAATCTTATCGAAAACAAAAAGAATGTCGGTTTCGCCAAAGCCAACAACCAGGCCATCAAAAATGCAAAGGGCGAATATATCCTTTTGTTGAACCCCGACACAGTCGTTGAGGAGGATAGCTTTGAAAAACTGCTTGCTTATGCCGAAGAAAATCCCGAAGCCGGTGGAATAGGGGTGAAGATGATTGATGGCAAGGGGAACTTCCTCCCCGAATCGAAACGTGCTTTCCCCTCGCCCATGGTCTCGTTTTATAAGACTTTTGGCTTCTCTCGTTTGTTCCCCCACTCAAAACGTTTTGCCCGCTACCACCTTGGGCATCTCGACAAAGATAAAAACCATGAGATTGAAGTGTTGGCAGGCGCCTTTATGTTGTTGCGCAAATCGGTTATCGACCAGGTTGGTATGCTCGACGAGAGCTTCTTTATGTACGGAGAAGACATCGACCTTTCTTACCGCATTACCCTGGCCGGGTATAAAAACCTTTATTTTGCCGGCACCACCATCATCCATTACAAAGGCGAGAGCACCAAAAAAGGCAGCATCAACTATGTAATGGTATTTTACAATGCCATGATCATTTTTGCCCGGAAACACTTCTCCCAAAAAAATGCCCGGTTTTACATTGCGCTTATCAACCTGGCCATATACTTCAGGGCGGCCTTGGCCATTACCAACCGTTTTGTGAAGAATTTTCTGGTGCCCATTACTGATGCTCTGCTCATATTTTTGGGATATATGCTAATAAAGCCTCTTTGGGAGAAGATAAAATTTGGCGATAGCAGCTATCCCGACGAATTCCTCTTTATCGCGGTGCCGGCTTATATACTGATTTGGTTGGTGTCGGTTTATTTCTCGGGGGGATATGAGCGACCGGTAAAGCTGCCTAAAATTGCAAAAGGGCTGGTCATTGGCACCATGGTTATCCTGGTTGTCTATAGTTTGTTGAATGAGGAATTCCGCTTTTCGAGGGCATTGATCCTGATCGGTTTTGCCTGGGCCTTGATTGCCTTACCCGTTTCGCGATTGTTGCTGCATTTTTTGGGCTTGTGGGGCTTCAAGATTTATTTTGGACAAAAAAAGCGGATTGTCATTGTTGCGCGGAAAGAGGAAGGAAATCGCATCTATCGGCTCATCAACCAGATAGAGCCAGTTGCGAGCCTGATCGGAATTGTTACTCCTTTAGAAATAGAAGAAGAACGGGATTATCTTGGCAGCATTGGTCAACTGCGCGAAATAGTGGAGATAAACCAGGTGGACGAGGTAATCTTCTCGGCCCACGATGTGTCGGCCCAACAGATCATATACAACATGCACCTGATCAGCGACATTAATGTAGACTATAAAATTGCCCCCCGCGAAAGCATGTCGGTTATTGGGAGCAACTCCATCGAAACAGCGGGCGATTTGTATGTGCTAGATAATAATTCCATCAGCAAAATAAGGAATGTACGCAAGAAACGCCTTCTCGACCTTGGCCTAAGCTTGGTATTTTTGATCATAAGCCCCGCATTGGTTTGGTTTCAGAATAAAGCAGGAAGATTTTATAACAATATTTTCAAAGTGCTGATTGGAAGATTAAGCTGGGTAGGGTATTATTCAGGAGATGAAATCTCGATTGACCATTTGCCCGGATTAAAACCTGCCGTGCTATCACCTGTCGATGCACATAAAAAACGCAAACTCTCGAACCGCCAAATCGAAAAGCTAAATCTTATTTATTGTAAGGACTATACTGTTCTCACCGACTTGTCTATCCTGTTTAACGGATGGAGGAAATTGGGGGGATAGATTGGTAAATTTTATCCCATTAATCCATCCCAACCCTTCCTTAAAATTAAGGAAGGGCTTGTCCCTGTTGCTCAAATCGTGTAAGATTGTACTGTCATGTCAAGAAACACCGATTGTCCCCCTTTTTAAAGGGGGAGACTGAAATGTATTATAAAACAGGGACTTGAGTTGGGGATGAACCGAACCACCCAATCCGCCCATATTTACCTATGCAACCACTTTAAGCCCGCAACAAAGTCGAACTTTCATTTTGTAAAACTTTTATGACACCACGTATATTTCAGTGCCTTATATGGGCTTGAAGGATCTGCGTCATCCACGTTCCGATTTTTAATTGTAGCTTTAGCTGTCTTATTTAAATCCGTATCCCTAGTGCAACTTAGCACCGATCAAATGCACAAATTCTTCGCGGGTTTTATCGCTTTTAAATGCCCCTGTAAAATCGGAAGTGGTGGTCACCGAATGTTGTTTTTGCACCCCCCTCATCTGCATACATAAATGCTGCGCTTCAATAACAACAGCTACACCCAATGGTTTGAGCGTTTCCTGGATGCAATCTTTTATTTGGGAGGTCATGCGTTCCTGGATTTGCAGGCGGCGTGCAAAGGCCTCTACTACGCGGGCTATTTTGCTCAATCCTGTCACATATCCATTTGGTATGTAGGCCACGTGGGCTTTTCCGATAAAGGGCAACATGTGGTGTTCGCACAGCGAAAATATCTCAATGTCTTTCACAATCACCATTTGCCGGTAATCTTCTTTAAACATGGCCGATTTCAGGATTTCCTCCGGGTTCATGTCGTATCCCTGGGTAAGGAATTGCATGGCTTTGGCTACCCGCATAGGGGTTTTTAGTAAACCTTCGCGCTCGGGGTCTTCGCCCAGATGGCCCAATATATTTTTGTAATTATCGGCCATCGAGTTGGTGCTGGCTTCGTCGTAGCGTTCTATTTTTTCATATCCGCCGTCTTCGTCATGTATTGAAAAATCCATTATCTGTTTTTTAATGTCCGTAAAATTCAACAAAATTGTTTTCAGTCTCTATTACTTTTATGCAATGCAACTCGCAACCAAGCTGCTTGATATGCGGCTCAAGTTGGTCCCATATCCTAATAGCCAGGTTTTCGGTCGACATTATTATGCCCGAAAGAAAGTCAACCTCCGTGTTTAGGTTTTTATGGTCGAGTTTCTCGGTTACTTCTGCCCTTATGATTTCGCCCAGGGTTTTCAGGTTCACCACAAATCCCAGCTCAGGGTTCACTTCGCCCTTTACGGTCACAAAAAGGTTATAATTGTGCCCGTGCCAGTTTGGATTCGAACATTTTCCAAATACCTCCAGGTTTTTCTCGTCGTCCCATTCGGGGCGATACAACCGGTGTGCTGCGTTAAACCTTTCCCTGCGTGTTAGATAAATCATAGTGTCGAAATTTGAGTTTCACGAATAAAACTTAGTTTTGCACAAATATAAAAACATTAAGATGATAATAGTAACTGGAGCTGCCGGATTTATTGGCAGCAATATGGTCTCGAAACTCAATGCCGAAAATTTCAAGGACATTGTTTTGGTTGATGATTTCAGCAAAAATGAAAAATACAAAAACCTGGAAGGGAAGGTTTTTTCGCAAAAGGTTGATAGGAATGAATTCTTTACCTGGCTAAAAGAGAATCACCGTTTTGTCCAGTTTGTGGTTCATATCGGGGCCCGTACCGATACCACCGAATTCGACAAAAATGTGTTTGATGAACTAAACCTGGGTTATTCGAAAAAAGTCTGGGACCTTTGTGTTGAATTTGGCCTGCCCTTAATTTATGCTTCATCGGCTGCCACGTATGGATTGGGCGAATTTGGATATAATGACGATCACGATGTGGTTGACAAGTTAAAGCCACTGAACCCGTATGGGGATTCGAAAAACGATTTCGACAAATGGGCTTTGGTGCAAGAAAAGAAACCCTATTTCTGGTCAGGTCTTAAATTCTTCAATGTATATGGGCCAAACGAATACCACAAGGGAAGAATGGCCTCGGTAATATTCCATGCTTTCAATCAAATTGGGAAAACCAACAAGATGAAGCTGTTCCGTTCGCACAAACCCGATTTTAAGGATGGGGAACAATTGCGCGATTTCGTGAATGTGAAAGATGTGACAGATGTGATTTATTTCCTTATGAACCACCGAAAAGACTCGGGCATCTACAACCTGGGCACCGGAACCGCGCGCAGTTTCCTCGATCTTACCCGCAGCACCTTCAAAGCCATGAATGTGGCCGAAGACATTTCGTTTATCGACACCCCCGAAGACATCCGCGACAACTACCAGTATTTTACCGAAGCCAACATGGACAAACTCCGAAGCATTGGCTATAAAGCCGGTTTTCATTCCCTCGAAGAAGGGGTGGAAGATTATGTGAAGAACTATTTGGTGGGGAAGAGGTATCGGTAGGATCGGCGGCGGTTTGAAATCATTGGTGGCTATTGGTGGTCATTCAGTAGTCATTAAAAAATACATATAATGAAATTAGAGGAATTACAGGTATATCAATTTTCAATGGATATGGGTGAGAAGGTTTGGGATATTGTTGACAAATGGAACTATTTTCAGAAGGATACTGTTGGAAAGCAACTGGTACGGGCAGCCGATTCGGTCGCTGCCAACCTTAGCGAAGGATTTGGAAGATATCACTACAAAGAGGCTAAGAATTTCAGCTATTATTCCAGAGGCTCACTTTATGAAACCAAAACCTGGTTAACAAAAGCGTTTAACAGAAAACTAATCTCAGAAGATGAATTTCAAACTTTTCAAACTGAACTAAACAACATTGGTGTAAAACTTAATAATTACATCAAGTCAATAGGAAAGGTATAAATAAGTAATTGGTCATTCGATTGTCATTCAATTGTCATTCGGTAGTCATTCGGTAGTCATTCGGTAGTCATTCGATTGTCATTCGATTGTCAAGAATTCTAATAATTTTATGTACATTGCAACCAATGACAGCAAAGCAAATGACAATTGAATGACAGCGAAGCGAATGACGCGAAGCAAATGACAGGGAAGCAAATGACAACCGAATGACAGCATAGCGAAGGATTCAAAGAAAATTATGCAAATAGAGAATTTATATACAACATTGACCGAAGCATATTCCGATGCCAACCTAAACCAGATTTCTGGGAAGTTGATTCAATTGTATAAATCGAAGCAACATGGTGCGATTATCGAAATTACGAATAAAATTGCTGGATACACCGGGGTTATTGCAGATGAAAAGATCAATAAGTGTTTCTCTGGATTGATTATGTTGTACCACCCCGATCGGGGGGAGTTGATTCGAAATGAAATCGGTAGTTTATTCCAAGTTGGCGATTACGAAAAAATGAAAGGGTATTCACACATTCTACTTACTGCCGAGTTTGTGAATGAGGATCATTCGGTTGAATTTGATGATGATGAATATTTCGACATTGACTATGAGCCAGAATATGTCTGGGATGAATGTACGGATGAATATGGTTTCAATACCTACAGGGCCGAAGATTTATCGGGAGACAATGAACCCATTTATGCCACCGAGGAGTTTGAGAGATCGTTTTACAATGTGCTAAAATTGCGCATTTATGGCAACCTTGATATGAATTTCCCTACCTACTACCTGGAGGATTTCGAGGAAATTGAAATGGCTGATTCCGATCTTGATTATCTCGATGGCATTCAATATTGCAAACAGGCAAGAATTATCAACCTCTCGGGGAACAGGTTGAGCGACCTGGCCATTTTGTACAACATGAAAGGGATCGAAGAACTTTACCTGGCCGACAATCAAATCCAATACACCGAGATTCTTGGGAAACTGCCAAATCTAAAATCACTCGACTTGTCAAACAACGAAATTGAGGATATATCACCGCTGTTGCAATTGGAAAACCTTCAATATATCAACCTGGTCGGAAACAAAGTCCCACGTCAACAGATCGATCAACTAAAGGATTTGGGGGTAATGGTTGTTGCCTAATTTTGATCCTATTCCTTAAAAGTCAAAAAAATACCACTTAGGCACTTAGGTCACTAAGAATCACTAAGGATTTATTTTCTATTAGCATTGCAAGGATACGAGAAATGGTGTTTGTAAGCCCGAAACTACCAGCTTATTCGCATTTCCAAAAAACGCTTGAACCATCAATTGCTTTGATGTCGGCGGAAATTGAGTTTTTTAACAAAAAATCGGAAACTGCCCGCTGGCAAGCCGGCCAGGAATAGTAATCATCTATGATTATATAACCTCCTTTGTTTACCTTGTGGTAAAGGTTGTCGAGCGAATCCATAGTAGAACTGTACATGTCGCCATCGAGGCGTAAGATGGCCAACTTGTCGATTGGTGCTTTAGGAAGAGAATCTTTAAACCAACCTTTCAGGAATACAACTTGATCGTCGAGCAGGTCGAATTTGGCAAAATTTGCCTGGACCATTTCAAGCGACACATTCAGGGTGTTTTCCTTGCTGTAATCCCAGCCATCGTCTTTGTTTAGTGGAAGTGGCATCCCCTCGAACGAATCGGCAACCCAAACTTTGCGGTCAGCTATGTTATATGCTTTCAGCATGGCCCTCATAAAAATAGTTGCCCCACCGCGCCAGGCTCCTGTTTCAATAAAATCCCCTTGAATATTGTTCTTTAAAACATCCTCAATACATGCCTGAAGGTTATTCAGCCTTTTATGGCCAATCATAGTGAATCCGAAAAGCGGCCAGTCTGTCCCATCATCTCGCCTGGCGGCATCATAAGCTCGTGTTTTAACCAATAAAATGGATCGTTTTTGTAAAAATTGGATTATCTTGTTTCGCATCAAAACGAAGAGCAACTTAAGCGGGTTTTTCGAATCGTATGCTTGATTGGCCATTACCAACCAAGTGCTCTCATCGTAAATCGAGGCCGACAGAGTCTTTTTCATTAAGTCGATATACAATCGGGTCCCGGGTTCACTAGGTTCTGTCATTTATGCTAAAATTTATTTTTCTCCATTTTGCCCGAAATGTACGATTGTTTTTTGTATTTATAATCTACTCGAGTATCAAAACCAAATATTTTTTCATTGAAATTATTTTGAAGACCTCCCTCGGTGAAATCTTTTAGTGTAAAACAAAACCACCGCTTTGATGCTTAATAGCCCGACCATTTGAAACGCCTAACGAAATCTCAAAATTCTGTATACCGCCTGTGCAAGTTGTGTCTATCAAATATAAATCAAAACTGACTTCCTCTTCTTCATACATAAAATTACTTTCATTGATTTGAAGAACCATATTGTCGAGGGATATATAACTACTTTCCGGCTGGTCTGATGCTCTTGCCATGAATAAGTGAGTGATATCTGCAAGTGCTAAATATTCATCCGAATAATCACTGAGTGTTTCTATGGTGATGCTTTCCAGATCGTTGGTCCTTGTGTAATGGTGGGCGCAGGAAGTTGCTCTACATTCATTAATAATCCTAAAATTCTGTGCAAGAGAAGGAATACTGGTTGCCATTTTCACCCTTAGTCCAAAAGCATCTTTATTAATCTGAGGACTTTGAGCAATAACAGGGCCTGTGCCGGAGTTATCCAGGATTCTTACTTCAAAATCTTCCCAATAATATTCATATTCTTCTGTGCAGCAACTTTGAGCAATAGCAACCCCAAAAATCACCAACAATATAACTGACACTTTTTTTATCATACCATTTGTTTCTCAATGTGATGTATAGATTCAAGGAAGGGTTGCGTCTTCTATAAACCTAACCAATATGCCGAGACCAACTATTCTTTTGTTCACCGATTCCTTTACTGTATTTTGCGATTAATCAATCAACTCAGTCTTCAACAGAAAAATAGCTTTCCAGTTCTTTCAGGGTATTTTCGGTTGTTTTAATATCATGTACAATGTCACCTTTGTCTAAAACCACGATCCGCCCACATACTTCGGTCACATGGTTCAGGTCGTGACTGGAAATAAGCATGGTCACTTGCTTTTCGGTTTGCAGGTCTTTCAAAAGCTTTTTTAGCCTGATTTGCGAACTGGGGTCGAGGCTGGCAAAAGGTTCGTCCAGCACCAGGATGTCGGGTTCGCCAATCAGTGCGGCAGCAATACCCACTTTTTTCTGGTTCCCTTTCGAGAGGGTGCGTACATATTTCTTTTTGCTGAGGATTTCATCGTTGAAGAAATCGGCAAAACGTTCCAGGAATTTGTTCACCTGGTCTTTCGAAATACCATGCAGGTCGCCCAGGAAATAAAAGTACTCTTCAGGTGTCAGGAAATCGATCAGGAAGCCTTCGTCGAGAAACGATCCGGTGTGCTTTTTCCACTCTTCGTTTTCGCGCACATTAAACCCATCGGACAGCACCTCGCCTGATTCGGGTTTCACCAAATCGAGGAGCATCCTGAAAAAGGTAGTTTTTCCTGCACCATTGTTCCCCACAAGACCAAAACTCTCGGAACGTGGAATAGTTAAAGAAGGGATGTTCACTACTGTAACACCGCCATATTGTTTGGTTAGATTATTTACTTGTATCATTTTATAATTTATTATTGATGAATGTTTATTGATTAATATTTCGGTTATCCCTATGCTCCATTTACTAGTTATTTCTCTTCTTTTTATGAGACGCAAGCCTTGCGTCTCTACATTTCAGGTAACAACCTAATTCCCTAATTACTTAATTACTCATTTTCGCGGAAGCCGGACGCAATCACATACTTCTTCTTATGAAAAGCTTTTACAATCTGGTTGAGCCAGTACTTTGTAAACACTACTCCCAGAATGCCCATTGCGCCAATTGCATAAAGGCCATAATTTTGGACACCAAAGAGTTTGAAAAGTCCGTAAATCAGTATGGGCAGGATCAACACGGGAATCATCATTATAAAGTTTTTGCCGGAGACTCCCTGCCAGTTAAAGGCGGCAGCCCCGGCCAGATCAATCTTTTTGTAATTGTAGAGCGAAAAAATAAAGATGATGAGTGGCGTTATTCCCAGGTTAAAAAGGTAGGCCATGAAATTCACCAGCACAATCTTCCATCCAAAATAAAAATAGGGCAACGACAGGGCGAACATTATAGTAGACACTACCCAGAAGAGCCATAGCTTGGCCATGTAATAATTGTAGGTCGATATATTGGTCGAGAGCAAACGGTCGAAATGTGAAGCCTCCCAGCCCGACATAAACTGGCCATAGCTTAGGGTAAACATCCCGCTTATGAAAATCCCCACGAAAATCAACATGCCGCTCATATTCTGATAGGTTTCCTGTGGATAGAAAATGAGGCCGTAAAATACCATCAGCGGAGTCATTATCAAAACCCCCCGTGTACGTTTATGACGCAATAACATTTTTATTTCGAGGGCAATCAGGTCGCCCAACTGATCGAAGCGCTTTAGGAAACTGATGTCGCCCTCAGCAATGGTTTTCGAGCTTTGCCCAGTCTTCATTTCCTCGGGGTAGATTTTCGATTTCAGGTAGTTGAAATTGAGCCAGTACAACAAGGCCGCCAAAAACAAGGGAACAAGGAAGGCAACCGGGCTGGTAATAAAGCTGTCGAACAGGTTCATCGAAATCGTCGAAAAATCAAATATGTCATAACGATCCAATATTATGAGTCCGGCTATGAAGGCAATAAAAACGAAGGACATCCAAGGGCGCGAATTAGTCTGTTTTTTCACCCAGAAAATAAAATAGTTCGATGTGAGCATGATGAAGAAAATGCCGAGGATCCAGGTAGCAAAGCCCCCGCCGGAATAATAGTTAGGAATGGTCTTCAACCCAAAGGGGATAAAGAGCACGAGGGGGATGATGTTGAACAAACTGGTGATCGCCCTGGCAAGGATAAAATGAAACAAACGGGTTCGTTTTATCGGCAGGTGGAAATAGGGCTGGATGCTCATTACCGGGATGTCCTGCATAAAAAAGCGGATCACCATCTCGATGCAGAAATAGTACAGGATGAAGCCGTTGAATACATCCACCGGGTTTGCATCAGGGAAAGCTTCCAGCAAAATTTTGTCGGCAAAAAGGCCCAGGAGGACGAAGTTGGCCAGGAAGTAGAGTATGAAAAATCCCATCAGGATTTTCACAGCCAGGTTCTTGTCAAAAACAGGCGATCGCTTGGTCTCGTCCCATTTGTGTTTAATAAGCCATTTGTAAATCATATTATCAGGTTTTGGTTTTATTTGATGTGGCAAAATACGAGAAAGTGCCGATTATATTTCAAGCGCAGGGTCATTTTCTTTTAAAAAACGCAAACAGCTCTTTGCCATGATTTGCTTCGCCTCTTTTTTTGATGGAGCCATGGCCTGATTTTCAAAATCCTCCTCTTTGATCCTCATCTTCATCGTACCCAGAAAAATTTGTTTTCCTTCTACGATCTCTTCCGAAAATGAAAAAATAGGCCTGAACCATTGCTTGTTATGGCAAAGTTCATAGAGGATTGCCAGAGGTGATTTTCCATCTTTTACTAGTTTCTTCTCTTTTTTCACTTCAGTAAATAAGGGATGCTCTTGTTGCAACCATTCAAGACAGGCCAGGGCTGCCATATTTTTTGCCCTCGCTTTACTTTTTTGAACTGAAGTAAATAGTACATCATTACCCTTTACAGTTGCTACACAAGTACAAATAAACCGGGGTCTATCATCCGGGCCTTCTTTTTCGAAGGTATATTCGGGTTGTCCCAAATCAGGGTTTGAGGCAGCTATACTGGCGAGTTTCCCCGTCCAATTGCCTTGTCTGTACGGCTTTATTTTATGATTTAATCCGGAAAAGTTTTCTGGTTTTTCCACCTGGCTTGCGTCGACCAGCGTATTTTGAACCCATGCTTTTAGAAATTCGCTACTGGCTTTTGCTACTGCATCTTTTTTGCTCGCAGCCTGCGAATAGGATGCACACGACACCTTCACTCCATCTACTATCCCAATTATCCTACACATAAAACCACTTGCCACATTTACGGTTATAGGGTGATACTCTGAGAGTGGAAATTTCTTCTGGGTAGAAATATTTAAGACCATCCTGGGATACCCCTCTTTTTCGAGGGCATATTCCAATATTTGTTCCTTGATTTCTTTCCATTGGGCAGGAGTACGTTTTGGGACAAACAGGATGTAAAGAATATTTCCCGGATCTATATTGTTTTGACCGATCCTTTTTTGCACTGCATACCTAAAACTTTTCGGTACCTCTTCCAACTGGCAGGCCTGGAGTACAACACGTGTAAATTCGCGCGAAGAAATATCATAAAGGGCATTTACCTCTTCACGTCCCAAAAGATCGTTTGCCTTTTTGGTGGCGCGTACTTTTTCGTGTTGCGACCGTGCCTCGCGTTCTTCCTCTGTTTTAGCATTTATGGATAATGCCAGTTCGAAAAGCTGATGCTTCGAAAAGGGTAGTTCGGAATTCGTAATGTGAGCCTTTATCTGATAGTGGTTCACCATGTCGGCAAAGCGTCGTATGGGCGAAGTAAGGTGAGTGTAGGCAATCTCGTTCAGTCCGAAGTGGCCCTTTAATTCCGGGCCATAGTCGGCACGGTTAAACCAAAGTGCTGTCCGGTTATTGTGCGTATCGACCTGGCCGTACCCGGCGAGCAACTGGTTTACCTGGGCCAGTATTTCTTCCCGGTCGGGGGCATTTTGTCGTACGGTATGGTTACGGAAAAGGATTGGGACATCCTGCCCGGCCAGGTGCATGGCCACGGCCTTGTTGGCCATAATCATCAGCTCCTGAATCAGGATGTAGCCCCGGTTGGCTTTATCGGCCGATAGTCTTTGAATCTGTCCCTCCTCGTTGGTGAAGATTCCTTTCTTAATGTCGTAAATAGCCAACGCCCCGTTTTGCCTTCGTAACTTATGCAGGGTGTTGGCAATTTTGAATAAGGTTGAAATGTCATCGAAGTGTTCATCTTCTATCTTTTGGGTAACAATCTGGTCGATCTCCAAAAAACTATACCGGCGGATGTTCTTAAAGCTGGTATGTTTTATATCGACCGAAAGTATTTGCGCCACAGGACTAAGTTCCACCTCAAAAGTAACCGTTGGCCTGATCTCATTTTCGAGCAGGCTGAGTTTGTGTTCCGAAAGGCTTTGGGGCATCATTGGGATATTAAAAGCCGACAAGTAGAGAGTATGTACCCGCTTTTTTGCCTCGAAGTAAACCCGTGAATCGAGGGGTATCAGAGCGGCCACATCAGCTATGGAAACCTGAAGGATGAAGTTTTGCCCCATCCGTTTCAACGAGATGCCATCGTCCAAATCTTTCGAATGGGGCGCATCAATGGTGAACCCTTCAATGAGTTCGCGCTCAAAAAGTGCATTGTCCGGTTTAATGGAGGCTGCTTCAAGAAAGGTGTCGTTGTCGAAATTTGCGAATGTCATTGTCTGTACCTGTTTTGGAACAAAAGTATTGATTATACAAGCTTCAGGCAAATTTCCGTGAATGGAAAAAAGGGATAGTCAAAATAACAATTGAATCTATTTTGAATTCACACACAATCATCTTATTTTTACAGAAGTTTTTAGATAAACAAAAGCCGGGCGCATATTTGCTAAAATGTAAGAGTAGCTGCAATGTGTGCCCGGTGTTTTTTATAGCAACCTGTTATATCCTTAGTTTTTAACCCACCTCCCAGACAATATTTCCTTCTCTTTGGTGAAAATCTTAAAAACATACATTCCTGTAGGCAAGTTTTGGGTATTGATAGTATTGTTACCGTTTTGTATTTCCTTGTACAGGCAGGCCTTGCCGTTCAGGTCAAACAATTCGATTCGGTTTTTTTGTTCGGGCAAGCGCACATCCAACATAAAATAATCCCTGCCGGGGTTGGGATATATCTTTACTTCCATAAGGCTGTGTGGGATTTCGGGGCTGGAGAGAAACTCGCCGTTGGGGCCAATTTTGGCCATCATCAAATCGAGCTTGTTTTCGGGGTGGGCAAAATCCCATCTCGAGCCAAATAGATAACAGCCACCATCTGCCGCTGTATCAAGGGTCCAAAGCATATAATAATTATCGCCCCCGATAAACTTCTGCCATTGAAGGTTTAGGTTCGAATCGAGTTTGTTTATAACAATCCAGGTTGTGTCGGTTGGGTTTACATAAATATTGAAATTGATGATACCACCCAGGTACATTTCTTTATTGTGATTCATTACCAGGTTCTGGAAAGCTCCGGGTTGTGTTACGGTATCTTCTTTTCCATACCAAAACTCATTTAAAACATTGCCAAGTGTATCCATTTCGACTACCCCAAGATATCTCCCACTGTCAAACTGATAAAGTTTCTTGTGCCCGGAGGCGACAAAAGTTGAATCGGTAAGCCAAAATGCACTGTTTTTATTAGAGGGCAACAATGAAAAAAAGGTGTCCACTTCAAGATCATAGGTGAATTTTACCACTTGATTATACGTATTGATAGAAGGTTGCTGGTTAAAATATTGTGACTCAAGAAAACAATAATATCCATTCTTGCCCTTTAAGATATCCATTGCATACTCTAATCCGGGAAAATCAATCCATTTGAAATCAATTGAATCACCGATCTGATTTATCCGGAAAAAGAACTCTTTAGAGTTTGCCGGGTCTGCTGAATTACATCCGAAAATTAGGATGTTTCCATCAGCATCCTTGCAGTGGTTTAATAAAGCTATTCCATAATCATCAAAAATATAATTATTGTTTTCAAGAATATTCAAGCTGGTATCGAATAATATAACCCAAGTTGTGGATACATTTAAATCATAATTATAACTTTTTCCTACTCCCAGTATTTTATTGTTGTCAACTTTTATAAGATGATGAATACCATTGAAATTAACCTCATCCAATATTATAGAATCGACTAAATTTCCTGTAATTGCATATTTATTTATTTGGCTGTATGCAATTGTATCATTCAACAATTTCGTAATGCTAAGAAATAAAGATGAATTGACAGTAATAGAAGCATTTAACCCACTACTTTTATTTTCAATAAATACTTTGTAAAAGGAAGATTGAGCAAAAACACAATTTAATAATAAGCTGAACAAGATAGTAACAAGTAATTTTTTCATACCAGTATATTTAGATTGCTCCCTGGAATGCAAAAAGCATTTCAGGGAGCAATCTATTAAGCATTAATTAAATCCAATAAATGAAGAACATACACCAAGTATATATTTCCTATAATAGAAATCAGCTTTATGTCCAAGATTATAATCCCCTGATGGGAACGACATATAACTTTCACCTATTTCCATAGACATAAAATGCCATCCTGTACCTTGCGGCATATTATCAAGCATTTCCGCTCTGGTGCCAGATGTATGGCAGTTCATTTCTTCGGGGCTTAAACAGGTATGGAATGTGCCGTATAATTGATTTTGTGGATTTGAACGGTACGCATTCCAAAACAGGCGATAATCACAAATATTATCTAAAGGGTTTCCAGTTCCTGTACAAATTGTTTCACCGCCGTTAATTTCGGCCCATTCGGTTTGGATAGTAATAGTATGGGCAATAGCGGGGTAAGACCAGTTTATATGTTGGGTTATCAATATCCCAGCATCCAAATACTCATAGCCTGAGTATGTCCCACATTTTCCACCAGAGTTATTAGCACCACCTGTATAAGCCCAATAATCAGTATCTCCAAATATTGGCACCTGAAACGACCCGCTCCCATAACCAATGTAACTTCGTAAAACGAATGTAGCTTCTTGATTTTCGATCCCTTTACTTTCCACATCAACAATAACCATATATTTTGTTGTGTCGTCGGTAACCACAGTATCCCAAAAATCTTGTAAACTGTCGATCATTGCCTGGTATAAATCGTTGTAATCCCTTGCAATAACCATGTTGTTGTCATCTACATCAATGTTCAATTCACAAAAATAGGTTTTCGAATACAAATGCTCGTGGTTGGCATCACAATAATAATAGTTAATGTCGGCTTCTGTGTACCAAACCACACTGTCGACCGATAAGGGCCTGTCAATCTTTAAATTGCCAGTAACTGCTTCGTGAAAACCAGTGATCTTCGCAACAATTGCACTGCTTTCGTTCCCACCCACAGGGTCATTTTGCTGAATAGCATCTTTGTCACAACTTGTAAGCCCAAGGCCTACTACTAATCCAAATAGGATCATTGTCTTGATTTTAATCATAATAATAAATTATTTAGTTAAACAAAACCGGGCGCGGCCTGCAAAAAATGTAAGAGTAGCTGCGAACCGCACCCGGCATAAATTTTCAATTTTTAACCCATTTCCCCGACAATACTTCTTTCGTATTGCTGATAATTTTAAATACATACACACCTGAAGGCAATTTTGATGTGTTTATGGTATTGCTACCATTTTGGATATCCTTTTGCAAACAGCACTTACCGTTCAAGTCGAACAATTCAATTCGGTTTTTTTGTTCGGGCAATCGTACATCCAACATAAAATAATCGCTGCCGGGGTTGGGATATAGTTTTACTTCCATTAGGCTTTGTGGGGTTTCGGGGCTGGAAAGGAATTCTCCGTTAGGGCCAATTTTAGCAAGATAAAGATCTAAGTCATCGTTGCCATTTAAAAAGTCAATTGCAAATCCAGTTAATAAACAAGATCCATCTTCTATAACATACATTGAGAACACTTGGTAAAATTTATCTCCACCAATAAACTTTTGCCATAAGGGATTCAAGTTTGAATCAAGCTTAATTAATACAATCCATGAAACATCAGTAGTATAGGGTAAATGAAAATTTAAAACTCCACTATAATATATATCACTATTGTGAAATCCAAGATTGTTGTATGCAGTAGGTTGAATTATTGTATCGGGTTGCCCCCAATAATACTCGTTAATAACTGTATCAGATAAACCAATAATAGAAACCCCAATTTTTTCTATATAATCGGTGGAGAGTGGAGATGTTGAAAAATTTCTATGCCCTGAAGCGATAAAACTGGTGTCATTAAACCACTCTACTGAAGCGTTCCTAGTATTATGTGTAGTCCCAAGGATTTTTAATACTTCAAAATTATAATCCACCTCTACAATAGATGTTTTACCTTCATTATAGTTCAGTCCTGGCCAAATACTAAAAAGATAATAACCATTACTGTTTTGGGTCTCAAGTATGTCAGAAGCAAAATGGAGTCCTGGAGTATCATATATTTTCGCAAACAATGAATCTCCATCCTGGTTTAATCTAAAAATGAAATTCTTCCATAAATTAATAGGATCCATAGTGTTACAAAACAGGATGACATTCCCATAACTATCGGTAATGGAATTGAATATCGCAATATGCGATAACCCTGTATGGTATAAGTGTTCGTCAATTACATTAAGCGATGTATCCAATTCCAATACCCAAAGATCGTATATATCTACTCCTGTCCAATAATCTCCAAATGCCAAAAGGGTTCCATCGTCGCACAAATGAAGTTTCTGAATGTTTGTATATTCATCACTATTATTTGGAAATTCAACCTTGTCAATTACATTGCCATCCGCATTGAATTTATAGAGTTCAGGAAACCAGGATGTATCGTTTCGGGACAATACAGGTAGAAGAGTGTTACCCGATTCAAGAACTAAAATATCTCCTGCCGCCTTATTTGTTCCATCATCATAAATATTAAAATATGTACTTTGGGCAATCAAGGTCATAGGAAGAAAAAGTATAAATATTGAAATATGTTTTTTCATAGAAACAGATTTAAAATTGCCTCCATCAATAGCGATGGAGGCAAAATTAATTATTTTAAAATTCTAAAACAGGAGCTGGTACTTGTGTGGAATATGGTTTTCCATATTTGAATTGACCTAAATGAAAATACACAGGGTCTGATAAAGAAAAATATGTTGGATAAAGATTTATAAAAATATTATCATATTCACTTGGATTTGGATTATTATCATCGTAAACGTAATCCGTTCCATTGTAATAAAAATTCATTTCATCAGGGTCTAAACATAAATCACATTGTTCAAAACCAGAAGGCAATGGACTATTAATATAATCTACGCTATGATACAATCTATAATCACAATAATTATCCAATGGATTTCCGGTAACTGGTGCTAATGGATAATAAGTAGGGAAAACTTCCTCAAAATATACAATGTCAGTATAGGCGATATACTGTTGTAGGCCTGTTTGTGAACGGATTTTATTTGCAATAAGAATTGCGGCATCTAATCCTTGATAACCTGAGTATGGGCCGCATTTACCTCCCCCAAAACCATAAACCCAATAGTCTTCATCACCAAATTCATCAGGAGTGTACATACCTGCCCCATATCCAATAGCTCCAACCATCTTTAGAGTTGCTATCCCATCATTTACCGATTTAATGGAAACATCTACCACAACCATATACATGGGGTCTTCATCAATAGAATGCCAATAATCGCCAAGGCTGTCGATCATAGCATCGTAAAGATCGTTGTAGTCTCTCGCTTCTACCATATCGTATTCATCTGTTTCTACTTCAAGCAGAAAAGAATCCAATATTGTGTAATTATACTCTTCGTAAGGCACACAATAATAGTAGTTGATGTCGGCCTCGGTGTACCAAACCACACTGTCAACCGACAAGGGACGGTCGGTTTTTAGGTCTCCGCTCACAGCTTCATGGAACTGCGTTATCCTGGCAACTATGGCCTTGCCATTGTCCAGAGGGGTAGAGGCCGGTTGGTCGGCAGCCTCTTTTACACAACCCGTAAGCCCCAGGCTTACTACTAATCCAAATAGGATCATTGTCTTGATTTTAATCATAATAATAAAGTATTTAGTTAAACAAAACCGGGCACGGCCTGCAAAAATGTAAGAGTAGCTGCGAACCGCACCCGGCAGAATTATTTCTTTTTATGAATTAAATATGAAAATTGTAAAATCCTGTGAAAATAACTGGTTCTATAGTCTGGCTTATTTCGGTTCAAAATTCTCATGATAATTTGATTGAATTTTTTACTTTGTAAATGTACAAAAAAAAAAAAAACATAAAAAGCAAATTTTTATAGCATAAATATTAAATATATTGTATTTATTGCTTTTTAGAACTGAAATGAATTGAAAGTTAAGTGTTTATGTTTTTATTTAATTTCTATTTCTGTGATACTTAACAAAAGGATAATAATAATACAACTTTTAACCTAAATAATTTAACCCCCAAACAAAATTTTATTTCAACACCTCCACATCAATATATACACTGTTTATCGGCCAATGACCTTTATCCGTTTTAAGTTTGGCAATGCTATCGACCACCGCCATCCCTTCGTACACCTCGCCAAAAACGGTATGGTCGCCATCGATGTGTGGAGAGCCGCCAATGTCACGGTAAACTTCGCGGTGCGCTTCGGGTATTTTAATCATGTAGGTGTTTTCGATGGTGTTTATTTCCCAGGTGGTAAGCACTTTCCCCTGTACGATATAAAAATTGTAGGCTGACGAGCGTTTCTCGGGGTTATCATCGTAGGTACGCCCCATTGCCACAGCCCCCCGCTTGTGAAAATGATGGGGAAGGATTTCCGCTTTCAGGTCGTAATTGCCAAAAGTCCGGCGGCGCTTGGCCACTTCCTGGTCGTCGGTTTCGCCTGCCTGTATCATAAACTGGGGGATAACCCGATAAAATTGGTTGTCTTTGTAAAAACCGTTATTCGCAAGCCAAAGTATATTTGCCCGGTGTATGGGTGTGTCGTGGTATAATTTTATTTTAATATCCCCAAATTTGGTTTTTACTACAAACTTATCTTCCGGGTTTTTCTTTCCATATTCAAGAAGGAAAGCATCGGCATTATCATACGTAAGGAAGGGCCGCTCTGTTTTTTTCTTCTCTTTTTTCTTGATTTCTTTTTTGGCCTGTTTCTCAACCTTCTTCGTTGGGCTTTGCTTTTGGGCTTCCTTTTTTGCTTCGGAAGATTGGCACGAAACCAGAAACCCCATCAGGCTAAATATTGCAATGACAATTATACTTTTTTTCATTTTCACACTTTGACCGTCAAAAGTATAAAAAGCATCTGAAATGAGAAGGGGGACTGGAGTGTTGGAATGAAGGAGTATTGGCATTCTGGAGTTCTGGAGTGATGGGGTGATGGGGCAAAGTTGCGCAATTGGCAAACCGCCCACCACATTTATCATACGAAGCTTTTGCGTAGTATGACTCCAACACCATGCTTTGTTTAATAAACTACAGATTTATCATACTTCATGAGATTTGTCGTACACCAAAGCTATTTTTAAAGAATTTAAATTGGGAATAGTGTGCATAAGTCCTGCAACCAATTTTAAACCAATCAGTAAAAATTGTTTATTTGTTTGAATAAAAAATGCTCGAAAATATGGATGAAAAATTAGTTCAACGTATCAAAGGCTTATCAAGCCTGGTCGGCAATACACCCTTATTGGCTATTCGATTTAATTACAAAGGCCAAGAAAGAGTTATCTATGCAAAAGCCGAAAACCTGAACATGACAGGCAGCATAAAAGACCGGATGGCCCTTCATATTTTGGAAAAAGGCTACGAACGGGGGTTACTTAAACCCGGCGATGCGATTGTCGAGGCCACAAGCGGAAATACAGGGGTTGCCATTGCTGCAATAGGCCGTGCATTGGGGCATCCGGTCACCATTTTTATGCCCGATTGGATGAGCATGGAACGGATCAATCTCATTAAAAGCCTGGGGTCAAAAATACATTTAATCAGCAAAGAGGAGGGTGGCTTTTTGGGAAGTATTGACAGGGCTGAGAAAATGGCCAGGGAAAATGGGTCAACGTTCCTGCCCCGGCAGTTTTCGAACAAAGATAATGTGGAAGCCCATACCCTGACTTCGGGCCCTGAGATATGGTCGCAGTTGAGGTTTAGGGATTTAGTGCCCGATGCCTTTGTTGCCGGCGTAGGGACAGGTGGTACTATTATGGGAATTGGGAAATATCTGAAAGAAAAAAATCCGAACATAAAATTATACCCGCTTGAACCTGAAAATTCACCTACACTGTCCACGGGGCATAAGGTTGGCAAGCATAGGATACAGGGCATTTCGGATGAGTTTATCCCTTCCATCCTAAAATTAGATCAACTGGATTCCATTATTTGCGTTGATGATGGGGATGCTATTATTATGGCCCAGCAATTGGCCTGTGTGCTGGGTATTGGTGTTGGGATTTCGTCGGGGGCAAATTTTTTGGGCGCTTTAAAAGTTCAAAATGAATTGGGTGGCAATGCTGTTGTGGTAACTGTTTTTGCCGATGACAATAAAAAATACCTGAGTACAGCCCTCTTAGGTGTCGAACCGGTCAGGGAAGGGTTCCTATCGCCCGATGTGGAGCTGATCGACTTCCGTGCATTTAAACGTACCTGCTATACTTGTTGCGACCCTGTAAACTGCATGGATGCAGTACATGGCCATCTTATAGATGATCTACCATTGCCACATTGCGTAAGGAGAGGGGTGTAGGAAATATTTCGGAATATCTTGATCGTTTCTACTTGTTCTTCCCCCTATAACTTCTCTGAAAATATCATTAAATAGTTCCCTTGGGGATAAACAATCGACATTCCGGAATGGACTAGAAGTGGGCTTATGTTAAAAATTTGCTAAAGCCACCTTTTCGCATTTTTATAAGTCAATATATTTGATGAAATATCAGAAAGTTAATTTCGAAAATAGTATTTTAGCACCAAAATATAGTGGCCTTCTAATTTTCATTGGTTGTATGGTGGAATTAGGGATTTCGCAATATAGATACACACTTACAAACTAAACATACTTAATAATATTCAGATGAATAAGCTTTTTAAGATCACCGCCATTTTGTTGGTTTTGCTTTTTTCGCAGAGCTTGCAAGCTCAGGTTTATTACGGGCCTGATGCAAACCAAAAAATCCAGGGGAGCGAAACTGTTCGCGTGTCAGCCCGGACCGATATCCCCACTTACATCAAATTTCGGGAAGCCGACCGCTTTCAATATTCCTTTCTCGAAAGTTACCTAAAAAAGCAATTCCGGTTAAGCACCGATTTCAGCCTGCGAAATTACCAGACCGACAAGGATGCAATGGGTGGAACGCTTTACCGGTACGTTCAGCTATTCAAAGGAGCCGAAATCAATGATGCACGCATCAACGTATTGGTTGAAAATGATCAGGTGGCAAGCATTAGTGGTTTTTTGTACAACAACATCCAGCTACAAAACACCCCTATGATCAGCAAGGAAACAGCCTTTCAAAATGCTCTTTTGGAAGTTCCGGCAGAAGTGTACAAATGGGAAATCGAAGGGGAGGAAATATTGATTAAAGAGTCGAAAAACGACCCGGAGGCTACCTATTGCCCGAAAGGGGAGTTGGTTTTATTTCCTTCGGCATACCCAACCTATAATGGTAGTTACAAGTACGCTTACAAATTCGATATTTATGCCGACAAGCCCATCAACAAAAAAGATGTTTTTATTGATGCAGAAAATGGCAAGGTATTGATTACTATCGACCGACTGCTACATGCTGATGTCACAGCCACTGCCCTGACAAAATACAGCGGTACCCGGGAAATCACATCCGACAGTTACAATGGCTCCTTCCGTTTGCGCGAAACAGGCCGGGGCAATGGGGTCGAAACCTACGATATGAACGAAGGGACCAGCTACAGTGGTTCGGTCGATTTTACCGATGCCGATAACTACTGGAATAATTTCAATACCGATTTCGACGAAGTGGCCACCGATGCCCATTGGGGCGCCGAGATGACCTACGACTATTTCTTTTACAAACACAACCGAAACAGCATCGACAACAATGGTTTCAAACTAAAAAGTTATGTCCATTACGATGTTGCCTATTCCAATGCCTTTTGGGATGGTACACGCATGACGTATGGCGATGGCAGCGGTAGTACCACACCATTTACTGCACTCGATATTTGCGGGCATGAAATTGCCCATGGACTTACTACTTTTACGGCCGACCTGGATTATGCCTACGAATCGGGTGCACTGAACGAAGCATTCAGCGATATATTTGGGGCCTCGATAGAATTTTATGCCAAGCCCACCATGGCCAACTGGTTGATTGGCGAAAATATTGGGTCGGTGATCCGTTCCATGTCGAACCCAAACCTATACAACCAGCCCGATACCTATCATGGGAATTCCTGGTATTTCGGTTCCGACGACAATGGTGGTGTACACTATAATTCTGGCGTGCTAAACTATTGGTATTATTTGGTTTGCCAGGGAGGAAGTGGGACAAACGATCTCGGAAATCCCTTTTTAGTAACTGGTATTGGTATGGATGATGCCGGAAAAATTGCCTTTCGCACCTTGGTTACTTATCTCACCAACAGCTCGCAGTACGAAGATGCCCGGTTTTATTCTATCATAGCTGCCATCGACTTGTTTGGTGCCTGTAGCGCTGAGGTTGAAGCCGTGACCCGTGCATGGTATGCAGTGGGGATAGGCTCAAATTATGTGAATTATGTAATGAGCGCTTTTACGTCCGATTTTCAACAGTTTTGTTCGGCTCCGGCAGTAGTCAATTTTCAGAATATGTCGGTAAATGGGACTATTTTTACGTGGGATTTTGGCGATAACAGTACTAGTACCAGCCTTTCGCCCAGTCACATTTACAGCAACTATGGAACTTATAGCGTTAGCCTTATGAGCGATGGTGGCACTTGTGGCTCCGACACCCTGGTACAAACCGCCTATATCAACATAGACCCGTCCAATCCTTGTGTCGAAATATTATCGCCAACCGCACAGTTCAACACACAAACCTCTTGTTTTGGAACCCTGTTCGACAGTGGAGGGATGGACAATTATCAGGATAATACCGATTATTCCATCACCATAGCTCCGGTTGGGGCGTTGAATGTGACACTTACTTTTATTAGCTTTAATTTTGAAATAGGATACGACTATCTTTATGTTTATGATGGTCCCTCTACCAGCAGCACCCTTATCGGGCAATACGATGGGGCAAGCCTTCCCAATTTAGGGACGATAACCTCCACAGGGCCTTCCATAACCATCCGCCAAGTTACCGACCCGGGTGTTACAGAGTCTGGTTTCGAACTCGACTGGGCCTGCAATTTTGCCAACACTGCCCCTGTTGCCGATTTTAATGTCGATCAGGAGGAAAGCTGTTCGGGCGATGTCTTTTTTCACGATATGTCGGCCAATGGTGCCACTTCCTGGTTATGGGATTTTGGTGATGGAAGCACATCTTCTTTCCAGCACCCATCGCACAGCTATTCGAGCAATGGCGTTTTTACTGTGCAATTAATTGCGACAAATGCTTTTGGAGCCGATACTGTTATCAAGATTAATTATGTGTCGGTTATCAACCCGGAAGTCCCTGTGGCTGTGCTAGCCGAAAATTGTGGCCCTGCCAGTTTTGACCTTACCGCCACCGGTTTTGGTTTGAAAGCGTGGTTTGCCGATACCCTGGGCGAGAACCTATTGCATGTTGGCGATACTTTCACCACCCCCAACCTTACCCAGAGCACCGAATATTATGTGTCGGCTTATGCCCTGAGCGAACCCGACAAGGCGGGTAAAACTAATAATTCAGGCAGTGGGAACTATTTTACTAATAATGGGGAGCATTATCTCGTTTTCGATTGCTATGCCCCAATGCGCTTGCTATCGGTGAAAGTATATGCAGGAAGCAATGGAAACCGCACCATATCGTTAAACGATGAAAACGGAAATACCCTTCAACAAAAAACAGTATTTATTCCCGGAGGGGAAAGCAGGGTTTATCTTAACTTCAACATTCAACCAGGGGTGAATTATCAATTGGCAGGCCCCTCGGCCCCCGACTTATTCCGTAATGATAATATGGTGAATGAATACCCCTTTACCCTAAATGGTGTTGCAAGCGTAAAATACAGCTCGGCCTCATCATCCCCAACAGGTTATTATTATTATTTCTACGATTGGGACGTGATGCAGGGCATCTGCGAAAGTGACCTGGCACTGGTAATGGCTTACATCCAGGATCAGGTGGTTCAAGCCGGGTTCAGTTTTCAGGGCGATAGCGGGACCATTACGTTCACCAACACCTCGATTGACGGCACCTGGTTCGAATGGGATTTTGGCGACGGGCTAATCAGCAACGATGCCAACCCTGTCCATCACTATAGCCAGGTTGGGACATATCAGGTATCATTAATTGCCTCGAACGCCTGCGGACAAGATTCCGTTTTGCAAACCGTTGACATTACCATTACGGGTTTTGAAGATGGGGTGGAAGAAGCCCAGTTTAGCTTGTACCCAAACCCTAATGTTGGTATTTTTAATTTGAACTATTCCATCGCCAATGGCTCGCAGGAAGTTTCCATCGAAGTATTTAACTTGTTGGGCGAAAGGGTTTATTTTAAAAAGTCGATGGTTTATTCTGCAAAAAACAGCGAGCGCATCGATTTAAGCAACCATGCCAAAGGGATATATCACATCAGGTTGTCGAACGGAGGTTTTATCCGGATAGCAAAGGTTGTCATTCATTAGGCTGTGAATAGGTCAAATGATGAGTACGACTAGATAGAATATGGATTACGATTGGCTAGAACACAGCCTCTCCCAAAAAAATCGGGGCAGGCTGTGTTCTGTTTTTTTGCCCAAAATTTCGGTAAATGCTTATTATTTATCATATTTACAAAAAATATAAAAGTATTTATAAAGACACACAACCATTTACCGGTTGTTGCGTCTTTAGGGAAATTTCAAAAATATCAGTATGAAAAAAATGCGTGTTTTGATTACAGTTATGATGATGATTACATCATTAAGCCTTGTGGCACAAAATGAAAAGAGTTTAATTGCTGAGTTTAAAACGGCCGATGAAGTGTTGGTCTCGAAAGATGGAAAGACAAGCAGCAATTTTACAGTTACAATAGATAAAAAAGGGTTGGAGGAAATGCAGCGCAAGGCTGAAGATTTCGGGACATCCATGCGCCTTTCGGTTACACCCGACAAAGAGCAGAATGATAAATACTCGATGAGCCTGCAGTTTGACCACGAAGCCCAGTATGCTGAGATTTACAAAATAGTCCTGTATTTTGGATTTTCGGGAGTAAAAATAAATACCGAAGAGTTCGCTCTCGACCATTTGTTAAACATCAAAAAATAAACATCATGAAAAAGTTATTAACAAGTCTTTTGTTCATCCTTTTTATTTGTCAGGGTTGGTTGATGGCGCAACCTATAAAGCTGGTAATACCGAACAGCGACACAACTATATGTATGGGTACAAGTGCATTGCTTGAGTGTCAATTTGACACCATGCTTTATGAAACGACCTCTTACACATTTAACCAGATCCCCCATAATCCTTTGCCATTGATTGGCACTTCGGTGGCAAGCCCCTTGGTAGATGACCATTATTGGGGACCCTTCCCGATAGGTTTTGAGTTTTGTTTTTTTGGACAAACCTATACTCAATTTTATGCTGGTGCAAATGGTTGGATTTCATTTCAACCATTGAGTAGCCTCACGTACGACCCCTGGGTCACACAAGCAATCCCAAACCCCGACCCTTCTAGGCCACGGGCTTGTGTTATGGCCCCTTATCGCGATTGGTACCCAGGTACCGGGGCGGTGGGTGATATTAAATATGCTACTGTAGGCAATCAGCCGGGCAATAAAAAACTGATCGTAAGTTGGATTGATGTCCCTCTCTTTTCCTGTACAGGTACCCACGGGACTTTTCAGGTTGTTTTGCATCAATCATCCAATTATATCGATAATCATTTAATTAGTGTACCTACTTGTCCGGGCTGGAATTCTGGCAACGGGGTTCAAGGTATACAAAATGCACTGGGTACACAAGCCTATGTGGTTCCGGGCCGGAACAATACCAACTGGCAGGCATCGGCCGAGTCATGGCGTTATAAACCAAACGGCCCTCCCCAACCCCAGGTATTTTCATGGACCGCAAACGGACAGGCCGCAGGAACCGGTAGTACATTGTTGGTAACGCCACCAACCACAACCCAATACATAGTAAATTATGAACCATGCGGTAATTTTGTTTTTGCAGATACAGTAACAGTGACTCCTGAGCCTTGTGGCTTTTTGACCATTTCGTCTACCGATGCCATCTGTAATGGACAAGCTTCGGGAACGGCTACAGTTGTAGTCAGCGAAGGGATTGCCCCTTTTGATTTTTCCTGGACCGATATGTTTGGGAATACTGTTGGTACCACATTAGCATCGACCGATTCGGTGAATACGATCACGAACCTGTTGGCAGGTACCTATTATGTTACAGTATCGATGCTGGGTGGGGCGTACGACCTTACTGAAACCATTTCACTCGGAGAGCCGCAAGCCGTCATCGTTAGCTTGGCTACCACGCCTGAAACCTGCCCAGGAGCAGGAGACGGAACGATTACCTCCTCTGTCACAAATGGGATTCCTCCTTTTGTTTTTGCTTGCCAGGGACAGCCAAGCTCGTTTCCTACTAATGTTAACTCATTCACCTTCGAAAACCTGCCAAAAGGAAACTATAACTTAACGATTACCGATGTGAATGGTTGCCAGGGGACTGGCCAAATCGAAGTGGCGGAACTCCATTTGGAATTTACCACTTCTCAATCGGAAATTAAATGCCATGGCGATACCAATGCGCTAGCTTATATTTCGGTTACAGGTGGGGTTACCCCATACATTTATACATGGTCGCCAATTGGAGGGAACGCACCGGGTATTACCAATTTAGGGGCAGGTACTTATTTTGTGACTGTAACCGATGAGAATGGTTGTGCGGTAAATACGTTCCTTACATTTGCCGAACCACCACCTGTAAGTATATATACATCAGCCGATAAAACGATATGTTATGGACAATCGGCCAATATTACATCGACGGCTTTGGGAGGGACTACTCCATATAATTACATTTGGACACCTGGAGGGTATATCACCCAAAGTATTACTGTAGATCCAATAGAATCAGACGAATACTGTGTGTCGGTAACCGATGCTTTTGGTTGTCCAAGTGCTACGAAGTGTATTTCGGTTTTTGTAAATCCGGTTCTTGAAATCGAAGCCGATGTCAAAGACGACACTATTTGCCAGGGAGATACCACAAGTATTTTTGCTCATTTGTCCGGTGGCGACGGTGGCCCTTATTTATTCCAGTTATACAATGGTCCTATTGTTTCACCTCCCTTTAAGGTATCGCCTGATATTACAACCAAATACATAATTATTGGAAGCGACAATTGCAATACCCCAATCGTAAAAGACACGGTTCAGATTATTGTTAAGCCCGCTCCCTTTATCAATATCACATCGAGCAAAACAAAAGGGTGCCAGCCTCTTACTATCCAATTTTCGGAAAATAGCCCCGATGTTGGCCAAACTTATTTATGGGATTTCAGCGACTCTGACATCTATAATTATTCGGCTAGCAAAAATCCGGTGCATGTATTTCAAAACCCAGGAATCTACGAGGTTAGCTTAAAGGTTATTTCGCCTTGGAATTGTACTTCCGAAGCACAGCACCACGAAGATATTATCGTTTACCCAAAACCAATATCTTTGTTTTATGCCGATCCTGTGGTAACCAATATCATCGACCCGATTGTCAGCTTTAGCAACCAATCAGTTGATGTGCATACCTCGCGATGGGCGTTTGGCGATGGTGATTCGGTAATTGCTCACACTCCCTATCCACACAGTTTCCCTCCCGAACCTGGGAAATTTACAGTTTCGCTGATTGCAATAACTGCTGAAGGTTGCCGCGATACATCTTATCAAACTATTACGATTGAAGAAAAAGATGACATATTCTATATCGCAAATGCCTTTAACCCTTATAGTAATGTTGATGGAAATACCATTTTCAAACCGGTTATCAGTTTGTTGGATGAAAATTCGTACCATTTTTATATCTACAACAGGTGGGGCGAACTGATCTTTGAAACAAACGATATTGATGTGGGCTGGGACGGAACTTATGGTTCCGATGCGTGTCAGGTCGGTTCGTACACCTGGTTGGCTATTTTCCGGGACTTAAATGGCAAGGATTACCGTAAAACAGGAACGGTGACCATTGTGAAATAAATTTGTAATGAAAAAACAATGACAATGAAAACAAAAATATTAATCCTAATGCTGGTGTTTGGCTACAGCCTTTCATATAGCCAAAACCTTTCGGTGAGTATGGCTGCAACCCCGCAGGCTATGGCAGAAAGCATAGTTAGTGGTTGTATGGAGGTTTCCAATGTAACCTATACAGGAGGACCCAATGCACGAGGGACATTTTCCAATGGACAATCACTTGGCCTTACAAATGGGGTGATCCTTAGCAGTGGAAATATTATGAATGCACCCGGGCCAAACAACACCGGATCTTCGAACTGGAACAATTGGCAACCGGGTGATCCTACGTATACTGCCGTATTTGGAACCAATACCGATGCAGCCGTACTTGAGTTCGATTTTATTCCCCATTCGAATTATGTGCAATTTAAGTATGTGTTTGCCTCCGAAGCCTACACCGAAATGATCAATACCAATCCGTATGGGGTAGGGGTATTCGTGAACGGTCCTTTCCCCGGCGGAACGCCACCTTCTTATGTGGATTATAATATTGCATTGACACCCGACTTTACCGGATTACAAGTCAATATTGATAACCTGAATTATGCAGTACCTGCCGGTGGTGCTTACTACATCAACAATTTTATGGGTTTGAATTGCCAGTACGATGGTTATTCAGTGCCTCTTCAAACTGGCCCACAGCAAGAAGGTTTGGCCGTTATTCCTTGTCAGACGTACCACATGAAGATTGTGGTGCCCGATGTGGGGTCTATGCCTCATTGGGATTCTGCCATTTTGATTGAAGCCGGGAGTATGCAATCCGATTTTTTCCTTACGGTTGAAAATTATACCACATCGGGATCGAACACCGATATTTCGGAGAGTTGCACCAATCAATTGGTCGTAATCAGGGGCGACCCTTTAAACACCGACCCGTTTCCATTTACAATTACAATAACAGGGACGGCTACTGCTGGTGTTGATTTTACAGGCATAACATCAGGTAATTATGTGATCCCTGCTACCTCAACTCTTGTTACGATTCCTTATACCGCATTGTTGGATGGCCTTACCGAAGGGATCGAGACCATTATTTTTACCTTTACCCATGCCAGTGTGTGTGATTCGCTTTGCACGGCATCTTATGAATTAGTTATTGATGTGTTAGATAACTGGGAACTTGAAGCAGGGATCGTTCAAAACGATACGGGCATTTGCTCGCAACAAACAAACTTTTTTCAGATACAAACTTATATCCCACCTTCAATGGATCCCAATTTGGTTTTCTATGTGTGGAATACCGGGCACACATCACCAAATATTACCATACCACCACCGGTGGGCGCTAAAACTGAGTATTCCGTGAAAATTACGGATATTTGTGGACAGGTGGTTTATGACACAATCAATATTACCAACTCCGATTTCACCGACATCCAAATTGGCGTGGTCGACGTACCATGTTATGGGCTCGATTCGGGCCAGGTTACCGTAAATACCGTAAATGGGATGGGCCCTTTTACATATGAATGGGATCCTCCAGGTCTTGGATCAAGTACATCGGGCGATATTGTTAGTTTACCAGCTGGGTCTTATCATGTTACTGTGACCGACTCGGTGGGTTGTTCAATTTCAGATCCGTTTGTGGTGCATCAGCCCGATTCTATTTATGACAACCTAACCGTTTACAATGCCAGTTGCCACGACTCCATTGATGGCTCTATTTTTTATGAAACCTTCAACGGAGTCAATCCATTCACCTTTCAGTGGTCGAATGGTGAAACCACTCCAAGTCTGAGTCATTTGGCTGCGGGCAGCTATTCTGTGACCGCCTCCGATCATAATGGCTGTAAGGTAACTGCCTCCGGGACAATTTTAGAACCAGAGGTTTTGAACATCTTTGCTTCACCTGATTTAACTATATGCGAGGGGCAAACTATTCAGCTAAGTGCCTATGCTACGGGTGGCACACCTATTTATACCTTCTATTGGGGTGGTGTCGCTGCCGGGTCAAGTATCAGCATCACGCCATATAACTCGAACACCTACAAGGTAATGGTTAGAGACCTGAACGGCTGTGAGAGTAAAACCGAATTTATTGAAATCAATTTATTCCCTCCCATATCATTGCAATTGCACGCTCTGGAGGACTCGATATGCCAAGGCGAAAGCACAACCATTTTTACGAGCATCCAGGGTGGGACAGGGGGACCTTATATTGCTAAATTCAGCGATGGTGCCAGTTCGGAATTATTGCCCCCACCCTACATTGTGAAACCAGATAAAACGACTACGTATGAAGTTTGGATCGATGATTTTTGCCATAGCCCATCAGGACACCAAACTATTACTATTGAAGTTTTTAAACCGCCAAAGATTGAAATTAAGGCCGACATCACATCAGGTTGCCGACCAGTAACTGTGTCTTTCGAAGATCTTTATTATGAAGATGGTAAGGATTACCATTGGGACTATGGCGATGGCAGCAATGAAATATTGGCCATTCTACCAAACCCCTCGCATACTTATGTTATTCCTGGTCGTTTCGATGTGACACTCACTGTTACTTCGGCAGCAGGATGCGTGAATGAAGTTGTGGCAGAAGAGTTGATTGACATATATCCTATCCCAAAAGCAAGGTTTCACCCCGAGCCAGCTATTACAAGTATTGTCGACCCTCAGGTATTTTTCAATAACGTATCGGATGGGGCGACGATCAGTACATGGGATTTTGGAGATGGATCCGACACATCGAATGCTGTAAATGGCAAAAATGTGTATCACGCGCTGGGCGAATATCTAGTGACCCTGGTTGTTGAAAACGAATACGGGTGTACCGATAAAGCCGAAGGCATTGTGACTATCCGTAGCGAATATACTTTTTATGCCCCCAGTGCTATAAGCCCCAATAGTTTGGTTTCTGAAAACAAATACTTTATGGCAAGCGGCGTGGGTATCGATCCGAAAAATTTCCACATGATAATATACGACCGTTGGGGTACTAAGGTATTTGAAACGTTTGATATGTACCACCCCTGGGATGGACGAATAAGAGGTGGAGATACCGAAAAGGGGGCTAGTTATCCCTGGGTGATAATTTATAAAGACCTCAATGGTGAAGAGCACCGGAAATCGGGGACTGTAACAGTAGTAAATTAATAAACAATATATATGAAAATGAAAACCAAGGTATTAATTCCGATCCTTTTCCTGTTGCTTTTTGGCGGAAAGCTTTACTCCCAACCAATGCAAGTATGGGATTATGCAAACTATCCGCTAATCGCAAACCCAACTCATTTGGTTGAAGATGTACTTATTACAGGGTGTCTTCAAGCATATAATGTATCTTATACCGGTGATAATCTTTCGATTGGATACTTTCATCGTAACCCTGCTGCGGTTCCGCCGAACTGGCCTTTTGAAGGGGGTATCGTGATGACATCGGGTAAGGCTACTAATGCTGTAGGCCCCAATAATTCAGGGGCTATCTCCTATAATTCCACTGGGCCAAGCGACCCTACACTGAATGCAATCATACCCCAATCAACAAACGATGCATGTATTTTGGAGTTTGATTTTATCCCTGCGGATAATGTGGTTGCCTTTCGTTACATATTTGGCTCCGATGAGTACCTCGAATGGGTTGGTACAAGTTTTAACGATGTATTTGCCTTTTTCCTTTCTGGGCCAAATTGCAATACAGCGAATAATAATTATAATAATTTGAATATTGCACTTGTACCTGGTGCTGGAGCAACTCCGGTTAGTATCAATAATGTGAACAATGTTGCAAATTCAGCATTTTATTACAACAATGGAAATGGCTCAACCCCTGCAGGCCAGGCTTGCCAATATGATGGGTACACCGTTCCATTGTGGGCACATAAATGCGTAATCCCGTGCCAAACCTATCACATAAAATTGGCCATTGCCGATGCTGGCGATAGTATTCTGGATAGTGGGGTTTTCCTCGAAGAAGGAAGTTTTGCCTCGGGAGAAGTAGTTTCTATGAACAATGTGAACCCTGTTGGCGACGATACACAGATTATTGAAGGCTGTGAGAATTATTACATTTTCACCCGTACAGATACGACCAACACATCGGATTCCATTCAAATTTTAATGAACATATCCGGTACAGCAACAGTAGGGGGCGATATATCAGGTTTCCCGCCTTCGTTTTGGATACCCGTTGGGCAAATTTCTGATACGATCTTTTATTCGGCTTTGTTGGACAATATCGCAGAGGGGACAGAATATCTCATTTTCACCTTGTTGAATGGTTGTCCTTGTACAGTTGGAGGCACTAATGATACGATTTGGATTATCGACAATGTTACCCTCGAAGGCGGCATTATCCAAAACGATACGCTTATTTGTAGTGCCACAACACCATCAGTAACTCTAAATGCAGTGGCTACAACTGACCCCGCCATTACTCATTATTTGTGGTACAATGGAGCCACCACCACCCAGATTACAGTCCAGCCTGTAGCCGGACAAATAACAACATACACTGTTGATATCTGGGACGATTGTGGACAGGAATTAACCGATAGTGTGAAGATCACAGTTTCTAATATGTCGACGTTGAGTATAGCAACCTTTCCCCTTACCTGCAACAATGTGTGTACCGGTCATGTCTTGGTAACACCTGTTGATGGTTTTGCACCTTGGACCTTTTCTTGGAACCCGGGAGGATTGGGATTGGCAACAGTGGGTGAGGCCTATAATTTATGCGCCGGCAACTATACAGTTTCGGTTTCCGATACTTATGGATGCGTTAAAGCAGAATCTTTTACAATCACCGAGCCTCCTGCTGTAACCCTTAGTTTCACTTCAACGCCAGCCTCATGCCCTGGAGCTTCAGATGGTACTTTAACGGTAAATGTTGCAAATGGATTTGCGCCCTATCAATTCAGTGGGACAGGCTTAACATTGGTTTCTGGGATATCCAGTTCGAGTTACACGTTTATCAATATCCCGACAGGAAACTATACTGTTAATGTAATGGATGGCAAAGGATGCCTTGCATCTAATATTTACCCGGTCGATGAACTGGTGCTGACTTATACAACTATTATAACCGATGTTTCATGTTTTGGTTATCAGGATGGTAAAGCACAGGTGAGCATTAGCGGGGGTACACCACCCTATTTGTATGAATGGACAAATGGACAAAACAACTCGCTGTTGAACAATGTAATTACCGGTAATTACACCTGTACTGTAACCGATAGCCACGATTGTCAAATAACTATCCCGGTTACTATTGAGGAGCCAGATATTCTTACCATGGCCAACTCGCTCGATACCATTATGTGCCTGGGCGAAACCGCCACTATAGTTGTAGAAGCCGATGGTGGGACAACACCCTATTCGTATAATTGGAGTTCCGGTTTAGTAGGAAATCCTGTACAGGTATCACCCCCTGAAACTACTCCATATACTGTTACCGTTGTCGATGCCAATGGCTGTGAGGCTTCTTCCCCAGGTATTCTCGTTGCTATTTATCCGGATGTTGACCCAAAAGCCTATGCAAACATCGACTCCATCTGTAAGGGGGAATCAACAGTAATATATATTGATGTAGTTGGCGGAAACGGTGGACCTTACGCGTATACCAACGACTTAGGCGAGATCATTCAAATGCCACTCACAGTACAGCCAGAAGTAACAACTACGTATTCCATTTTTGCGAATGATGATTGTGGTTCGCCTCAGGGCAATTCAACGGTTACGATTTTTGTGATGAACCCCGAGCCAGGCTCCTTCGTTGTGGACGACACTATTGGTTGTGCACCATTGACAGTGAAATTCAATGAAACTTCGCCTAATGTTGGGCAGAGCTATTTTTGGAAATTTGGTGATTTGATCGAGGATGGGTATTCAGTCACAAAAAGCCCATCGTATACTTTCGAATACGCAGGGAAATATGATGTTGCCCTGACCGTTACATCGCTATTTGGATGTCCAACTACCATTGAAATGAACGAGATGATCACTGTTCTTCCTCAACCAGAAGCGAACTTTCTTCCTAATCCGGAATCCGCAAAAATTACACTTCCTGTTATTTTCTTTGAAAACAGGACATTAGGAGGAGTAATGGACCGGATAATCTACAATTTTGGAGATGGCACTACTACCACACTGGAAATTGATTTATTTACAGATATTAGCCATCGATATGGCGATACGGGAACATACGTGGTGCAGATGGTTGCAGAAAACACACAAGGATGTATCGACACAACGTATCGTACAATCCATATCATGGGCGATCATGCTTTTTATGCACCCAATGCTTTTAACCCACGAAGCCAATATGCAGAGAACCGGATTTTCCGACCACTCTCGTACGGCACTGATGTAGATAGTTACCAATTGATTATTTATGACCGTTGGGGTCACAAGGTATTCGAAACCTTCGAATTCTTCCATGGATGGGATGGAAAGATCAACGGTGGCCCAATTGGCCCAATTGGTTCTTATCCCTGGACTGTAATTTACAAAGATAACCTGGGCAAAACTGTTCGTCAATCAGGGGTTGTTAACCTAATTGAATAAGTATATTATTGACACATAAAAAAAGAGGGTTTCGACCCTCTTTTTTTATGCGATAAAGTTTTATTCTCAAAACCTGAGAACTCATTATTTGAGCAATTTTTCCACAGGCAAATAATTATTGACCTTTCGAGGTTTTTTAAAATATACGGGATTTGCAATGTTTCGTCCATCACTCCATCATTCCAACACTTTATCACTCCTGAAAAAGATGGAAAACAATTCAAAGTTAAGGTTGTCCCGTGCACCCTACAGGGATTGCCATAACCCAGTAAATGTCCTCTTTTTCGATTCCTTACGAGTGGTGTGCACGTGAAAAATGCTCGTGTACAATTTTCCAATCATCGCCTTTTTTTACATATAAGTGCGATCCCCGTCCATTCATTTCTCTGCGGTTCGATCCTTCAATTAGGGCCACCACCCAATAAAAGCTAACCATAGCAGTGTCACCAAAATCCTGTACGATTGGCGAGAAAATGAAGTATTCGATCTCAAGCGATTGCATCTTGTAATATTCAAAAGTCTTTTTAAACTCTTCCAGGCCACCAATGCGTTCAAGCATGGTAGACGAAAAACAAATTACATCTTTGTCGAAGTAGGTAAGCACTTTGTCAATTTCGCCACGGTTGAACGCGTCCACCATTTGCTCTTCTTTTTCGATAATTGTCCTTTCAATTTCCTTCATAGCTTTTCATTTATAGGGTAAATATTCAATTCTTAAAATCACCCTACTAATTTACCAAAAAAAATGAAGAAAATCATGTGCTATTGAAAAAAAGTGACATTGGAAAAGAAATTGAGAAGTTGGAAGAATCCTAACCTCATATACTCACTCCAGGCTGCCCTGGAATTAAAAGTTGAATAGGCATTTGGGTAAGTTGGTACTAGTACTACTAATGCTCCAATATTTATCCATTTTCACTAATCTGTTCTAACCTATTTTCATCAAGAACCTCTATTTGTTTCCCACTAACCCGGATAATTCCGCTGTTTGCGAAACTCTTCATTTCACGGATCACACTTTCGCGCGAGGCACAAATAAGTGCTGCCAGATCTTTCCTGTTTAATGGTAAATTAAATTTCGATTCTTTATATATATCCCTTACAAAAAACAAAATAGTTTCGGCCAAACGTCCATCTATTTGTTTTTGGGCATGGTTCACAAACCTTTTGTAATATGATAATTCTTCCCTGCTTATATCTTTAATGATTTCAAGTGCAAAGTCTCCATTCATTTCAATAAATTGCTTAAAGATATTGATATGGATAAAACATGCACTTGTTGCTTCGATAGCAGTTGCCGAATAATTGTTGATGGTATCGCCAAATAAATTGGCAAGACCAAGGTAAGTATGGGCATGCGTAATTTTCAATATCTGATCTTTGCGCTGGTTGCCTTCCATGTGGATTTTCACCAAGCCTGATTTTATAAAAATGACGTGGGTGCAAAAAGAATTTTGCTTGAGCAACATCTCTCCCTGACGAAAATCAACCTCAACACAATTTCTTTCCAGGAGATCCATTTCATCAGGCCCCAAACTTATAACAGCTCGCGATTTAATGAGGCACGTCCGGCAATCGGGCGTTTTAGAAGTGTGTATTGTGCAACTCATTTTGTTTTCTTTGCTTACATTTTCATCCTAAAAGAAATCTAAAAAAAATGTCTTATCAATCTAGCCCCAGTTTACGACTGAAATTTTCAGTCAATTGCCCGGAGTAATTTTCCGGTGGGAACGATTGATAAGACACTAAATTTTGTTCCTGAGATAAACTCAATCTGGGTTTGATCTATTCGCAGTCGTAACCCATGATCTGGGCATCGCTGAATATTGTCAAACCTCCGGCAACCATTTTATCATAGATCATCCCGTTGGCTCCGTAGAGCAACGATTTTGCATCATATCCCAACAGGCGCAGGTAAGCTGTTAAAAAAGCACTTGTTTGTCCGGTGTAGCAATAAACAACAATAGTTTTGTCGGTTGGCAAAGTTTTTAAATCGGCTGCCAATTTTATTGTTTCTTTCGGAGTATATTGGATTGCTCCGGGAATATGTCCAGGATCGGTATAATGATTAGCTGGCCAGTAATTCACGATGTAATAATTGCTAGGGTTTTCGAATACTACTGTGCTTGTGATATTTGCAAACCCATCAAGCAACACAGTATTCATCCGGGCTTCCAGAATCTCTTGTCCTGTAGTTTTTCCTGTTGACAATACAGGTAGATCTCCAATAGGACCTTTTTCGGTAACATCGGAAGTAAACTGAGTGGCATAAGCATTACCATTTGAAACAGCGGTGTTCCATTTCCCGGCAAAATCAGCATTCCATGAGCTCATTCCCCATTTCATTGAATACACCTTGTCGTATCCCATAATCCGTAACAAACTGGCAGCAAAACCAGCAGTTTGACCTGTATAACATACGATGGCCACTTTTGTGTAAGGGGTTAAATCCAATGCATCCATGTGTGTTAAGATGTCGCCTAAAGCAACGTTATGGGCGTTTGCAATGTGACCAGTAGCAAAATCAGTTGCGCTTCTGATATCAATAATATAAACCTGACCTGTTTCGTTAAGTGTTTTCACTTCGCTTGCAGGCATGATGGTCGGCATATCAGTGTTAACGAAATCCTTCATTAAAGGGGAGTTCGTTGATTCCAAATAAGTCGCAAGGACTTCGGATTCGTTAATTGTAGCATCATCATCTTTTGTACAAGCACTAAAGACTAAAAAGAGAGACAGCATACTCAGCAATAAGATTCTTGTGTTTTTCATACTTCTAAATTTAATTTTGTTTAACATTTTATTAATTATTTGAACGATCAATTATTTTACTTCAAACCATGATGCCGGTAGTTTACCGTCAACAGTGATTCCAGATGTAGCATTTACTTCCCAATTGAGCAAATCATCCTGGAATAGATATAATTCCTTATTAATCAATACACCTGCTTCATCGCGGATATGACAATTCTGAGAACAGGATTTTCCTGCACCAACCTGTGTCCTGCTTGTCCATTTCAGGATATTGTGAGGAGATGTATAATTATAGGTGGGGAAAGCATCGAAATTGGCATATTCCGTGACACCCCATTCCTGCCAGTTTTCAGGAGCAGCAAGCGTTCTTCTTACGAGTACAAGATCCGATTTAAATCCTGTTTTCACATCAGGTATTGGATTCACAGCAATTTTAAAACCCAGGTAGGCAGCTATTTGAGCACCTGGTCCACTCTTATCGCTACTATTCGCGTTAGGAATGTGACACTGTCCACAATTATTGTAATCCTGAGAATGACAAACCTGGCAATTAAAATCATTGTAGTGCATTGAATGATAAGAATTATTTGTTTCCAGACCGGTATGGCAATCCTCGCATGCAGGCAGCTTATTGTATGCATAGCGCTGTTCAACTGGTTGTCCATCTCCATGCAATTCTTCTGAATTATGGCAATCAAGGCAGGTGTAGTTTAAACTTGTTAAGTGAACATCAGGTTGCGTACCAGATGCCATGCCCATATAAGCATGGCCACCCCGTGAGGTATGACAGGTAACACAAACTCCAACCATATCGGGGGTTTTGGTAAAACTGTGGCCTTTAGAAAGCCCCCCACCACCTATTGGTGGACGAACAATGTGACAGTCGCCACAACTTGCATGGCAAGTCGCACAATTGGTATTGTACCCCTCGATTTGGTGTGCAGGAAGCTGATCAAAATCCTCCGACCCATTATATCCGCTACGAATGGCAACTTTTCGTTTTTGTCCGGTACCATTATGCAGGCTGGTGGCAGAATTTGAAACTATGTCCTGATGGCACGAACCACACTTCTCATCAGCCATTACAGATGGGTGCCTGAGAAAGTTGCCCGAATGTGCCAGCTCTTTGTCGTCTGTATTATCAGTACCATTGTGGCATCCCACACATCCTATCGCGTAATGTCCCGATTCTTTATAGGCAGCAAATCCATCGCCTCCCATATATACCCTGTCGTAAGGTTCGTAATGAGGGGCTTCACCACCACATCCTCCTGCCGGGGCAACTGAGTCAGGGGTGTACACTTCCTGTAAATGAGCATAATTGGTATGACATCCTTCGCAAGACGCAACGGATAGGCTATCTGGTCCTTTTTTATCTTCTGAACAGCTCATGGCGATCATCCCTAAATAAATAAGGATCGACATGATTAGTAGAAAATGAATTTTTTGTGTTCTCATAATTGGATCTTTTATTAATAAAAAAACTCGTTAATCGCTTGTTATATATTTCACAACAAGATTGCCTCTTTTTAGTGATATTTCAAAAAATAATTAGCTGTCATTGGTATGTGTTTAGATTGTTTTGCAATGGTAAAACAACTGATCTGAATCATGTTTGTGATTGATTAATGACTATATTTGCCATCTAAAGAATATGAATATGAATATGAATTCAAGCCATGTACTTACATCTTGTACAGTAAGCAACACGACTTGCAAATGTTTCGATAAACTTACTGTAGAGGAGACAGAACTTGTTGAGAACAATAGTGTCACTGTAAATTTCAACAAAGGGGAGTTTATATGCAAACAAGGCACTTTTGCGTCGCATGTAATGTTCGTAAAAGATGGCCTTGCCAAAATTTATGTGGAAGGAAAGAACGACAACCTAATTCTGAAAATAATCCCCGAAGGCAACCTAGTTGGGCTTACTTCAATATTCGAAGGGAACACCATTTTCCAATATTCGGCCATAGCTTACATCGATTCGGTAATAAAGCTCATTGATATAAATGTGTTTCGAAAACTGATCAAATCAAATTCTGAATTTGCCTCTGAGGTCATCAATATCCTCACTGAAAACAACCTCCAGATCTATGGCCGCTTTTTTTGCCTTACCCATAAACAATCGTATGGCCGGTTGGCCGATATTATCTTATGCCTTGCGGAGCGGATTTATAAATCGTACGACTTTGAGCTTTTACTCACCCGGAAAGATTTGGGCGAACTGACCGGAATGTCAACCGAGAATGTGATCCGCATGCTCAAGAAATTCAAAGACGAAAGTTTGATCGACATCCAGGGAAAACAATTCAAAGTATTAAGCCCTGAGGCATTGATGAAGATCAGCGAAAACGGATAGAAGATATCCGGTCAAGCAAATCTGGGGACAAACCATTTTATGAAATCGACTGATCTTTGTGGAATTATTTTAGCCGGTGGCGAGAGCAAGCGAATGGGCCGCGACAAAACCATCCTTCGATTTGAAGGACAAAGCCTGGTTGAACGGATGGTGCACATCCTATCGCCTTTCTGCCAAAACATTTTGATCAGTTCGAATAACAGGTTACATCAAGGTATAGGGTATGAGGTAATTGCTGATGCGATACCATCGAAAGGGCCCATCGGGGGCATCTATTCCTGCTTGATAAAATCGGAGTATACATATAATATGGTTCTGCCCGCTGATGTCCCGCTAATTTCTATTGAACTAATTCATTTCCTTTTAGAAAACGCACATCCCCAAAAAATTAGCGCAATTGTTACGCCCACTGGCTTTATCGAACCTTTATGTGCAATTTATCCCACTACAATAATTCCTGCATTGAAAGATTTCATCGAATCGGGCAGCAACAAACTGATCGACTTTTTAGAAGCTGAAAACTTCCATCCCGTTCAACTATCCAAAGAACATTCATTCTACCATCCAAAATTGCTGATGAACATAAATACCCCGGAGGATTTTGAAAAGCTTATAGGGAAATAGGGGGCTGGTTGCTGGTTTGCTGGTTGCTGGTTTTCAATTTTCAAATGTGAATAATAATACGGTGCTCTGCACCTTTCGGAATATGTCGTTTTATTAGCTACAAATATTTCGGCGCTCAGAACCATGAAAGACGGCAGAGCCGAGAATTATTTTAGCAACCAGGAATATTCTAAAATAAAGGTGCAAAGCACTGGAATATCATTTCATTCCTGGCGACTTTTACAAAACACTAAATAAATATTGGATTTTTGTTGTGAACCCCTTCATTTTTCAGCCAACTAAAATGTATTTAGTTTTGTCTACTGCTTTTTGGAAACAATGCTAAAATCCCTACATTTGGTGCAAAATAAAATTATGAGACCCATCCTCCTTTTCATCCTTGTTTTGCTGACTTGCCCGGTCAGTATGCTGGGGCAAGATATCCACTTTTCGCAAGCTGGAACGACCCCATTGATCTATAATCCCGCCCTTACCGGCAATTTTTATGGCTCCTGGCGTTTTGCCCATAGTTTCCGTAGCCAATGGAATGCTATTGGTCAGCCATACAACACACTTTCGCTGTCGTTCGATAAATCAATAAATGTGGGACGTAAAAAAATTTATGCAGGAATAGCCCTTTTAGATGACAAATCGGGTGTGATTGGCCTTCATAAATCAGGACTTATGCTGTCGGGTGCATATCAGTTTCTGATGCGTAATAGTATTTTACGTCTGGGTGTTCAAGCTGGTATTTTCAATTTGGGATACAACCTAAACGGTGCAACTGTTCCCGGTCAATACGATCACAGTATTGGTGGGTTCAACCCCGATTTACCCTACAACGAACCTAACCTGGGCGAATCGAAACTATATCCCGACCTCAATTTAGGCGCACTGTATAAAGTTTTGCTCGGGAAATATAATACGGAGATTGGGGTTGCGGTTTTTCATGTCAATCAACCTAATTATAGTTTTTATGGTGCCGATTCCATTAAATTGGATATGACTTATAAGACACATTTTACCATTAAATTCCCAGTAGGAGAAAAATTAAATATTCAACCGGCGGCCTATTTTATTTCCATGGCCCATGCCAATAACCTGCTAATCGGCAGTGATGTGTTGCTTGATGTGCCCCCCAACAAAAACAGATTACATGCTTTGTATGCCGGGGCATATCTTCGTACTGGTTTTGACCGGAATACCGATGCTATAATTGCTGTTCTTGGGGCAAAGTTGTTTCAGTTCAACATCGGTATTAGTTACGATTTAAACATCTCTCAACTTCAGAAAGCTCCTCAAATACAGGGTGCATTTGAGTTATCACTAACTTATACAGGGATGGGCAAGCAAATAAACCCGGCCACTATTCCTTGTTTCAGACAATAACTCCCTATCCGATGAACCTAAACGACCAATCCATGACAAGCAAATTATTTCGCAAAGCGATCCCTATACTGATTCTATTGTTCATTCAGCTTTCGTGTTTTGGGCAGAACATCCCTGCACTTTTAAAGGCCGATGGCTTCGATTTGCAAGCATCGGGGGATGTGTATGGGGCTATCGAAAAATTCGAATTGTATTGCGATAAGAGGCCTGATGATGGTGAAATTGCTTTTCATCTGGCCAGTCTGTACGAACAAACCCGCGATTATCACAGGGCTGCAAGTTTTTATCAGAAGGCATACAATAGTGAGCCAGATGAATATTCCATTGCCAAATTTCACGAAGCCCGGATGCGGAAAATGACAGGGGCTTACGAAACGGCTCTTCAGGGATTTTATACCTATCGAGACAATACCCGGAGTATCGATAAAAATATCAGGGAGCAGTTGGAAATGGAAATTAAAGGCTGTTTGCAGGCCGACAGCATCCGGAACAAACCCTTAAAAATCGACATTAAGCATCTCAACAATTCGATCAATAAGGTCTATTCGGAGTTTTCTCCCTGGCCATTAAACGACACCACCCTTCTGTATGCCTCATTTCGTACCGATTCATTTGTGCAAAGCAACTTTGGGCTTCCTGAAAAACAATTTTATTTAGCCACTAAAAAAAATGACAAGTGGGAGGGGGGCAAAGAATTTCCAGGCCCATTCAATTCTTCCAATTCCATTACCGGGAATGGCTGCCTTACGGCTGATGGAGACCGTTTCTATTTTACAAAATGTAATTATTCGGTAAATAATCAATTGCAATGTGCCTTGTACATGAGCCGTAAAATGGTGCTTGGTTGGAGCAGGCCAAAAAAATTGAACACGGATATAAACCCACCGGGTATATCTTCATCGCAACCCGCTGTAGGCCCAGACCCGAGGAACAAGACAAAAGAAATCCTCTATTTTATTAGCGACCGCCCCGACGGAAATGGCGGGAAGGACATCTGGTTTACGGTGTACGATACAAAGGAGAATGATTTTTCGGAGGTCAGAAATGCAGGAAATTCTATTAATTCGCCCGGTAATGAAACAAGTCCTTTTTATAATCCGGCCAACTCGGTGCTTTATTTTAGCTCGGATGGCTGGCCGGGGCTGGGTGGTTTGGACATTTTCAAATCGACCGGCTCGAAAAAAAACTGGACAGAGCCAACCAACCTGGGATACCCGCTAAATTCGAGTGCCGACGATTTATATTTTACAGTTGTAAAAGACCGGCGGGAGGGTTTTTTTGTTTCGAATCGCACCGGCAGCGTAAGCTACAAAGACTTTAATTGCTGCGACGATATATACTCCTACAAATGGACCGAATATACTGCCATGACTGTATTGGGTAGCATTGGGGCTTTGCTCTCGAACAATTCGGAAGAAATGTCGCCGGAATTTCGCAGCGATATTACAAACGATAGCCTAATGTCGACCCTGCCAAAACTTTCGCCCAACCTGGTCGATTCGGTTACAGGGCTTATAAACCTCGAACCCGATACATCTACTTTTTTTGCAATACTTGACAAAACCAGGCCCCGGCTGAGCTGGGAGGATTCGCTCACCCTTTTCCACAAACTTGGTACTATTGATGAGTTTATTCAGCAAGGAAATGACAAGGAGGTTCAGAGGGAGTTTCAGAAGTTAAAGAACCTGGGTATCAACCTCGATAAAAAAGACTGGGAAACATATATTGAAGGTCGTAAAAAGGAATTTACCGACCTTCGTGAGATGATTGAGACAGGGCAGGTCGATCCCAAAACTGCCTATATAAAAGTCCGTGACAAGGTTCAAAAACTTGATTATCGAAAAACATACATTTCGCTTTATGTGCTCGACCCCATCGACAAACGGCCCGTTCTGTTGAAAAACGATTCGGTGTGGCCCGACGGGAAATTTAAACTGGAAGTAGAACCTGGGAATGATTACCTGTTGATTGCAGAATCGCCCCAGTTCTTGCGGAAATCGTTCCGTTTTTCGACCCACGACATGCAATGGTCCGATTCGCTGAACCTCGATATAAAACTGGACCCGATCACCGACAAGCCAATCGTGCTTTCCAATATTTATTTCGATTTCGACAGCAATGTCTTAAATTCTGATGTCAAGGAATATCTCGACAGCACATTGTACATGGTCTTGGTGGACAATCCCGAAATCACCATCGAAATTTCGGCACACACCGACAGCAAGGGAGCCGACGATTACAACAAAAAACTTTCGCAGCGACGGGCCGATTCGGTGGTTGCTTATTTGAAGAGTAAAGGGATCAAACCCGAAAAGCTAATAGCCAAAGGCTACGGGGAAGAACAACCCATTGCCCCCAACACGAATCCCGATGGAAGTGACAACCCGGAAGGAAGGCAGAAAAATCGGAGGGTAGAGTTTCGGATTTTGCAGTAAATATTGAATTTTTCACTAAGGAGGATTTGTAAGTTTTGAAATAAATAGAAGCTGTATTATGACAACAAGAACTGAATATTGGGAAGAACTTTTAGTTCTGGCAGCCGAAATTAAGGAGTTGGAGCCTTGGGGGTGGATGTACGAATCGGATATTTTTGGGGTGGAAGACCCAGTTACTGGTATAGTGAATTATGTCAGCATAATGGGAAACTTGGGCGAGCATTATTCTGTTAGTGCATACATGGGCGAGGAAGGTTTGAAAAGCTATATTTATTTTAACGAGAACCACGAAACTTTGCCACCCGAAACCATTCTTGAAATGCCTCAGCTAATGCTTTCTTTCGAGTACAGGGATCGCCTACAAAAGGAGGATTATGAATTAATCAAAAAATCGAAATTGAAATTTAGGGGCAGTAATTCGTGGCCATTATTTAAACAATATTCACCTGGTTTTTTGCCCTATACCTTAGAGCCTGCCGAACAACGCACTATGTTGTATATTTTGCAGCAGGCCATTGAGGTGGCGAAACGGTTCAAAGATGATGAAGAGGTAATTTTTCACCCCGATCCTGAAAAAGAGGATTATTACATGATCCGAAAACCTGAAACCAAGAACAACGAAATAATTTGGACCGATACATTTCAGGAAATAGTTTACCCTTCGGACATAATTCAGAGTAGGGTTTCAACGGAAATGATCAGCAGTTTTAACAAAATGCCTCTTGGTAGCCTTATCTTTGCAGCTGATCTTTTTATCCTAAACCACCCTACGGAAGAGCCCGGACATAAGGTATTCTTTCCCTATCTTTTATTATTGGTCGAAAAAAACAGCCGAATGGTCGTAGGCACTGAGATGCTTACACCCATGGATGGATTTGACGAAATGTTGTCTAAAGCACCTGAGACATTATTAAAATTCTTATTAAATCAAGATGCAAAGCCAAAGAAAGTCCAGGTCCAATCCGAAAGGTTATTTAATTTGTTGGAGCCATTATTTGAGGATTTAATCTTTATCAGTTTGGAATTGATACCCAACTTAGGGTATTTAAAGGAGACAAAAGATGATTTGATGGGAATGATGGGGGGATAATATGCGGTTCAATTGCACACATTCAGGATCATTTTATTTTTAAATATTGTGTCGCCGCCTACGGGGCTTTTATGATATCACCCCATTTTTTTTTTACCATACTGCCGCTCCTAACGGAGCTATGAAAATCCCGTCAGGGATGATGGTATGGTAGAAATGTGTCACCAAAATGCTTTGAAGTGCCGTAGGTACGACAGTCTATAAGCGTATTTGAACGGACACGATATTTGTCAACCATTCACCTCACTCAACACCTTTTCCACATCCTCAAGGCATTTTGTTTCCATCAGTTTGGCACGCAAATCGGCGGCCCCATAAAAGCCATTGGTGTAAATTTTAAAGAATCGTTTCAGGATATTGAAGTTCATTTCCTTGCCCCAGGTTTCCACAAAAAGGCTGGCATGTTTCCAGAGCAATTGTATTTTTTCTTCTGTTGAAGGAATTTTTTTATCAGGATTGAAAATCCAGGGGTCTTTGAAAATACCCCGACCAATCATTACCCCATCCACCTTGTACTGATCAATTTTTGAGAGGCAATCTTCCATCGAGAACAAATCGCCATTGCCAAGCAGCAGGGTTTCGGGCGAAAGTTCATCGCGCAGTTTTACGGCTTTTCCAATCTCATCCCACTCAGCCGGAAAATCCGACATCATCTTTTGTGTCCTTCCATGAAGGATCAATGCAGCGGGTTTTGTTTCCAGAAGATGTGGTATCCAACTTTCGGTTTCATGTTTTTTGATGCCCGTGCGGGTTTTTACGCTCACAGGCAGATGGGTGGCCTCCTGGGTGGCCCGGATAATTTCTTTGGCCTGATCGGGGAAAGCTATAAGAGCCGAGCAGGTGGCTTGCTTAACAATCTTTTTCACAGGGCAGCCCATGTTAATGTCGATGCCATCAAAGTCCCACTCTTCGTTGAGCATTTTAGTGGTCCGGTGAAATTTTTCAGGGTCAGAACCCCAAATCTGAGCCACCAGTTTCACGTTCATTTTTTTGAGGAGTGCCCTTTCGCTTTCGTTCATCTTTAGCCGGTGGCTTACCTTTTCTTTCCCAACAGGGTGGCACATACCATCGGTGGAGGTGAATTCGGTGAACAGAACTTGCAAATAATCGGGGTGTGAAATGGACAGGACAATCTCACGAAAAACCGTGTCGGTGACATCCTCCATAGGGGCCAACGAGAAAATGGGTTTATGTATATCTTTCCAGAAATTCGTTTTCTGCATCTTAAATGAATATCCTTAATTTTGCGCAAAACAATATAAAATTAGTGAAACATCGACACTATTGTTTAAAACAGCAATTTTTGGTAACATTACAACGTATTAGCAACGCATAAAAACAAGGGATTTGAAACATAAATGTAGTATTCTTTTAATGATTGTATTGGGAGTGTTTCTGAGTTTTACCTGCCAATCGCAGGTGAAAAAACCGAAGCCTCCACTTACGCGGATATTGTTTGTTTTCGATGCTTCGCAAAGTATGCTGGGGAATTGGGAAAGCGACCGTAAAATTACCATCGCCCGGTCTATGCTCATCAATATGGTCGACAGTGTGGGCAAACTTGAAAATGTGGAGATGGCCTTGCGTGTTTATGGGCACCAGTCGTATGTCCCCCCACAGGATTGTGGCGATACAAAACTTGAGGTGCCTTTTGGTGAGAATAATGCTTTTAAGATCAAACAAAAATTGAGAGCTATCAGCCCAAAAGGAACTACACCTATTGCCCACTCGTTGGAATTGGCCGGCAATGATTTCCCGAATTGCGACAAATGCCGGAATATCATCATCCTCATTACCGATGGAATTGAAGCTTGCGATGGCGACCCATGTGCGGTTTCGCTTGCTCTTCAGAAAAAAGGCATCGTTTTAAAACCATTTGTTATTGGCATTGGCCTCGACGTAGAGTTTCGTGAGACTTTCGAGTGTGTGGGGAATTATTTCGATGCCGCCGACGAAGAACAGTTCAGGGAAGTGTTCGGGGTAGTTATTTCGCAGGCACTAAACTCAACAACTGCCCAGGTAAATCTTCTGGATATCTATGGCAAGCCCACCGAGACCAATGTGAACATGACTTTTTACGATAATTTTTCGGGCAAGATAATGCACAATTATGTACATACCATAAATAATCGGGGAGTTCCCGATACGGTGATCCTCGACCCCCTTGTGAAATATAATATGGTGGTACATACTATTCCGCCTGTACGGGTCGATAGTATTGTGCTTACACCTGGAAAGCATACCATTATCCCAGCCGATGCTCCTCAGGGAAGCCTGTTGGTTAAATCGACTAGCAACCAACACCGTGATTTGGAATTTTTAGTTCGCAAACAAGGGGGGTGTGAAACGCTGAACCGCCAGAAGGTAAATCGACCGGAAAAGTATTTGATTGGCAAATACGATATCGAAATCATGACTTTGCCTAAAATTGTCCTTACGGCTATTGAAGTGACTCCCAATGCCGAAACCAAAATAGAAATCCCCAATCCGGGCCTGGCAACATTTTTAATGAAAGCTACAGGTTATGGAAGCATTTATCTTATGGAAGAGAATCAACAGAAGTGGATCAAAAACCTGAACCCCGAATTGACCAACGAAACCCTGATATTGCAACCCGGTTCATACTTTGTTTCATTCCGAACGAAAAACTCCAAGCAAACCCTGTACACCATCACAAAGGATTTTACCATACGATCGGGTAGCTCGGAGCAGGTGCAATTGTATTAGGATTTTTCAAATCTATTTGATCACCTTAAAAACCGATGAGCTTTTTCCATTTATCACTTTAAAGAGATATAACCCTGATTCAAAACTGCTCATATCGAATTTAAAATACCTATTTGAAACGGCGAAATTAGTAATCTCTTTTCCAGTGTAATCATATACTGTTATCTCCTTTTCTCCTGCTGGAAATTCAATATTCAGAATATCTGTTACCGGGTTTGGATAAAATTTCACCTCGAAGTTTTCGCCATTATCAGCAATAGATAGTGGTTGACAGCTACCAACCACATAAGTATCCATGTTTGCGGAATTATTATGTTCACCTTGCCCGGGGTAGGAGTAGGTGTAATAAAAATGGATAAGAGTTCCTTCGCTGGCTGAAATTTGATAAGGTACGTTTGGAGTTACCGGATAACCCGGCAAAGGGCCGCTGGGACTTGTCCCATAATACAAAATACAAGTGGGGCTGCCCATGCCTGCTAATGATGGAATAAAAGTTATGGTTGGATTGTTGTCGTCGGGTGAAAATTCATAGTCGAATTCCCCGTTCCCGGATGTGCCATAACATGATGGTGCCTCGGTTATTGTAACATTTACTTCTAGCGATGTGGTTGAGCTTCCATCGTTATCGGTAGCAATTGCAGTTAAACTATATTGGCCCACAGAAGGAGTCCAGTTGATTTCATAAGGAAATTGGGTTGCAGTTCCCAGAAATAAACTATTTACGTAGAATTTTACATCTGCAACATAGCCAATTAAATCGGAAGCAAGGGCTGATATGTTGATGGTTTCGCCGGTGATAAATTCTGAATTGTTGGCCGGGGAGAATATGGATACTTTGGGGGCAACATTAGAGGTGGTGCTCGAAATTACATACACTTCATCATCATCGGAATAGCTACCGTTGTCAACTGTTAATTTAATCAGATAAACCCCTTCTACTAAGGATGACAATCCGGGTTGAGCAACCTGCGTATTTGAAAACACAAGACTCGACGGCCCATATACTTGCGTCCATGAATAGGATAAACCGGCAGTGCCTGGATTTGTGCTACCACTGCCATCCAATGTGGTGATCGAATTGGGAAGTAAAACAAGGATATTGTCGCCGGCATTGGCTAGAGGTTGATCGTAAGGAAGAGGTGAACTGTATGCAAAGGTCATATTTCCCAGGTTGAGTTCGCCATTTTCAAAGGACAATCGCAAGACTTGGTTGCCGCTTTTTAGTGGAATATCATTTACTGTTTTATTTGTCCAGGTGCCCCAATTGCCGGAATAACTAACCGTAATCCCTGTTTTGATCACCACCCCATCCGATTCCATTTTGAAGGGGCCACCTCCGCTTTGGTTTCCGCAAGCGTACCTGAAAACGAGTGTATATAATCCTGCCTGCTGCACATCGATTGTGTATTCCAGCCATTCACCGGATGAAATCCATCCTACAACAGCCCCTTCGGTGAAATCCATCGAGGCATCCACATATTCGCTTTCCCGGAAATCTCCTTCATTTTTGGGCGAAACATCGCTGTATGAAATGCCCTGGCCAATGCCTCCTTCAAAAATATCGAAATGCCCTGCTTGAATCGTTCCGGGTATTTCGGACGGATAACCCAAATAAGGTAATTGCTCGCCAACAATTACTGTTATCAGATTACTGATCCCAAAGTTATTCCCTTCATAAATTCTTGCATAGAAACTGTGCTTACCAACGCCAAGATTGGTGGCCTGAAAAGTAAAAGGTGCCTGGCTGATCTGGCCGATCATGGTTTCCCCATCCACAAATTCTACCTGCGTAGGCGTTCCTCCGCTTACAGAAAGGAGCAACTCCACACTTCCTCCTGGATATGCCTCCGGGAAACTTGATGACAATGTTCCATTCATGGAAATATCTTTGCTGGTGGCCATCCTCTGGGCCGGAACAGCAAGCATAAAACCATTAGAATAGGTGACAACTATGGGGCTGTTCCCATAATTGTGTGCTGTATAAATTGTGTCACCGCCTTGGGTGAAAGCTGCCGCCAATGGGTGATTGGCAGTTAATGTCGCATCGACCCTCCCAAGTACATTCATTGAATGGAGCCAATGGTAAGTCTGGGCATCGGAAATTCCAAATTTGAGCGATCGCTGTGGATAGGAATCGTACATATCAATGGCTGCTTGCGGATCGATAAATGCCAGGTACTCCCACATTACATCGTGCCATAAATTGTCGTTCGCCTCATTCACTAAAATGCCGGTGTGTTGCTCAATCTCAGACCATACCTGGTTGACGTAATTTGTGTCCTGTCCCAGATACAGCGATCCGCCATGTATGGGGTACATTTCGATGCCGTAAGATGCTGCAATATCGGCGGTCCAGAAAGTGCCATTGTCGTAGCTATTGCCCCAAACCCGCGAAACCAGGCTGTATTGTTGTGAGGGTTGAAACACCCTGTCGTACATATCGAACCAATACTCTTGAATGGCGGATTGTTCGGTGGTATAGAGATAAATCCCCAAATCCCTTATTGAATCGTTTCCGGTAATCGATCCCCAATGGATGAGCGACGAATTAAACTGCATACTCTCGGATGTTGACTCCTGGTCGTTTCCTTGCGGAAAAGTAGCAAAGCCGTTGGCCCAGCAATGCCCGGCATAAGGACTAAAATTTCGGAGGAAGGGGAACATGCTGTCGTCGCGTTTGGCATTGGCCGCATCGCGGATCAAATAGTTGATCATTTCGCCCCATTGGTTTGCCCAGCCAGGCTCGAACTGCTCGACAAACGAAGCGGCATGGATAAAGTATCCCCAATGAAAATGATGGTCGTTTATGTTATCGTCCTGGCCATGTCCGGCAGGATAGCCTATCAGGACAGACCAGGGCGCATAGTAATAAAATAAAAAGGCCACTTCACCAGCTTCTGCCTTAAGCCAATCTTCCAAACGGTTTCTTATGGTTGAAAGGATTTTACCTCTGGCAATTGTATCGCCCGTTAAATCGGCAATGCGGGCAGTCTGGATCAAACGGTTCATCATTTGGCCTTCGTTGTACGAATCGGTCCAACTGTCTAATCCATCATTCTCCAAAAGCTGGACTTTCTCCATAATCTTTTGAGGGCTGAAACCTGAGCTATAATAATCCAGGTAGGGTAGGGTAGGTAAAATCCCATGAAAAGTGTTTTCGACACTGAACGAATTTCCATCCAGGGTTTTTAGTTCACCCCTTATGGTGGCATAAGAATATTGACTGGGAACCGGCGAATTGGCTGCCAGGTTCGACCATTGATGAGGAAGTAAACCAATCAGCATCGTTGTGTCAGTGCCTTCTTTTACATCGGTTTCAACCACAAAATCGGTTCGTACTACCGAAGTGCTCTCGTCATATTCCCAGCTTGTTATTGTATTCACAGGAAAAACATAAGCGTATTTTTTATATTCGTTGGCAACAGTCGTGATGTTTGTGGCAGTGAGGGGAATAAAAGCCAGCGACCAGTAATTTTTTCCATTCAGGGTTGATGTATATATATTTCCAGCCTGGGTCCAGGTACTTCCAAGCGGAGCATAAATGGCAAAGTCGGCACCGTTGTGGGCATTGGTAATAATTATCATTTCGTTGGAAATGGTAACTGTCCCTTCGGTTATGGTGACTTGTGCCACATCAGTCGAATCTTTTGTGAAGTAGAGGAGGGGCATTCCAATACCGGCTGTGGCCTGGAAATTATGGCCTGTATTACTCCAATCCATAGTCACTGTCCAGTCGGAAAAATCTGAGACCCTGGCTGCGCTTGCATTCAATCCGCTAATCCCAACAGTAACCGGCTCAAAACTATCGATAACTCCCCAGGGCATGTAAGTTACCACCAATCCAGTGGTTTTGGTTTTAAGGGTAAATGGATAATTGAAAAGATTATCGGCATGGGCTTCTTTTATCTTTTTCGACCACCAGTCGTTGGTTGGAGCCGGTTTTGTGGCTGCTACTCCAGTTGTGTAAGGCGTACCTGTTGGAAAATGGTTTCTACCTGCCGCATCCAGTCCTGGGTATTGTGTGGTATAAGCACCTGCTCCAACATTTACAAATTGTCCATACGAAGTGAGGCCTAAGTGGGCCAAAAATAGAACGATTACAATTTGAGCAAATCGCTGTGATGTTTTTAAAAATCCTTTCATTTCTTTTTTCCTTTTTGTGAATTCAATCCCATTTCAAAATTAAGGAAACAAACATCGGCAATAAAATATGGAAAATAGAAATTGCTACCCCATTTTGCTTACATCATGGATATTAAATTCTACATCATGGTTACATCAAAATAGGGTGGGATTGCTAAATGTCAAGAATTTATATTTGGGTATTAATTGTTTTTACATCAGTTTCTCGCATTTTGCCATCGTTTGCCATCATTTTCAACTGTCCCAATTTTTGGGACGTTTCTTTCCTTTCCTGAAAAATTTCCCACCTTTGCGTTTCATAGATTTAAGCATTGAAAATGTCTCATAAACAAGCTAATATTATTTTTACTGATCTGGATGGCACCTTGCTTAATTCGAAAGGGGAATGTAGCTCGGCGGATTACCAAAGCCTGTTTGCCTTGAAGAAAAAACAAATTATCCGTGTTGCCGCCACAGGTCGTTCCCTTTTTTCAGCCCATAAAGTGCTGGCCCCCGATTTTCCCATCGACTATTTGATTTTCTCCTCCGGTGCCGGGATTATGGACTGGCAGCACAAAAAGATTCTACATCGTCAGCAACTCAGTTCCGATCAGGTAATTTCGATTACAAAAACGCTAAAAGAAAGCGATGTTGATTTTATGCTGCATTACCCCATCCCCGAAAACCATCACTTTGTGTACCATTCAACAGGAAAGTACAACCCCGATTTTTACAAGCGCATCGAAATTTATAAAGCCTTTGCCGAACCTATGTTCCTGAGTGAGGAGACTTTTGGGGCTGCCTGCCAGTTTATTGCCATAATCCATAAGGATGTAGGACTTTACGCCAAAATTGCAGAACTGTTTCCCGATGTAAAGGTTATCCGTGCCACCTCGCCCCTCGACCATGAGTCGATATGGATTGAGATTTTTCCGGCGAATGTTTCCAAAGGGAAGGCTGCATGCTGGCTGTGTTCCTATCTGAAAATCGACCCCTCCAACACCATCGGTATAGGCAACGACTATAACGACATCGACCTGCTGGATTTCACGGCACAAAGCTATGTGGTCGAAAATGCACCTGAGGATTTGAAAAGCCTTTATCCGGTCTGTGGTCATCACAACGAGAGTGCCTTTTCGGGAGTAGTCAAGAATTGGAGTATAGAGGAATTTGGGAATTAAGTAATTAAGAAATTTGGGGAATAAGGGAGACCTGTGCTGCTACACACCCATTACTCCATTACCAGAACTTGTCATACACTTAGTCGTTTATGTCAATGAAAAAAAATGTATTTTTAAACAAAATTTCCGTGGATAGGGTTTGATGAAAAAGAGATAATAGTATGGCATTTCAATCGGAATTAGTTCATTTTGCCGACGATTTAAAATCGGCTTTCAAAGTAACAATATTGGCCGATCTTGATCGGGAATTGGATGTATCTACTAGTCTTATCAAGAAAATAAATAAAGCTAAGGCTGATTTTGAAAGTCGCTGCAAACCATTAGTTTCTGAGGGGAAGCAATCTGCTTACCTGTTTGAATATTCAAATTACAAACGCCTTGTGCGTAAATTGATCCTTGATGCTATTTCGGATAAACCAGCGATGGATTTTTATGCTGCCGTTAGCGATTGTATGGTCCAAAGTGAAGTGGTCGTCGAAAAGTATTTGGAAAGGGAAGAAAGCAGGCAAAGCATGATTGCTCTTGTGCAAAAAGCAAAGCAATATTCGAGGTTTGGCAGGTTTACCCGAAAAGGCGCTTTTAAAATTCGCGACAGTTTCTCATTCAGAAAAAAGGCCGATCCACAAATTCAAGAAATAATAAACAAGTCGAAGGCCGAATCCGAAACCGGGTTTTTCTATCATTATTTACTACTGAAAAACCTCACCGACGCAGAGTCTCTTTTTAATGATATCCTTAAAGCCAATTCAATACGTTTGCTATATTATTATGATATAGACAATGCTCCAGAACTAATGCCTAACTCACTGGAGCTTGCTGATTCTCAGTTGAAAATAAAACAGGATGAGGCCGGAGGTAAATACGACCCCGGGGCGGAGAAGATTTTAGGTGACAAGATAGAGCAAGCGAAAGAAGCTTTTTCGAGAGCCTTTTTCGATGGCATTGACGGATTTTTAGAAAAAGGGGATTATTCTTCGTGGCAAGGAAGCAAGGCAGTGACCGATATTCCCAGCTTCCCCGTATTTAGAAATCTGGCAAAAGATAGTTTCGATATTTTGAGATCCTATCATCAAAAATTTGATAACTGGCACAATAGCATTTATTTATTGGCCGAGGACTGGACCTTGAACCTGGAAATAGACAGCCTGAGTTATTCATTTGAGAAAGAATATCTTGATTTCTCCAAAATTATTGACTCTCAGCTTAGAACTCCATTTTCATCCAAATTAGGCGAACTAAAACAGTTGATTGAAGAGAGTTCAAATACGATTACTATACAATACGATTTAACGGCGACTGATTTTATTGAAAGCCTGGACAAAATGCGGATCGATCTTAGGAAAAAGTTGATATCCGGGTATTTGCCCCAATTGTATGAAATTGTTGAAAGGCTAAATTTAGCAGAACTGATTGACCGGTTTCAAAAGGATTCAAAGCTACAATTCGAAGGCATTTCGAAGATCAATTATCTGATGAAAAATGCACGATATGACGTTCCCTTATCCCGATCCTCATTCGAAAAAATTTCTCCTTCCGAACTAATAAATTACAAAATGGTGCCCGATTTTATGGACACCTTCCCTCGCTTAAAAATTGCCTTTATAAACTATTTTCAAGGCATACAGAATCGTGTGAACGAAATTCCTGAAATTGTTGATTTTAGCATCGAGTCAGCTATTCACAATTTTGAACAGGAAAAGGATAAATCAGTTGCCATCGAGATTGGCCAGAAGGGATTGAAACGTACTGAAATTAAGTTATCCGCTCTTCTTGAATTCCATCAGTCATTTATTGACAAGGAGCTTCAGGGTTTAAAGTCCCCTATAGAAAAACTTATTGAGGACATAAATGAGATTAAAGAAAACGATAATGCCCTTCAGGTAAAATTCTATATCACACGGCACAAAGCCATTGAAAAGTCAAAAGCCATCCGAGATAGGATATTGAAGAAAATAAGACATTTCATACCTGTGGTACTTACCAAGGCTGGTCATATTTTTAACTTTTTGAAAATATCGTCACAAAAAATTTCGGAACAATTAAAGGTCGAAAAGGGCAAATATTTTATTACCTCGGATATATCGGATTATTTGGTTGCTACGGAAAGCACAATTGCCAGGCTTCCTTATGTGTATCAGCAACTCTTTAAAATGGAAGCTTTGTCGACATTCGAGTTTTATTACGAGCGAACTAAGCCCTGGGAGAAGTTGACTAAGGCGTATGAAAAATGGCAGGAAGGAAAATACGCACCTGTAGCCTTTGTCGGAGAAAAAGGAACAGGAAAAACCTCTTTGATACACAAATTCCTGAGCCAGGAAACAGGGAAGAAAAAAACCGTTTACCTCGATCTGTATTCGAAACATCAAAGTATAAAGGATTTCTATTTGAGACTCGAAGAAGAAGCCCTGCCGGCAAACAATGCATTGGCAAATTCACAAGTTGTCGAAAAGAAAATTATTGCTGTTGATGGCTTGGAGCAGTTGTTTTCCCTTCGGCTTGATGGATTTGAATACATGCACAAACTGTTGCAATTAATTTCAGCTACTTATCAAAATATTTTCTGGGTTTTTGCTTGCCATTCTATATCGTGGGACTACCTTGAGAAAACATTGGTTTTGTCCGATTTTTTTGGCTACACCATAAAACTTAACGAATTAAGGCCAGCTGATTTGCAGCAATTGATTGAGCGAAGGCATAATGTAAGTGGCTACCGGATGGGTTTTGTAAACCATCAAAGGAAAAAATCATTCTTTCGTATAAAAAAGATTGATGAAGGGGAGTTGCAAGAAATTCTGAAGCAGGAATATTTTGAAAAATTGCATGAGTCGGTGAAAGGAAATATTACCCAGGCCTTTTTGTTTTGGCTTATTTCTGCAGGTCAAATCGACGAAGACATAATTTATTTTGATCAGGAATTACTGCCCGAGTATAGTTTTTTGAAATCGATAAACAAAAACAAATTGTTGATCATGAGGGCTATCCTTATTGAAAATGGGATTACGGTTGAAAACCTCACGGATATTATTCGATGTAACAAGGAAAGCGCTCGACTAAAATTAGATCAACTTATGGACGATGGTCTCCTGAAAAAAAAAGAAAATATTTATTACCTGAATCCTTTTGTATATAGGCAAGTTGTCGACGAATTATTCAAAATCAATATGCTTCATTAAAAATAGATGGTAGGATGAAAAACCGTAAAGCTTTACTATATACCGTCAAAACCATTTTATTTGGGATTGCGATTAGCCTTTCGTTCGTATTGCAGGGTCAGGAAACCACAGGTGTTCAAAAAAATAATGTAATCATTGACACTACTGCATCTGCACAAATCCAGGTAGTTGATACACTTACCGAACCGGCATCAAAAACAATGGCAGAAACAATATTGGCTCCGCCTTCTTTGGCCGATATTATTTCTATATCAAATATTTTTTGGACAATCATATTCCTTTTGATTGGCTATTTTGGCATAAAATTGATCATCGCTTTTCTTAATAGTTTGACTGCCCGAAAACCAAAGTATGAGTTCTCTGTCAAACGTCTAATCCCAATTATCAGGATTCTAAGCTGGTTTATACTGATATATATTATTATCGTTGGTGTTTATAATCCACCGGCATCCACACTGTTGGCTGCTCTTGCATCCTTGGGGGTGGCTGTTGGCTTTGCTGCCCAGGATTTGTTGAAGAATGTTTTTGGCGGTCTTGTAGTAATGTTCGACAGGCCCTTTCAGATTGGCGACAAAATTGAAGCGGGTAAATTTTATGGCGAAGTCACCGAAATTGGGATCAGGTCAACGAAGATTGTCACAGCCGACGATTCGGAAGTCAGCATCCCCAACAGCGAGTTTATGAGTCAGTATGTGTCAAATTCAAATTCGGGACAGAACAATTGCCAGGTGGTGGCCGAGATTTATTTACCGGTGGATATTGATACCTCCAAAGTGCGCGAAATTGCAATTAAATCGGCCCAGGTTTCACAATACATTTATCTGAACAAGCCTATTGTAATCATTTTTGTAAATGAGATTGTCGACCGGAAACTGGTGTTGAAAATGCGCATCAAGGCTTATGTGTCGGACCTGAGCAAGGAATTTGTATTCAAAAGCGAAATGACAGAGATTGTGCTTGGTGAATTGATCAGACAAAAAATCTTGAACGAGAATTTTTATCTGTCATCTTAAACGAAATCCGGTTTTTAAACAGGCTAACTTACTGTTATTATTGCCCATACAATGTAGGCTATATAAAGCAATACTAAAAACAGGCCCATTTTTTTACCCACAACCCATTTGTTAATAATAAATAGCACAAACATAATTGCAATGGATGATAGCAGAAACCATGAAGTCACATTCAAATTGCTAACATCAAGATCGATAGCTGTTCCATGAATGAGAATTATCAATAAAAAGGGCAAGCCAAGACCGATTAATATATCAAAGATATTTGAACCAATCGCATTACTTATAGCCATACCTCCGCGACCTTGCCTGGATACACTAATTGATGATAATAAATCGGGAACAGAAGTGCCAGCTGCTAATATTGTAACGGCAATAATTGTTTCAGAAATATTCAGGATATGAGCTATCCCAATTGCAGATTCTACTAATACCCAACTAAAGGCAGCAATTATTAGAATGGAAATAAAAAAGGTAGGATAATAATATTTCGGATTTGGAAAAAAGATGCCGAGTGTTGAATCAACTGGATGTGTTATTGTTTTAAAAATCTTTGGTGTATTGGTTTGGGGGTCAGCTACCTGTATTTCTTCATTCGGGTCGACATATTTGAATACTTTTCGCCAAAATACAACAACCACAACATATATTAGATACAATCCAATCAATATAGCAGCATCTAATGTTTCCACTGTTCCACCTCTGAATAATAAAATTAAAAGGAAAACGGCAATTGCGTAAAATACAAGGTCACGAACGACAGCCTGCCAGGCAATCAGTGCTTTTTTAACAATGGCTGCCGCTCCAATAATTGCCAAAAGATTAAATATTGCTGAGCCAACAATATTCCCAATCCCAATGGCTGCATGGTCGCCAGGGCGAAATACAGCGAAAAGAGCAACGAATAATTCTGGCGAACTCGAACCAACTGCCATTAGGGTAGCCCCTGCTGCATCTGAAGAGAGTCTCAGATCTGTGGCGATTTTATCCAATGAGGGCAAAAAGTATATATCTACAACTTTTGCTAATAAATAAAACGATAAGAGCAGTGCAACAAAAAACAGGATAGTCATAACAAAAATTAAGTGGTCAAAAGTATTTTAAATAAAGTTTCAATGGGTTGCTTGTATAAAGACAAAAAGGATTGCATCTTGTTCAACTGTCAAATGTCAAATTTCCGGTTTTTCACTGTATAGCATCAGCGTATTTGGACCAGTTTCCAACATCAGGTTTCATGCTTCATTTTGCCAACTGAGGACTGAGGACTGAGAACAGTAGACTGAAGACTACCGGCTATCATTTCATTCTGTCAATATTTTTTTTAACAGAGCTTATATCTTTTCCAATCTCCGATTCTTCGATTCTTCGTTTTACATTTTGAGTGGTCTCCTGGATGCTGTTCTTTATATCCTTCACATCTTTCATCAGTCCCCCATCAGTGTTGTTGATTTCCTTTTTGATATCGGCTGTTGCCTTTCTGAATTCATTCATCCCCTTGCCAAAACCACGAGCCAATTCGGGGATTTTTTTCGCCCCAAATAATAATATCACTACCATTATGATAACAAAAATCTCGGCCCCGCTTATGAATAAAAGTACAGTTTTCATATTCAATTTAATTATGCCCCAAAGATAGAAATTATTCGATGATGGATGGATGAAGATCACCACTTCAAAAGTTTATGTAGCGTATGAAAAAGATGGAAAGGTGAGAACTGGAACACCAGGATAGCTGACCTCTATTTGAATTATTAACTTTTGAAGTGAGGCTATCTCCTGCTTTGCTGTCGCTCGTGAAATATTCAAGAAAAAGCTACCAATCCCGATACGCTTCTCTATCGGGATCAATTCGACCATCACTTTTCAGTGCGCTGACGCTTCTTGAGTAATTGCAAAATAAGGAACATTAAAGACACAGGGTGAAAACTTGCCACCAATCCCGATACGCTTCTCTATCGGGATCAATTCGACCAT